>CAZEEG010000072.1:15529-31087 GCA_964511065.1 uncultured Pirellulales bacterium | reverse complement strand
GCCGCTGCCGATGCCTGGCACATACGGCCCCGGCCCCTCGATGATCTCGAAGTAGCCCAGGTCGTGCCGCGGATCAAGCGGCGGCATCATCCGGGCGGTGACGTACTTCAGGTCCAGTTGCAGCCGATGCTGGGCGGCCCGCAACCGGCCCGAAGCCTCGATCATGGCCCGGTTATTGGAGATGCTGCCGGCCATCAGCCCAAAACCGTTGACGGCCACGGCCATCATCAGCAGAGTCAGGGCCGTGGCGACCAGGACTTCCGTCAGGGTGAAGCCGGAATTGCGTGTTGACCGAAACCGGACGGGGCGGCAGCAGGCTTTCATGGCAACGCTCGGCAAGAAGTTCCCCCCCGGTCTGGTCGCGCGCTTGCAACACGGCTTGGGATGAGCGAAGTGGCGTAGCTCCCCCCACGATCGATATTTGCCGTTGCGCGCTAAGTTCATTGCACCCCGGCCGCTTGCGCTTGTCAAGCTGGTTCGGCCCTTTTCGGGCCGCGATGGGGCGGCTCCGGTACTGCTTGCCGCGGCACCGCGGGGGGGGTGGCACGCACCGCTGCCGCCAACGCTTCCCCCCCTCACGAATCCAGCCGCACGGTTGGCCTCTTTTCCAAAAGCACGCCGCCCCACGTGTAACAGTGGGCGACCGGCCACGCTGCACGACTCTAGTAACACCTTTAGGGGGCCGGTCGGGAGCAAATACCATGCAGCGCAATACGCATATTCTGGCTTGGAGTTTATTGGCCTGCTCCATCGCCCTGCTGGGCGGAAGCCAAGAGGCCCAAGCCGGGGAAACCCGGCTCCGCCTGCAAGGCCGCTGGGCTGATGGCACCCGGCACGCCGACAGGCTGTACCTTCGGCAACGGCCGGCGGCGCAGCTTGTGGCCGTTTCGCTCAGGCCGCAGCCCGATGCCCTGCGCACCCCGGACCGCTGCACCGCCCAAAGCGATGCTTTGGGGCGCGGCACCTGGTATCGCCTCCCCTCGCCGGAAGACAGCCCCTGGCTGTGCCTGGCAGCAACCATGGACGACGGGCTCCAACTCACCATCTGGGTCAGCCGCACGGGTGGCCACGTGCTCTACTGTGGCCAAGATGCAAGCGGCCAACTTCGGCTCTGGGGGACAGGCGACCTTCGCTAAGGCCGCCCGTGAGCGTCTGGCGCCGCCTGGACCGGCCGCGCACAACGACGGGCACCGAATTTAGCGGTGCCCGTCGCTGTAAACTTTCTTGCGATTTTCAAACGGCGGGAGGGTGGAACACCTCCCAGGCTGGCCGCAGGCCTAGCGGGGGCGGGCCGCCCGCCAGCCGCTCTTGGAGGGTTGGCTCGCGGCAGGCTGCTCCGCCGCCGGCGATTCCTGGCTCACCGGAATGATGCGGGCCGTGAGGTCGTCCTCTTGAGCCACCGCGCGGTGGAAGTTCCAGCTACGCAGGGTCGTGCGGCTATCGGGATCGATCAACTGTGGGTTGGTGTTGGGATAGTACGTGCTGCTGCCGCTGGTATGCGGTTGCTGCTGAATCGGCTGTTGCGGCATCGGCTGCTGCGGCGCCGGTTGCTGAGGCGACGTTTGAGGCACACTCGGCTGCGTTTGCGGCGGATTCTGGCTGGGCGAGGTGTGCGGGCGTTCCTGCTGGTACGACTGCGGGCCGGGGTTATTGCTGCCGTAGCCCGGTTGGGTCTGCGGATAGCTTTCCTGGCTCGGGTAATTGTACTGCTGGGTGGAAGGCGCATATTGCGTCGTCGCCGGAGCGCACTGCGCACATCCGGTGCAACCGGGGGCGCACGTGACCGCCGGTGAGTACGAAACGCTGCAAGGGCTGCACACCGGCTGCGCGGCATACTGCACGCGCTGCACGTACGACGTGACCGGCCGGTAGGTCACCGTGGTACCGCAGGGGCCGCAGGCCGCCACCGGCCGGTAGGTCGTAACCGGCACGCTCACGACCGTGGGCGAATAGCACGTACTGCAACCGGGCGTGCAGGTGCTGCACGGCGAACAGGTGGTGCAACTGCTGGGATAAAAAGCGGAGGTGGTGCAGGTACTGCACGCGGACGCCGCCGGCGCATAGTAGCTGGCCACCGGGGTGTAATAACTGGCCACCGGAACGGCCGCTACCGTGGGCGCATAGTACACGGCGCGGGGACGACCAAACAGACCGTACCGCACCACCATTGGACGATAGGCGGGCACCGTGGCGCAGGTGGTGCATCCACCGTATTGGGCCTGCGACGTTTCCGGCCACGCGACCAGAACGGCCAGCGCCATCATGCCGGCGATCATCAGATTGCGACGTGACATGCTTCCTCCCAAGGACAGACGTCATCCGGGCGACTCAGCGTTATCGGCAACGGCAGCGCTGGCGTGTATCCCTCCTGTTGCTGCCGCTTCGATAAGCTTCCGGATGACTACGTAAATGGTTTCTCAACTCACATAGCTGGTATCAAACCTGTCCCTGGTTTGATGCGGCGCGAGGTTATCGCGCCGTTCGTTCCTGCCATTACCGTTTTGTCAACCATCCAGCCGCTATACACACCCCAAGTGCAACGGCGGGACCTTTTCAACATTTTATTTCATATAGCCAACGCAAGGCGCGGGAAGCGCTGAATGTTCGTCCCCACCCGCTACATGCGCTGCCTCCGATCGGCACGATGCACGAATCCCCCCCTCTGCAACGCCACACATTCGCCGCGCGCATAGGCCGCGATTGGGAGAATCATTCATTGTGCCTGAATATCATTTAGAATCCCGCCACAGGGTAGTGTCAAGCATGTGGCTCATGGGTTTTGCAGTTGTCAAGAAATTCCGCTTATGACGACTGCACCGATTGCGCAAGCATTGATGGCAAGCGGTGCCTTTCGTCAATAGCATCATCAAAATTTAGTTCAGGTTTAGAGTTTCTGGGGAAAATCTGCCGTGATATTCCTCCTGGTCAAAGTATTGAGCGTTGGGTTACACGCTTCCAGCCATCCAGCGCGTGTTACGCAAGCCTGCGGATGAGCCGCGGCATCAGCGGCATCTCGGCAAAACGGCGGGAAAAAGCAGCGAGCTTGCCGTACGGCAGACCGAACGAGCCTCCCGGGAGCATTCCGCATTACGCCGCCGGACATTGCTGCTCATCCACCCTGCGGTGCTGCCCCCCCCGGCAGCGGCAGGGTGCTAGCGCAGGACGGGAGCCGGTGTCTGAAAAGCAGCCAGCCAGCTCGGGCGGGTGCCAGCGCCATCGGCCCGGAAAAGCTGGCCTTGTGGCAGGCGGAGCCCCTCGCTTAAGGGGGATCGCAAATGCCCAAAATGCGTTTGGCAATCATCGGCCAAGTTTGATATGATGCTGCCGACGTATCGACCGCCCCGGGCCGCACCTGGATCGGGGGGGGCGACCGCAGGTGCGCTGGTAACTTGCTCCGCGGGGAGCGGATGGCAATCCGTCTTGCCCGGGCCGGGTCACCGCCACTTTGTCATGACCTCAACCGTACTTAATCAAACGCCGATGGTCTGTGGCCGCTTGAGTGCTTCGCCTCGTGCGAGGCCCGCACCGGCAATAGAGAACCGCGGCGTCCTACCTTCCCGCTGCACTCCTGGAAGATCCGCGATGCTTACGATTCTTGGTGCTCCTGAGCGTTCGGGTAATCGATTCTGCGATGGACTCAGCCGCCGCGGCTTTTTGAAGATTGGCGGGCTGGCAATGGGCGGGCTTTCGTTGCCCCAGTTGCTCAAGGCCGAGTCGCTGACGGGCCGCCCGCCGCAGCGGCACAAGGGAATCATCATGATCTTCCTGCCGGGTGGGCCGCCGCACCAGGACATGTTCGATCTGAAGACGAGCGCTCCGGTGGAGATTCGGGGCGAATTCGAGCCGATCGCCACCTCGGTGCCCGGCATTCAAATCTGCGAGCACATGCCGCGGCTGGCCGGGATGATGGAGAAGTTTGTGCCGATCCGCAGCGTGGTGGGCTCGGACGGCCGGCACGATGCTTATATGTGCCAGACCGGTTGGGGCCGCAACCAGCCCAGCCCTCAAGGCGGCTATCCCAGCCTGGGTTCGGCCGTTGCCAAGTTGTTTGGGCCAACCGATCCGGCGGTGCCGCCGTTTGTCGGTTTGGCGCCCAATATGGGGCACGCCCCCTGGGCCGATCCAGGTAGCCCGGGATTCCTGGGCTCGGCCTATGCACCGTTCAAGCCCAATGCCGAGGGCAAGGACGACATGGTCCTCAGCGGCATCACGCTCGATCGGCTTGCCGACCGTCGCCGGGTGCTCAATGCGCTGGACAACTTCCGCCGCGAGGCCGACGCCTCCGGCCAGATCGAAGGGCTGGACGCCTTCAATCAGCAGGCGTTTGGCGTACTGACCAGCAGCCGTCTGGCCGACGCCCTGGACCTCAGCAAGGAGGACCCCAAGGTGGTCGAGCGGTACGGCGAAGGCGACCCGCGCAACAAGGCCGACGGCGGGCCCCGGCTGATGTCCCACTTCCTGATGGCTCGCCGGTTGATCCAAGCCGGCGTGCGCTGCGTAACCCTGGCCTTCAGCCGCTGGGACTGGCACAGCAACAACTTCGGGCAGGGCCGCGATGACATGCCGATGCTCGATCAAGGCGTCACCGCCCTGGTCGAAGACCTGGAACGGCACGAAATGCTCGACGATACCACAGTGGTGGTGTGGGGCGAATTTGGTCGCACCCCCAAGATCAACGCCAGCGGCGGCCGCGACCACTGGCCGCAGGTCAGTTGCGCCCTCCTGGCCGGCGGCGGCTTGCGGACCGGCCAGGTGATCGGTTCCACCAACCGCTTGGGCGAGCACGCCCAGGACCGGCCCGTTCACTTCCAGGAAATCTTTGCCACGCTGTATAAAACGCTGGGCATCGACATCGACCATACCACACTGATCGACCGCGCCGGCCGTCCGCAGTTCCTGGTGGACCACAACCGGTACGCTCCCATGCCGGAACTGCTGTAGTCAAAGCAACCCAGCATTGGCAAAATAGCCGCGGTCCGGTTCCGGGGGGCGGCACTCGCACCCCGGGCGAGGCATGGAAGCCTCAACGCTGGCGATGCGCCTTGTGGTGGCAGTGCTAACGATGACGGCCAGCCCTCTCGGGGGGGCGAGGCATGTTCGCGCGGCCTGCTGCTACAGCCCCCAGTTGGCCGCGGCCTGCTCGCAGGGGCGCGCGGTAATGCCAAGTGGTGAGCGACAAGGAGGTTACGCTCGATGCTCTCGATCGATTCACCGGTCCGATTGCGCGCAGAAGCGCTGGCACCTGGAGCAGCCCTGGGCGAGTCGTGTCGGGATGCGGAGCCTGCCTGGTCGGAGCTTTACACCCGGCGCAGGGCCATGGCCGCCCGTTTCGGCAAATTGGTATTCCATCTGCCGCTGCGCCGCCGGATTCGGCAAGTGCTGGTGGAGCGGCTGACCGACGGCCAGCGCGTGCTGGAGGTGGGGGCCGGTGACCGCAAGATGGGCGGGCAACTGCTGGCTTCCCTGCCGCACCTGATGTACGAGTCGATGGATATCGACCGCAATCTCCCGCACGACTATTACTCGCTGGACGAAGTGGCCGGGCCGTACGACGCCGTATTCGCCCTGGAAGTGGTGGAGCATCTGCCGCTGGCCGGGATTGTGCCCTGGCTCCGCCGGTTGTCAGGGTTGTTGCGGCCGGGCGGCTTTCTGGTGCTCAGCACACCGAACACATTTTATCCCCCGGCTTACCTGCGCGATGCCACGCATTGCACGCCGCTGTGTTATGACGAACTGGCAGCCATCGCTGATCTCGCCGGATTGGAAGTCTCCGGCATCTATCGCATCTATCACGATCCAGTACATCGGCGGCTGGTGCGGCAATATATGTTAGGCTGGCTGTTCCGTAATATAGGCATCGACTTTGCGCGCCAGATCGCACTCGTCGCCCGGCGGCCTGCTTGATAGCCGCGCTTCCGAAGTGAACGGATCTTCTGGCAATGCCCCCCGCGCTTTTCACGAGGCCCTCAAGTCACGTACGGGGAATTGATATGGAAGGTAGTGTGCATTTCTAGCGCACCAGGCCATAGTTAGGGACCGCCGCACGATGCTTTGGGATGCCATGGTTTAACTGCCCATTGCCCGGCACGGTCATGGCCGTGCGAACTCCGGTAAGGAAGCATCGTCGTCCAGCAGTTCCACCAGCCGGGCAATATCCTGAGCCAGGCCGCGGAACAACTCGGGCACGTTGTTCCAGTTTCCTTCCATTCCGGCGAGTTCCAATGCGGCGGCAGCTTGAACAATGGGACTGCGGCCCAAGTAGGACGATAATCCCTTGAGCGAGTGGGCAAAGTGATAGAGCTCGCTGGAATTATGCGTTTCAATCGCGTGTTGCAGTTGACCGAGCAGTTCGGGGCATTGCTGCCGAAGGATGGCCAGCGAGTCGCGTATCAAGCCGCGGTCGCGGCCCAGCATCCTGCTAAGGTACTGCCAGTCGACCAGTTGCACCGTCGCTTCATCGCCGTTGGCCCCGCCCGAAGTACCTTGGTACTCGCTCTCGGCCTGTTCGCTCGTGCCAGCCAGCACATCAGATGGAAGGCCGGAAGCCGAGCCTGCTCCCGTGGCGAACTTGTGAATCACGCGATGCAATTCATCTGAACCAATCGGCTTGGCCAGGTAGTCATCCATACCGGCCTCAAGACACCGTTCGCGGTCACCTTTCATGGCCTCCGCGGTCATGGCAATGATCGGGATGCGCGGGGCGCCCGTTTCCTGCTCGCGCAGGCGAATCTGCACCGTGGCTTCGCGACCGCCCACGTCGGGCATTTGCAGGTCCATCAATACCAGGTCGAACGGCTGGCGGGCCAGGGCGTCGATCGCCTTCTGCCCGTTGTCGACGATCGTGACCCGGTGGCCCCACTGCTCCAGGAATCCGACCGCCACGCGCTGGTTGATCGGGCTGTCTTCTGCCAGCAGAATCCGGAGCGGCGGCGTGGTTTGCGGCAGCAACTCACTGACGGCAGGTTGCTGTTCCTCAACCAGTCCCAGGCCCGCGCCAATGGCACGAAACAGCTCCGCAGGCATCACGGGCTTGAGGGCGTAGCGAACCGGCACCGGCAACGACAACATGCTGCTATCCACTGGTTGCATACTGGAGGCCAACACCAGCAGCGGCACCGGATGTCGAAGTCCCGCGACCGTACCCGCGAACTGGGCCAGGTTCATATCGGGCAGCCGGGTATCGGCCACGATCAGGTCGAAAGGCCGCCCACGTTCTTCCCGCTTGCGCAACAAGTCGATCGCCGTGGCGGCTTCGTCTACCGCATGCGATTGCATCTGCCAGGCGGCAAGTAGTTCGGTGTAGACGGCAAGGGCGGCCGGTTCGACTCCCAGCAGCAGGACACACAATGAACGCGGTTCCATCTCCACTTGCGAAACAAGCTGCGCAATCGGCTTGGCCTGGGGACTGGCACTGAGTCGGCAGGTGAAGTGGAAGGTGGTTCCCTGGCCGGGCTCGCTTTCCAGCCAGATGCGGCCATGCATCAGACTGACCAGGCGGCCACAAATCGCCAGGCCCAACCCGGTACCGCCAAAGCGGCGAGTGGTGGATGCATCGGCCTGGGAGAACGCTCCAAAAATGCGTTGTTGCTCTTGGGGCGTGATGCCAATGCCCGTGTCGCGAATCGAGAAATGCAGGCACACCGCCGAAGCCGGACTGGCGTTGGAACGCTGCGCGGGCAGGGTGTACTGATCGGGCGATGTTGCGTGGACACTATCTGGCTGGATGTCGGCTGGCTGGATGTCGGCCGCGCACACGTCGATCACCACCTGGCCTTGCTGTGTGAACTTCACGGCATTGCCAACCAGATTCAGAATCACCTGTCCCAGGCGGCCTGCATCGCCGTAGTAGCGGTCGGTCAGTTGCGGATCGATCCGGCAGGCCAGTTCCAGGCCCTTTTCTTGCGCTTGAATGGCAGTAATCCGGAGGGCCTTGCCCAGGCACTCTTGCAGGCTGAATTCGACGTTTTCCAGTTCGAGCTTGCCGGCTTCGATCTTGGAGAAATCGAGGATATCGTCCAGCAACCGCAGCAGGGTCTGGGCCGATTGCTGAGCCATGTTAAGGTACTCGGCCTGCTGACCGGAAAGGCCGGTTTGCGAGAGCAACTCCAACATGCCCATGATTCCGTTCATCGGCGTGCGGATTTCGTGGCTCATGTTGGCCAAGAACTCGCTCTTGGCATTGCTGGCCGCTTCAGCGGCATTCTTGGCCTGTTCCAATTCATCCCGGGAACGCGAAAGTTCGGCCGCCGTGGCCTGGAGTTGCTCGGCCAATGCTGCGCGGGCCTCGACATCGCGGGCACGTTCTTCCGCCCGCTCGCGGAGCCATTGGGCTTGGCGGAGGGCCATCTCTTGAGCGTAGGCCTTTTGATGCTTGACTTGCAGGTAGCGGATCATCCTTACCCGCCGCGCCAGCGATTTGACATGGGCGACGAGGATTTCCGGTTCCTGCTGCTTGCTGATCACGTCGTCCGCTCCGGCATCGAGGGCCTGGAGCAGTTGCTGGGGACTTTCCCGATCGAACAGGATCAGCAGACCGAGTTGCTTCTGGTTGTTTTCCGCCCAAGCCCGCACGGCCCCGCAGATTTTGAAGGCTTCGGCCGTGTGCCGTTCGAGATTGATTAGGACCACGTGGAACGGTTCGTCTTGCAGGCGTTGGAGGCCGTCATCGCCGGATGAAACGGCGACGACGTCAAGTCCGCTGTCTCGCAGGCGTTGCTCGATATCGCCCAGGCTCGCCAGCCCGTTGATGACCAGCAACCGGGTTCCGCGGAGGATGCTGTCGCGGGTTTCGTCCTCCGCGTTATCCAGGTCCACCGGAACGGCCGACTTCAACAGGTTTTGAACGACCGCCACCACGTCGCGGTGCGAGTGGTCCTTGGAGAGGAACTGGTCGGCCCCTGCCTCCAACGCCGCCAGATGGTCTTGTTCGCGCTGGCTGTCGGTAAGGACCAGCAGAGGGATGGCCTGAAGCGAAGGATCGGCCTTCAGCCGTCGGCAGACCTCCAGCCCGGATCGCTCACCCAGGTATTGATCGAGCACCACCAGGTCGGGCAGGGTTTCGTAGCAGAGTTGAAAGGCTTCTTCGGCCGTGGCGGCATGGCGTACGGAGTGCCCCGCTTTCTCCAGCAGACGCCGGTAAAACTGCGCCTGGATGCGACTATCTTCGATCAGAAGAATTTCGCTCATGGTGGAAAGGACAAGCAAGGGAGGCCGGTATCACAGGAACCATTGCCGTCAACAAGCAGTTGCCGAGCGGATTGCGGCTGCACGTTATCGTTCTTGTTGTGAAGGAGCCAGCGGGAACAGCCCCCGTACCCGAAACCACTCCAGCGCGCCGGGTTGGCTGCCAGCACAACGGCGGAAATGGAGGGCAGCCTTGATAACTCCGTCAGCGGCACGCATTGAGCCACAGGCCTCGAGCACCGCCGGGTTGCTATCGCAACCACCTGGTAGCCCGGGCGCGATCTGCGAGTCATCGGTCAGGCACTTACGGGGGCGGCCCACTGGCGAACTGGGCCACTTCGGTCAGTACGTCAATGATGGCCTCGGGCGGCAGTTCCCGTTCGGCGGCGTTGCGGTCGCGGGCCGCCTTGGGCATACCAAAGATGAGGCTGCTGGCTTCGTTCTGGACGATGGTCCGTCCGCCGGCCTTCCGCAAGGCGAGCAGGCCAGCGGCGCCATCGTCTCCCATGCCGGTCAATATAATACCCAGGGCCGTGGCGCCAGCCCTCTCCGCCAGCGATTGCAGCAGTATATCGGCGGAAGGGCAATGAATCTCCCCCCGCGACGGCAGCAACTGGATGCGGCGGTTATTCCCTAAGGTGAGATGCAATTCGCCGGGCGAAAGCCACACGCCGGGCGACAACATCTGCCACGGCGACGCCAACGCCACCTGCTGGCCCGTAAGTTCCTGTAGCCAGCGGGCAAAACCGCTCACAAAACCGGCCGCGATGTGCTGGACCAACAGGATCGGCAGCGGGTAAGGCCGGGGGATTTTTGAAAGTATCTCCACCAGCACCGGCGGCCCGCCCGTCGAAGCGCAAATCGCCACCACTTCAATTTGCCTCAGCGGCAACTGGGCCTGCTGGCCCGGGGGCGTCTCGGGGCGGGATTTCGGACCGCGGGCGAGCTTGGCCTTCGACGCCGCCAGCAACTCCTGGCGCAGTTCGGGCGCGATCTTGTTCAAGTGCAGCAGGACAGCACCTTCAGGCTTGGTGATGACCGAAACCGCGCCGGCTTTCAGCGCCTCCAGCCCCAGGTCCACCGCATCGCTTTGCAGCGTAGCGCTGGCGATCACGATCGGGGTGGGGGCGCGCTGCATAATTTGCCGCGTGGCCTCCACGCCGTCCAACTGCGGCATGTGGATATCCATCAGCACCACGTCGGGACGCAGACGCTCGACCATCTCGATCGCTTCGCGACCATTCCGGGCCTCGCCAATAATCGAAAAGTCGGGATCCTCGTTCAGCAGCCGACGAAGAATCTCCCGCTGGGTGATGGAGTCTTCTACCAACAAGACGCGGATCATCGGTGTCGGGCCTGGGAGGATCGAGAAGGACCAAATGGCAGCAACTAGCGATTTTCGTGCCGGGGGCAACCGACAGTGTGCCCCCACTCTTGCGCTATCGTAGTGTCGGCCACCCCCCGGCCGGGCTCCAACAGCGGCTACTTCAGTGCGAACGACTCGGCGGCGCTGGCCCGTGCTCGCGGCTGCGCGGCAGCCATGCCTGGGGCGTCCCGGAGGCTTTTCGGGACCATTCGCCCCCCGCTAACTGAACTGGCGCAACACGTCGATCAGCCCTTCCCCCTGGAAGGTTGATTTCACCACATAGGCGTCGGCACCCGCTTCCAGCCCCTGCCGCCGGTGATGTTCCTGCTCGCGGGCGGTCACCAGGATAACCGGCAGCCCATACTGTGATTTAATCTGCCGGGTGAGGTCTACGCCGCCAAGGCGGGGCATCTCGAAATCGCTGACCACGATATCCACCGGGTGGGTGCGGAGTTTCTCCAGGGCGTCGATCCCATCCACCGCCGTGCGCACGGCAAAGCCGGCCTGGGCCAGCAAATTGCGCAGGAAAGTTCGTGTCGTTGGCGAATCGTCTACGACCAGCACCCGCCGCGCCTGCACGGCCGGAGGCGGTTGAAGGTTGCGCTGCCGCCGGCGGGAGAACACGTCGTCGGCCAGGTCGAGAACAAGTTGGACGGCGCCGTCCGGCCTGATGGCTCCGCCGATCACGCCCGGCATACCGCTTAAGGGAAACCCCAGCGGCTTGAGCAGGATTTCGCGTTCTTCTTCGAGTTCGTCGATGGCAACCGCCACCATTCCCGAGGTGGTGTTCAACATCAGGTACGGCACAGCCTGCTCGCTGCCGGGTTGCCGCGGCGCTCCGATCCCGATCATTTCGGCCAGATGGACCCAGGGTACGGCACCGCCGTCGTGCGGCAGCACGGAGGCGCCTTCAAGTTGCCGAACCTGGGACACCTTGGCGCGGCCCGTATGCTCGATGGCAGTCGTGGGAATGCCGTAGCATTGCCCACCGCTCCAAACAGACAGGATTCGGATCGTGGAAACGGTGACCGGCACGGTCAGTACAAACGTGGTGCCCGCCGATGAGGAGGAGGCCAGGGTAATGCGCCCTTGCAGCCGTTGCACGGCGTCGCGCACGGCATCCAGGCCTACGCCGCGGCCAGAGACTTGCCCGACCTCGGCCGTGGTGAATCCTGGCTGGAACAGGTACGCCGCCAGTTGTTGCTCCGTGAGTTGTTGGACTTCGTCAGCCGGCATGCCAAGCTGCGTTCGGAGCCGGTGGCGAATGCGCTCGAACGACAGCCCCGCCCCATCGTCGCTGAGCATGATCCGTACCTGTTCGCCCCGCTGCTGGGCAGCCAGGCGGATCACGCCTTCCTCGGGCTTACCGGCCGCCTGCCGCCCAGGCAGTGGTTCAAGCCCGTGATCGAGGGCGTTGCTGATCAGGTGCAGCAGGGGCGTCTTGAGGGCTTCAATCACGCCCTTGTCCAGCAGCACTGTGCCGACGTCGATTTCGTAGCGGACTTTCTTGCCCAGCGCGTGGGCCAGATCGCGCACCGGGCGGCGCAGCGACTCGGCCAGCATGGTCAGCGGCAGCAACCGGGCTTGCCGCAGTTCCGCTTCCAGCGACCGGACCAGTAATTGTTCCCGCGTCTGCTGTTTGCGATGTTCAGTTTCGATCCGGCGGACATAGTCGTATACGGCGTCAATGGCCGTGGGATCGCCGGATTCCACGTCGTGCGAGAGGTGTTCCAACCGCTTGCGCAACTCGGCAACCTGGCTCACCATCGCCGCCCCGGCACGCTGGGTGATCTGGATTTCACCGACCAGGTTGAGCATCCGATCAAGCTGGTCCGATGGCACGCGAACCATGAACCGCTGCTCACCTCCGGAACTCCATTTACTGCCCGCGGCTGGCCCCGGTGAAGCTTGTGGTTGCGTTCCGCCTGGCGGCAGGCCGGCCTCGTGGGCCGCGGCCGTTGGCTGGTCTTCATCGGCCGGTGGTGGTGACGTTTCGGCCGCCGCCTGTGGGACCGGTAACTCGTCCGCTGCCGGTTGTGGTGCTGGCGGTGGTGTTGGCAACTCGCCCAGCGCCGGTCCCAGTCCTGGCAGCGAACCTGCCGTGGCGGGATCCCACTGGGCCTGCCACCGTTCGTAATCGAGGCGGACGCGGTCCAGCCGCGCCAATCCCTCGTTAATGGCCGCTTCGTCGAGGGCACCGGGATTGTCGCGGAACCGCTCCAGCAGGTCTTCCAACTGCTGTGCCGATTCCTGCAGCGCTGCCAGGCCGATCACGCGCGCATCGCCCTTGAGTGTGTGGGCGTGACGGAAGGTGGCATCGATCAGCGCCCGGCGGCGCGCCAAGTCGGTGGTCGCTTCCAGGTCGAGGAACCCCTGTTCCAGGCCCCGCAAATGTTCCTGGGCTTCTTCCTGAAAGATGATGAAGATGGGATCGACCATAGGTGGCCCCGTCGGGGATGCAAACTAGGTAGTGAAGCGGGCCACGGTCCGGTTCAATTGCCGGAGGCGTTCGTCGATGGCAATGATCGACTTGCCGGTCTGCTCGGCGGCAGCCACCGACTCCTTGGAAGCGCTATCGATCTCGGTAATGCTGGTCACCAACTCGGTGATTCCCGCCTCCTGCTGTTGTGCGCCGGTATTGATCTGCGCCATGGCTTCGCGCGTTTGTTCGATCGCACGAACAATTTCGTCGAACGCCTCGGTAACGCGGCCCACCAGCTTCACAGAGTCGTGCGAGAGGCGGCCTCCTTCCTCGATCCGGCTCACCACGGTTTGCATGGATTTCTGCGTTTGCGAGATCAGGCTTTCGATCCGGCCCGCAGCTTCCTTCGACTGGTTGGCCAGGTCGCGGACTTGCATCGCCACCACGGCGAAGCCGCGGCCTTCCTCTCCGGCCCGGGCCGCTTCGATTGAAGCGTTCAGGGCCAGCAACTTGGTCTGCTCAGCGATTTCGTTGACCGAGGCGGTGATCTCGCCAATCCGCTGCATCTGCTCGGCCAGGCTGAGCACGCTCTCGCCGGCCTCGGCACTATTGGCTTGCACCCGCTCGATCCGGGCCGCCGAATCGTGGGTCAGCGCCAAACCTTCGTTGGCCCGCCGGGTAGTCTCGGTTGCCGCTTCATGCACGGCGCGCGCGCGATCGGAAAACTGCTGCATGGTGGCCTTGAACTCTTCGGCGGTGGCCGTGATCTCATTCAGCGACGATGCCGTCTCGTTAAGGCTCGTCAATTGCTGCTGCGCGCCGGTGGCGATCTCGCTGCTGACCGTGGCGATTTCTCCCGACGTGGCAGAAACTTCCGAGATGATCTGCCGCAGCGAGGCCACCATCGAATTGAAGCCGCTCACCAGGTCGCCGATCTCATCGCGAGAATTGACGGGCAGCGCCGCTTGGGTCAGGTTGCCGCCGGTCACCGTCTGCACGCCTGCGAGCAGATCTTTGATGGTTGTGGTCATGCCGCGGGAGAGCAGCAGCGCGATTCCCGCTCCCAGCAGGGTAGCCACGATACTGGAGAAGATCAGCGTACTGCGTGCCTGGTCGCGGTTGGCGTCCAACTCCTGCTGTTCCTCAACCAGCCGATCGAACGCCGTGTTGCGCAGCACACTGGCCGCGGTGAGCGTTGCTCGGGCCCGCGGCACCGAACGGGTTTCCATCAGTTCGATGGCCGCGCTCAGATCGCGATCCGGACTCGTACCCGCCTGTTCGGCCGCGTTGCGCAACTGTTGTTGCATGGCGCGAAACTCGCTGACGTTGTCGGTAATGCTCCGCAGCGCACTGGAATCGAGAGTGCGTCCCGCCTTGGCGTGCAGTTCCTTCAACCGGTTGAGCGCGTCGTCGATATCAGCCAGTGCACCGGCCAACTCAGCGTCAAAATACGACGCCTGCTGGGTATCGTGGCCCAGCAGCAGATACCCTCGCGTAGCCACCATGACGCGGCCCAGGCCGATCGTCAGGTCGTCGGCGGCCTGCAGCAGCGGCACCGCTTCCCCAGTCACCCGGACCGTGCTTTCGCTCATGCGGTGCAGCGCCTGGTAGACGATCGCGTTGCTGATCACCATGAGAAACAGCACGCTTCCGAAACCAACGGCCAGTTTGGTGCCAATCGTCATTCGCATCGGCGTGGGCTCTCACTGGGGGGGCTTGCTGTATCGACGAATCCAGCGCGGTGGCGCGGCGTGTCGGTCAGGCGATCGATCAATGACTGTGGGGGATTGCATGGGTGGGCCGGCAAACCTCGGGCAGGTACCATGGAACACGCGCGAGGCCGGTCGTGCAACTTGGTTTCAGCGGTGCCAAGCGATAAGCCGCTCGTGCTGGAGAATCCGCCCCAACTCCAGCACGGTTCGGTTCTCGTCGTAGATGGCCCGGACCCAATCGCCGGGCACATCGGCGGCGAGGCCTGGTGGTGGTCGCAGTTTGTCCAATGGTACGGATACGATGTCTTCGGCAACGCCGGCGGCCAGTGCCACGCGGCGACCGGCGCTTTCGGCCACAATGTAGTAGTGGATATCGGCCAGGCCGGCTTCATCGATGCCGAACAACCGCCCCAGATCGAGCAGTGCCAGGATGGTCCCTCGGCATTGCACCACGCCGCGAATAAAGGCCGGCGCTCCCGGCACGGGGGTAAACTGTTCCAAGGGGTGAACTTCTAACACGTTGTCCATCGGCAGGGCATAGCGCTGCGCGCCGAACGAAAAGCTCAAGCATACCAGTTGCGGCCCGGCCGGAACTGCCGGTTGCAACTGTCCTCGCAGCCTCTCCGCTCGGCGGGCGAGTTTCTCAGCCAGCACTGCCGGATCGGTCGAGTGTGGCCTGGTGGCCCTCGTCAATGCCTCGAACCGTTGGCGAAAATGGTCCCAGGCTTGGGCGGTCGCTTCGGGATCGCTCATGCAGCCTGCCTCGGCTTTTGGTCAGTAGTGCTGTCCAAAACAGTGGATCGGTTTCGCTGCCCAACGGCGACGGAGTTTTTACCTGTCTCGCGATAATCGCTGTGGGCGGCACTCATGGTTGG
>CAZEEG010000072.1:0-15429 GCA_964511065.1 uncultured Pirellulales bacterium | reverse complement strand
GGCACTCATGGTTGGGAGCCCGGTCCGAACATTTGCGCCATCTCGCGCAGCCGGCCGAAGCACACGCCGTCGCCAAATTCGACCAAGTCGTGCGGATCGCGGTTTTCGATCAATTGCAAGACCGTGCGAATGCTCTTGGCCGCTTCTGCGCGGCGCCCTTGCTGCTGCTGCACCAGTGCCAGGTGAAAATGCGCGATGCAGCACGCCCGGTCCAGGTACAAGGCCCGGCGGCAGGCCTGCTCGGCCGCTGCCAAATCGCCCGCTTCCTCCGCCAGCCCCGCCTTCATCAGGTAGGCCTCCAGCAGCAGGGGATCGTCTTCCACGGCCAGTTCAAGTTGACGGCGAGCTTCCGCCATTTGCGCCTGGCCAAGCAGCACATGGGCCTGCCGCAGATGCTCTCGGGCACGCTCGCGGGGATCGCTGGCCAAGGCTGCCTGGCCGGTGTCCGGGCGGCCACTGGTACCTGGCACCGTGCTGGTCGTCGCTGTGGCGGGCGAGACCGGCCCTGGCAGACGGTTGCCCTGTTGGGGTGGGCTGGTACCGGTTCGCGGCGGCGGTATTGGCGTGGCGTCCTGGGCTGACGGTTGCTGCGCGCTGCTCGTGGATGCAGCCTGGATCGCGGGGAGCGGTACCCAATGGGGTACGGTGGGAACAACCGGAACTTTTACGCTGCGCCATGTGCCGGTATCGGCCAAGGGTGGGATCGCCTGCGCGGCGGCTTCATCGCTGGCGGCAGCACTGGCGGGCTTCTGATAGAACGTGGCGGACGGAAACCGGCGGACCGCGAACGGCGCCGCGCTGCCCTGGCCCACTTCCGATTCGCCCAACAGGAGCCATCCGCCCGGCCGCAGCGCATCCCAAAACCTTCGCAAGATGGCGGCCGTCACTTCCGGCTTCAGGTAGATAGCCACATTGCGAAAGAGGATCAAATCCATGCCAGCGGTGCCGTTGAGCGGCGAAGGGAAAGCATCCTTCACCAGGTTCAGATACGCAAAGCGAACCTGATCGCGAATCCGGTCGCAAAGCTGGTAGCCGCCGTCGCGGAACGTGAAGTAACGGCTTTCCAAGTGAATATCCGTATGGCGAAACGACCACGGACGATACCAGCCTTGCCGGCCCCGCTGGAGGAAGGCCGGGTTCAGATCCGTGCCCAGAATCGTAACATTCCAGGGCGACTGCCTGCCGAGCAGTTGATCGAGCAGGATGCCCAGCGAATAGGGTTCTTCGCCGGCCGCGCAGCCAGCGCTCCACAGGCGAATTTCGCGGCGATGGGCGTTGTCGGCCAGAATCTGTGGCAGTACGTGCTGCCGCAGCGCCTCGAAATGCGCATGGTTGCGAAAGAAAAAGGATTCGCCAATCGTCAGCTCGGCCGTGACCGCCTCAACAAATGCGGGCGGAAGTTGCGTTTCGGGATGGGAACCTTCCAAGTGCAACTGGGGGTTCAACGCCAAGACGCGGCCGACAGCCGATCGCAACCGCCCGAATCGCGAATCGGCAAAATCCATTCCCGTTTCGCGTTCCAAAAACCCTCGCAGCAGCTCCCACTGGCCAGCATTGATCTGGCTAACCCGTTCTTCATGCTTCATACAAGCACATTCCTTCGCGGCCTCTGATACTGTGATGCACGATCGAGGTGGCCGCATTGGATGGTTACCCGGGCAGCCGATAGTCGTTTCATCGTATGACGGTTTGTAAAAATGCCGCTGCTGCCAGAAAAGGGAAGACTGGCGGTACCAATGGTTGGACGACCGGTCCTTGGCGGCGTGGGCGGTTGGTCATCGGCCTGTGTGCTTGAGGAGGCGTTCACCGCTGGTTGTCACGAGCCTGGTGGCAGCGGGGCGGATCGTTCAAGGTTGCAGGGCGGCTACAGCATACGCAGCGTTCGGCAATTCCACCACGCGGAAGGACCGCTACGGTTGCGAGGACATGTCCGCCAGGCCCGGGGCTTCATCGGGAGCCACCAGCCGCGCCGGATCGAGTAGCCGGACAATCTGTCCCTGGTGTTCGATCACGGCCTTGAGCAATCCTGGGCTGGCACCGATTTCGTTTGCCCCCAGTCCGGCGGCCTCGGGCAGATCCATCAGTTCCAATGCTTCATCAACTTCGACACCCACCAGCCGTCCCGACCACCGCAGGCAAACAATGTGTGGTTCTGCCGGTCGAACGTGATCGGTCATGCCCAACCGTTCCGCCAGATCGAGCACCGGGATCAAGTGGCCCCGCACATACACGACGCCGCGCACAAAAGGCGGGCACTGCGCCACCGGCTCCACAGGTAAGGCCGGCAGAATCTCTTCAACCGCCCCGATGGGAATGGCGTGCAAGCTCTGCCCTAAGCGAACGGCCAGCGCTTGGATCGTGGGTGATGCCGACGGAGAGGCGGATTCAGTCATTTGCGGCCGCTGGTGATCCGAATGCTAAGACGCCCCGCCTCTGTGTGCATCAGAGGGCAACGGTGCTGCCGACCGGTGCCGCCGCCAATGCGACGACCGTTCCGGCAGCGAACCCAATATACCCGTTCGCTGCGCGCGTGCTGCCTGCAAAGGAGTGGCACTGCCAGCAACGTGGAATCGTACGTCTGGCTGCATCATGCGGCAAGGAGCGCGCCCGATGATCATCCCCACCCCTGAATTCAATCCGATGTTCGCGCACGACGGCATCGCCTTTCGCGATAAGATGATCGCGTACATTCAGCAGGAATTTGCCGACCTGATCGAATGCAATCCCGCGGCCGCGGCGGCCTTGGCGACCCTCCACGCGCCGCCGAGCAGCCAGGCGGCGATTCACTCCGTTACCCCAGCCGTGCCCCACGCGGAAGCCGATGCCAGAGGCGGCAACGTGCGCACCCGCGCCGCGTAAGGGCTGCAACTGGCTCAGCGGATTGGAAGCATGGCAAGGCTGGCGCTTCCCAAATGGTGGCACTTTCACCTTCATGCTGCCCGCACGGTCTTAATGTTCACAAACTCGTGGATGCCTTCGCGCGACAACTCGCGGCCGATGCCAGAGCGCTTGATCCCGCCAAAGGGCATGCGGGGGTCGGAGCGCACGATGTCGTTGATGAACACGCACCCGGCCTCGATCCGCGGTGCCAGGTCGAGCCCTCGTTGCCGATCGCCCGTCCAGATGCTGGCTCCCAGTCCGAACGATGAGCGATTGGCCAGGGCCACCGCGTGCTCGACATCATCGGCGCGAACGACGGCAGCCACCGGACCGAACGTTTCCTCGGTAAACGCCGGCATGTCCGGGGTCACCTCGGCCAGCAGGGTGGGCGGATAATAGTACCCTGGCCCTGGCCGCCGGGCGCCGCCCAACAGCAGTACGGCGCCGGCTGCCACCGTCCGCTGCACTTGATCGTGCAGTGTTTCGAGCAGATCGGCCCGGGCCAATGGCCCGACTTGCGTTTGTTCATCGCGAGGGTCGCCCACCACCAATGCCTGCATGGCGGCGCGCAAACGCTGCGTGAAGGCATCGTACAGCGGCCCTTCAACGATAAACCGCTTGGCCGCGATGCAGCTTTGACCGGCGTTGGCGCAACGTGCCCAGGCCGCCTGCTCAGCTACGGCATCCACGTCGGCATCGGCCAGGACCACAAAGGGATCGGAGCCGCCCAGTTCCAGCACGCATTTCTTCAGATGCTCACCGGCTTGCGCTGCCACCTTGGTACCGGCCCGATCGCTCCCGGTCAGCGAAACGCCCTGTACGGCCGGGTGGCCGATCAGCTTGCCGGCATCGTCCGAAGAAATCAGCAAGGCGGCAAACAGCCCCGGCGGGAATCCGGCTTCGCCCAACAGCGATTCAATCGCCATCGCGCAAGTGGGAACGTTGCTGGCGTGCTTGAGCAGGATCGCGTTTCCGGCCGCCAGCGTGGGTGCGGCAAAGCGGAATACCTGCCAGAACGGAAAGTTCCACGGCATGATCCCCAGCACCACGCCTAGCGGATCGTAGCGGACCAGGCTGAGGGCGGAATCCGTATCCACTTCGCGCGGCGCCAGCAGCGACTCGGCCTGCTCCGCGTAATAGTCGCACACGGAGGCGCACTTCTCGATCTCCGACCGCGCTTGGCTGATGGGCTTGCCCATCTCCTGGCACATCAGTTCCGCAAGAGACTCCTGCCGGTCGCGCAATTGCCTGGCGGCCGCTAGCAACAGGCGGCATCGCTGCGCCAGGGGCGTCTCGCGCCACGTTGTAAACGCCTGCTGCGCGGCTTCGACCTTGCCGCGCACCTCCTCAGGGCCATGGGTTGAATAGCTACGGACCACTTCCTCCGTGGCGGGATTGATGACATCTGGCATTTGAATGCTCTCACCTCAATGGCTCTATCGGGGCAGGTGCGGTGGTAGCCATGGCCCGATGAGCAAAGTGTCCGACACCCTGACGCAGGCCAGACCGTCAGCTTGTCATTGGGTCGCGCCCATTTGCTCACAAGTAAGCCATTACATTGCAAAGGATTGCGACAAGTGCGGCAGTCGCAAATGGAGCCGGTCTGGTCCCCCACAACCGCTCTGCTAAGAGCAACGTTGAGCAACAACGTGCGATGCAGCCGGTAACTGGCATTTCCTGTAGTGGGGGGATGCTTATCGCAGCTGCGTACAACGGACGCGGGCGGTCCAGGCCAGGTTGTTGATTGTGGCCCGCCCGGCGGAAAACGGCCGGGCCATGAGCGCGCCGTTTCGCCGCACGGCGATCCGGCCGGGTTAGTACCGGAACGTCGCGGCGATGGGCGACGTGGTCTGCGGAATCTCATCCAGCAGAAACACCTCGCCACCGTTTCCCAAGGTTCGCGCCGCGGCATAGTCGAGCAGTTCTTCGCCCGCCGGTTCGTCTTCGGTCAGGAGTTGCACCTCGCGATTTTCGCGGTCGAGCCATCCCCACTGGGCAGCCCCTTTCTTGACGAACAACGTACCCACCCGGCCTTCGTCGGCCGCCAGCACCACTTCGCGGACATCGCTACTGGCCCTGCTGTTTTTCCGAGCGCTCATCCATTCGTCGATGGCGCGATGCTGGTTGCGGCGAAAGTGCGGTTCCACCAACTTCCACCCATGGCTACGAAGCTCATCGAGGCTCCAGCGGTCCGGGTTGCCGGGAATCTTGGCCTTGAGCAACGGGCTGTAACGGTTGGCAGACTCGTAAATCGGCGCCAGGTATCCCACGCACGCCAGTACCAGGGGCGCCCGCTGCCGCCCCAGCACGCGGCGAACTTCACGGTCCACGCGGTGGAAGAAGTTGAGGATGTCGGCCTTGGTCTGCTCGTACTGGCCGGGGGCGACGGGCGAGAGCGCCTCAATGCTGGTGGCGGCCCCCTGCGACGCCAACACCTGTTCAGAGGCTTCCGCGTGGACCCCGCTGCCCTCCATCGCCGGCAAAGCCAACTCGTGGATTGAGTATCGCGTGCACTCGTACAACTTGGCCGTCGTTTGCGTGAGGGCCAGGATATAAAACCGCGCGTCACTTCCCAGCAGTGGCACCACCGGTTTGATGTGGAAGCGGTCGTTCACGTACACGGCCTCTTCCAGCGGTATTGGCAGATGAAAGCAGCGGTGGAAATTCGGGGCGCAAAAACAGGCCAATCCCTCCGACAACTGAGTCCACTCTTCCACGTGGGTATACAGCGGTTGCAGCGGCGCGAGCATCCGCTCAGCCTGGGGATGGCTCAGCCCCTGCTCGCAAAGCATCTGCTGGGCCTGGTTCACCAGATTCTTTAGCCGAATGGGGTTTTGTTGTTGTTGCGGGCCATAACGTTCAGTAGGCAGGAAAATCGAGACGCAGGGCGGTTCCGTCCAGTCCAACAACACCTGGATATCGTCTTGGCTCAGCACGTTCATAGATAAACTCCGATTCGTTGAGCATTCCCAGCTACATGCAAGTGGAATGCCGAAGCCGCCCCGCCCCGTGTACCGGAACCTCCGGATCGTCGACCACCGCGGCGGTAAATGCGCAAAATGGACGAGAAAGGCAGGACGGGTGCGATCCTGCCGCGTCGTCGCACGCGCCCCCTCGAACCTCATGCGTCTGCCACGCGGAGCAAGGGAAGTGCGACAACTTGTCGCTCAAGCGGCGTGCACCGCCGCCTTGCAGGAGACCCCGCGACGAGGGAGGAGATGCTACGGCCGAAGGGAACGCCATGCGGCACCGGCCAGAGGCGCGGCGGTTTGCAACAGCCTGTGCTGCAAGGTCTTACGGTATGCAGGCAGGTTTGCACTATGCGGTCTGGTGCGCCGCCTGACGCTGTCGCACCCAAGGGATGAGCCCGCCGGCCAACAGCACCTCCACTTGCCGCCGCGAGAGTTGATGGCGAGCGGCGATCGTCGTCTTGCGCGAGGTGTTTTCTACCTCGATCGGCTCGCGATGCTCGACCTGCTGGCGAAGGTTCTCAATCACCAGCACGTCGCCGGGCTCCAGGGCTTCGTAGTCGGAAGCATCCACGAATGTCAGCGGCAGCACGCCGAAATTCACCAGGTTCTGCCAGTGGATGCGGGCAAAGCTCGGCGCGAGCACCACTTTCAACCCCAGGAACCGGGGAGCCAATGCTGCGTGTTCGCGGCTGGAACCCTGTCCATAGTTGCGACCGCCCACAATGGCATGCCCACCACGTTCGCGCGTGGTTTCCGCACGGTCGTGGTACGTGCGGTCGATCGCTTCAAAACAAAATCGGGAAATCTCGGGAATGTTGCTGCGATAAGGCAGAACCCGCGCGCCCGCTGGCATGATCTCATCCGTCGAAATGTCGTTTCCCACCTTCAGCAGCACGGGCACTTCCAGCCTCTGGGGCAATGGTTCCAGTTCCGGCAGCGACGCAATATTGGGGCCTTTGACCAGTTGCACGCGGCGAGCTTCATCCGGCGAGGGTGGTTCCTGGAGCATGTCCACGTTGAGCTTGGGGTGCTCTGGCTCGCTGACCTTGGGATAAGCGATGCCCAGGTCGCGGGGATCGGTGATTTCTCCCCGTAATGCCGAGGCCGTGGCCGTTTCAGGGCTGACCAGGTAGACCTCGTCTTCCAAGGTGCCGGAGCGGCCGGGAAAGTTTCGCGGCACGGTGCGCAAACTGGCCCGGCCACTGGCGGGCGCTTGCCCCATGCCGATGCAACCGTTGCACCCGGCCTGATGAATCCGCGCTCCGGCCCGAATCAACAGCCCCAGGTGGCTGTCGGCTACCAGGTTCTCGAGAATCTGCCGCGAGGTTGGATTCACGTCGAACGAGACATGGGGATGCACCTGGTGGTCGCGAACCATTTGGGCCGCCACGGCAAAATCGCGGTAGCCGGGATTGGCCGACGAACCTACGTACGCCTGGTAGATCGGCTTTCCCGCCACGTGGCGGACCGGCACCACGTTACCGGGACTGGTGGGCTGGGCAATCAGTGGTTCCAGTTGCGACAGGTCGATCACTTCGTGAATGTCGTACGTGACCTCGGCATCGGCGGCCAGCGGGGTCCACTCATCCTCGCGCTGCTGAGACTCCATGAAGCGGTGTACGGCATCGTCGGATGGAAAGACCGTAGTGGTTGCCCCCAGTTCGGCACCCATGTTGGCGATCACGTGCCGATCCATCGCCGTCAGGCAATCCAGGCCAGGACCAAAGTATTCGATGATCCGGCCGACGCCCCCATCCACACCGTGTCGGCGAAGCATTTCCAGGATGACATCCTTTGCGCTCACCCAGTCGGGCAGCGTGCCCCGCAATTCCACCCCCCAAATCTCCGGCATCCTGATGTAGTAAGGATGGCCCGCCATGGCCATGGCGACTTCCAAACCACCGGCACCGATGGCCAACATGCCGATGGCCCCCGCGGCACAGGTATGGCTATCGGCCCCCAACAGCGTGGCCCCGGGCTTGCCGAACCGCTCTTGATGCACCGGGTGGCTGACACCGTTGCCTGCCCGACTGTACCAGATTCCAAACCGCCGACACGCGCTTTGCAGAAACAAGTGGTCGTCGGGGTTCTTGTGATCTTCCTGCAGCAGGTTGTGATCGACATACTGGGCCGAAAGCTGCGTCTGCACGCGGTCGAGGTCCATCGCTTCCAGTTCCAGCATCACCAGCGTGCCCGTGGCGTCCTGCGTCAGGGTCTGGTCGATCCGAAGTCCGATTTCCTGGCCGGGCTCCATCTGCCCTTCAACCAGGTGCGCGTGAATCAGTTTCTGGGCCACGTTGAAGGGCATCGCCAGCGTCCTTCCTGCATGGAGGGGATGATTGACTGGAAAGGGGCACCCAAAACGCTGCTCAACGGGCACTGGGCTGCTCAACGCGCGCTGGGCTGCTTATCGGCCTGTAATTTCTTGGGTAGCGGCAAACCGTTTTCCTCATACCAGCCACGCGGATCGGCCTTGAGATTGCGAATCATGTCCGCCAGGGTCGCGCGCAGCGTGTGCTTGGGCTCCCAATGCAGTTTCTGCCGCGCGTGACGCAGATCGACCGGGTAGTTCTGGTCGGCCAGGTCGATCATCCACGGCTTGATGAAGGCTTGTTCTTCCGGCGAGAACTTGTCGATCACCCAGGCTCCCACCTTGGCCGCAAACTTGGGAACCCAAATCGCGCCCCATTCCTCGCCATGCAACAGCAAGCCTATCTGGTTCTGCAACTCCTCGTAACTCATCACATCTTCTTCGCCGATGACCAGCACCTCCCAAGGCCCCAATTCGTGCCGCCGCTGGATCGTCGCCAGCAGGCAGTCCATCAGGTCTTCCAGATGGATGAACGATTGCCCATGCGTCTTATCGCCGGGAAACAGGTAACTCTCGAGTTGCTTTTGATGGATGCGGCTGATCTGCTGCGCGATGGGCACGGAATGCCCCATCGCGTCGTACACCCCGGCTAACCGCAGAATGACCGTCGGAATCGTCCCGCGCTCCCGTTCGAGAATCTTTTCAGTCTCCAGCTTGGATTGGGGGTAATCCCACTCGGCCTCCACGGGCGATTCGGCTGTGATCGGTTCACCGCTTTCCGACGACTGCATCACCAGCAACGTGCTGGAGAAGACAAACTGCTCAACCTGGAACTCTTGCAAGGCGCGAATCAACCGCCGCGTACCTTCCACGGTGAGGGTGCGATAAAGTTCGCTGGGCTTGCCCGTGAAATCGTAGTAAGCCGCCAGGTGAACCACGCTGGCGATTTGGCTGCTGTACTCGTCCTGAATTTGCGCCAGCACCGAACGAACGCTGTCGTCTTCGGTCAGATCGCAATGGAAGAACGAGCAGTTGATCTCCGGGGGCGGCGGTTGAATGTCCATGCCGATCACTTGATAGCTGTCGCCCAATCGCTCGATCAGCCGCGAACCAATCAAGCCCGAGCAGCCCGTAATCAACACCACCGGCTTGTGGGTGATCGCGGCCGGGGTGGTTGGGGTGGGGGATTCGTGCATGCTCAGTTACTCCTTGAAGCGTGGGAGGCGATGGCTGGGTACGGTACTGGAGGCGCGGGAACTGCCCCCCATGAATCGCATGCCCCGCCGTTGGCCGCTGCTTGTAGATCGCCGGGCTGTGTGTGGATCTGTGTGTGTGGATCTGGCTGTGCCTGGGCCTAATTGCCGCCGTCGTGCCGGGGCGCCTAAGCGTGGCAATCGGGATGCCAAGGATCGGCACGTCGCTGGTTAAGGAGCATCTATTGGGAGAAGTGAATCGCCGGCCGGCGCGCCCCCGCTACGGCGCTCCCCTGGGCACCGGTTGCACATCGGCTGGGTTTGGCGCAGTCGAACCGATCATTGGACGACCAGCAGACCGCCATCAGGGTGAGCGTCGGTGCGACAAAATTTTCTAGCAGTCAATTCCTCGCAAAGCTCCCAAATATCCAGGCTTACAAAAACTGATTTGGCCCAAACCGTGCTGTAGGAGATACCTCGGCGTGGGCAGTGCGTCCGGAAATATTCGGTCGTAACGTGAAAAACTGGAATGGTTTGCAGATGATCTTAGGCCAAGGCGCGCGGCGCCGCCGGGTGGAGCCATGGCGTCGGGTGCGGCGGCAACCGCGTCAATTTGTCGCTACTAAATGGCGTACCGACGGGTTGGCCGCCCCGGCTGGCGGCTCCTTCGGTAGGGGCTGCCACAGCGCGCGGCGCGCCCCTTGCAGCACCGCAGTCACCGTTTGTCAGGTCAAACCGCCGGAATGCCCCGTGCCACGAGCAGAATGTCATCGCGCCGCTTAACTTGGGCGGCGTACCTGGCCCTGGGCGTCGCCTTGTTGGCCCTCGTGGTGTTGGCAATCCGTAGTACCTGGCAAGCATGGAGTGATTTAGAAGGCGAGTTGCTGCGTCGCGAGATTGGCCGCGTTCGGCTGAACGCCCAGCGGACGGTCGGCCGGATCGAACGCGACCTGGAACGACAAGGGAGCCAATCGGTTTCCGATTTCGATGCGGAGGACTGGCTGCGGAAAGCCTGGCAGCAGGTGCCTGCCGACCAACGCCCCCGGGCCGCCAATCAGGCTGAGCAACAGCCCAAGCGTACCGCGCCAGCTTATGCGGCCCTGGTGGACCAGACCGGGCAGGTGGTGTTCCACAGCATGCCGGGGCGCCAAGGCCAGCGGCTAACGCACCGGGCCTGGTACGACCGCATCATGTACGACCTGGGAAACGACGTCCTGCTCACCCGGGACCACATCCTGGGCACAGGGCAGCCCGCCTACAACGTGTTCGTTCCGGTCCGACCCTTCGGCAAGGAGGTAGCCGAATACCACGTAGGGTTGAACGCCGCGGCATTGGAGCGGCTGCTGGCCGAGCGCCGGCGAACGTTCTGGCAGCGGCGGATTTGGATGCTTACCGCGGCCTTGCTGATTGTCGGCGCGGCTGCCGCCAGCTTGTACTACCTGGCAACCCATTCCAGCACGTTGCGCAAACATATGAACACCCAAACCCTCGAACGCACAACCGAAGTCAGTCAATTGGCCGCAGGGCTAGCCCATGAAATTCGCAACCCCCTGCATGCCATCCAGCTCAATCTGCACACCCTCCAGAGGGCGTACGAGCGAGGGCAGCATCTGACCGGCGACGAAATCCGCGCCATGGTCGAACAATCCAGCCGCGAGATCGACCGTATCGAACATCTGATGCAGCAACTCTTGGGGTTTGCCACGCCCGAGCATCCGCGCGACGAAGTGGTGAACCTGGTCGATGAACTGCACGCCATTGTCGATTTCATCGACCGCGAGTTGCTTCGCAACAACGTCCAAGTGGAACTGGTGCTGCCCAGCGAACCCATCTACGTGCGGATGGACCACGGCCGGTTGCGGCAGGTCGTCCTCAACCTGCTGCAAAACGCCCAGCAGGCCATGCCCGAGGGCGGCGCCGTCATTGTGCAGGCAACCGGCGGGCGCGACACCGCCGAGATCGTGGTCGCGGATCGCGGGCCGGGCATCCCCGAGGCCGACCGCCAGCGCATTTTCGAGCCGTTCTATTCCACCAAACTCAACGGCACGGGACTGGGACTTTCGCTCGTCCGCCGCTTCGTGGAAGAAGTGGGCGGGCACATTGGCTGCGAGAACAACGAATTTGGCGGAGCCACGTTCCGCATCCTGCTGCCCGCGGCCAAAAACCCGGAATCCAAGGGACGCAAATCATGAGCAACGCCCCTCGTATCCTCATTGTCGAAGACCAGGAGTGCGAACGCGAAGCACTCTCGCGATTGCTGCGAATGGAGCAGTTTGACGTCATCGCTGCGGAAAACCCCAAGGAGGCGATCGAGCATCTCGATGAACGCGTCGACCTGGTGATCAGCGACCTGCGGATGGGCAACACCAGCGGCATCGACCTGCTGCGGTATTGGCGCAGCCGCCGCCGGCAAACCCCGTTCGTGATGCTGACCGCTTACGGCGACGTCAACACGGCCGTTGAAGCCATGAAACTGGGAGCGGAAGATTATCTCAGTAAGCCCGTCAACCCCGAAGAATTGCTGCTGCTGGTCAACCGCTGCCTGGATGCCCGCCGCAAGGACGAAACCATCGACCAGTTGCAGCAGCGGTTGGATCACCTGCTGGGATTTGAGAATATCGTGGGCCGCTCCCCTTCCATGGTCCGCGTGCTGGAAAACTCCCGCCGCGCCGCCGCTACCGACAGCACCGTGCTGATCACCGGCGAGTCGGGCACCGGCAAGGAACTGATCGCCGAGGCTATCCACCAGAACAGCCCCCGCAAGAGCGGACCGTTTGTGGTGGTCAACATGGCCGCGGTGCCAGAGCACCTGGTGGAAAGCGAATTATTCGGCCACACCCGAGGGGCTTTTACCGGCGCCACCGAGTCGCGGATCGGCCGGTTTGAAGCAGCCAACGACGGCACGCTGTTCATCGACGAAATTGGCGACTTCAAGCTCGAATCGCAGGCCAAGCTGCTGCGCGTGCTCGAAAGCCACCGCGTGACCCCGGTCGGCAGCAACATCGATCGCGAAGTCAACGTGCGGGTGGTTGCCGCGACCAGTCGGCCGCTGGAAAAACTCGTGCAGGAAGGCTTGTTCCGCGAGGACCTGTACTACCGGCTTAATGTGATCAACCTTCAATTGCCTCCGCTGCGCGACCGGCGGGAAGACATCCCCCTGCTGCTGCACCACTTCATGCAATCACTGTGCGAACAGGTGGGCCGCGAAACGATCACGCTCGACCCGGAGTTGAAGCGATACCTCGAAACGCACGATTGGCCCGGCAACGTCCGGCAACTGCGCAACTGCCTGGAAAGCATGGTCGTGCTTGCCCGGAGCGATGTCCTCACCATGGCCGATCTGCCGGCCACGATGAGCAGCGGCGTGAACCCGTGCGGGCATCACGTCGCCATCCCGCCCGGCACCAAGCTGGAGGACCTGGAGCGTGAGGCGGTGGAGCAGGCCCTGGAACAGCACAACGGCAATCGCACCCATGCCGCGCGGGCACTGGGCATCTCGGTGCGCACGCTCCAGCGCAAGCGGAAAGCCTGGGGCCTGACCGACAGCAACAACAAGTCGGACGGCAAGTAGCGCTCTTTAAGCGCAATACCTTCAGGACTCGATGCAGCAGAGCATGCCGCGCAGCAACAGGTGGGGCGGCAACTAGCGCTCTATAAGCGCAATACCTTCAGGACTCGATGCGGCAGAGCATGCCGCGCAATATCGGGTGCCGGGCAAGTCGGCAGAAGCGGCATTAATCCCTTAGCCGCACGTGAACTTCGTCGCCAACGACTTTCACTTCGTGGCTGCGCGTGGGCCTGGTGGCCGGCATGGTGAGCGCGTCGCCGGTACGGATATCGAACTTGGCCCCGTGGCGAGGGCAGGCAATCGTGTGATCTTCCAATTCGCCTTCGGCCAGCGGCCCGCCGTCGTGGGTGCAAACGTCGTCCAGGGCGTAGAACTCCCCATCCACGCGAAACAGCGCAACCGGCGTATCGTCCACCTCAACCAGGATGCGGCCTGGGTCGGGAACGTCGGTCACTTTGGCGGCGAATTGAAACTCAGCCATGTTCCGTCACACACTACCCATAAAAGAACCTGCGATACCCCGTTTGCCTGCTGGCCTTTGAAAAGGCCTATGCCTCGCGGTACTCACGAATCCGGTGGCCAATGGCCTCGCCCAACGCCTCGCGCACGTTCTCGATGGTGATCCGGTCGAACACTTGCTGAAAGAAACCGGAAACAATCATCCGCGTGGCTTCGCGGCGCGTGAGGCCACGGCTCTGCGCATAAAAGATCAATTCTTCGTCCACTCGGCCGGTCGTAGAACCGTGGGTGCAACGCACGTCGTCGGCCTCGATTTCCAGGCCGGGGATCGAATCGCTGCGGGCCTGGTTGGAGAGCATCAAGTTGTCGTTGCGCTGGTAGCCGTCGGTACCGTCGGCGCCCGGATCGACCTTGATCATCCCTCGCCACACGATGCGCGAATTGTCCTGCAACGCTCCCTTGTACAGCAGGTCGCTGGTGCAGTTGCCGGCCTCGTGATGTTGGAGGGTGTGATAGGCCAGGTGCTGCTTGCCCTCGGTGAACATCACGCCGTTCACCTGGGCGCTGCCGCCTTCACCGGCCAGGGCGACTTCCTGGTTGACCTTGGCCAAGCGGGCTCCCAGTGCGCCGATCGTCCATTGAAGCTCGGCATTGCGCTGCAGCCGGGCCTTCTGCTGCGCGAAGTGCCATACGTTGTTGTCCCAGTTCTGCAGGCTGACAAACCGCAACCGCGAACCCTCAGCCAACAGCAGTTCGATCGCTCCGCAGTGGAACGACTGCTTGCCGCCGCCGACGGTTTCCGTCAGCAACGTGGCCTCGGCTCCTTCTTCCAAAACCACGGTAATGCGGCCCAGGTCGACGCCCTCGGGAGTCAGGGCCGATAACACATGCAGGGGCTGGGCGATCTGAACGCCGCGAGGAACGTACAGGACCGCGCCGCCGCACCAGAATGCGCCGTGCAATGCGGAAAAACGATCGTGCTCCACGGCAAAGGCGGGGCCGCCGAAGTACGGCTGCAACGCGTCGCCGTTCTCGCGCAGTACCTGCTCGGCGCCGCCGAACCGCACTCCTTGTTTGGACAGCTCGGGATCAAGCTCGGCCACTACCACGCGACTGTCCAGCGACGCCACGCGGCCTCCCAGTTGAACGCCGTGGGACAACAGGGCCGGCGGCAGTGCAGCTTCGCCCGGCAAATCCTGCGGAGGATGATACCGATCCAGCCGGAACAACCGGATATCGGTCCGCCGCCATTCCTCCTCGTCGCTCTTGGGCCAATCCATGCGCTGGAACGCCTCCCAAGCCTCGCGCCGCTGCTGGCTGGCCCAGGAGGGCTCATCGCGCGCGGCCAAGAAGGCTTGAAAAGCCTCTTCCGTAAATCCAGAAGGCGTAATCGTCGTAGCAGTCATGCGTCTGGGGCTAAAAGGCTGAATTGCTTGTTGCGCACAGCGACCGCGATTGCCGCGCGGCACGCTGGGGGGTGAGGGCCCCGCCGCCATTGCGGCGGGGTAAGGAAAACGAACTGCGGTTGACGGGCCAATCGCCCACCCAACCTTCCATGGGGCGTTCGATCACGAATATCCGCTGCGCACGGCTCACCGAGCCGTGGTACAGGGGGTCAGCCCACCGAACCTTCCATCTGAAGCTCGATCAGCTTGTTCATCTCGACGGCGTATTCCATCGGCAGTTCTTTGACGAGGGGCTCGATGAACCCACCCACGATCATGGTGCTGGCTTCGGCTTCCGACAGGCCACGGCTCATAAGGTAGAACAGTTGCTCCTCGCCGATCCGCGAGACGCTTGCCTCGTGGCCGATGGAGACATCCTGTTCTTCGATCTCGATGTAGGGATAGGTGTCGCTGCGGCTCTGAGGGTCGAGGATCAAGGCATCGCACACCACGTTCGACCGCGACTTCACCGCGCCGCTTTCCACCCGAACCAGTCCGCGGTAGCTGCTGCGGCCGCCTCCCTTGGAGATGCTCTTGGAGACGATCTGGCTGGAGGTATGCGGGGCGCAGTGGACGACCTTGGCGCCGGCGTCCTGGTGCT
>CAZEEG010000071.1:19101-31547 GCA_964511065.1 uncultured Pirellulales bacterium | reverse complement strand
TGCCTGGGCCTACTGGACGATGATCGTCTGCAACATGCTGGCCCCGCAGTTGTTCTGGTTCCGCAAGGTCCGCACGTCCCCCTGGATGATGGTCGTGATCGCGATCTTCGTGAATATCGGTATGTGGTTCGAGCGGTTTGTGATCTGCATCATCTCGCTCAGCCGCGACTTCCTGCCTTCGAGCTGGGGCTACTTCCGACCGACCGCCATCGACGCCCTGATGCTGCTGGGCAGCTTCGGACTGTTCTTCACGCTGTTCCTGCTGTTCTGCCGGTACCTGCCGATGGTGGCCATGGCTGAAGTCAAAGCCTTCCTGCCCGGCGCGCAACCGCACGGCGAGGATCATTAGTCAATCGCGAACCCAACTGAGAATCCCCTACTGGCGTCGCCGCCCGACACCCCCTGAAGCCTCCAAGGAATTGTGACGATGGCTACCGTCGTTGAACCGCTTCCCAAGCAGCAGCCCAAGACGCCAGGCGTCGCCGGCTGGCTGGTGCAGTTTGCCGACGCGGAACAGTTGTTAGACGCCGCGAGCAAAACCACGGCCGCCGGCCTGCAAGATGTAGACGCCTTCAGCCCTTATCCCATCCATGGGCTGGATGCCGCGCTGGGCATGCGCCGCACGCGGTTGCCGTGGTTGGTACTGGGTGCCGGCCTGACGGGTACCATCGCCGCGATCCTGCTGCAATGGTGGACCAACGCGGTCGATTACCCGTTCTCCATCAGCGGCAAGCCGCTGTTCAGCCTGCCGGCAAACATCCCGGTAGCGTTCGAGCTGACGATTTTGTTCAGCGCGTTCGCGGCCTTCTTCGGGATGCTGATGTTGAACCGGCTGCCGCGGCTTTCCAACCCGCTGCTTCGCCAGCCCGAGTTTCGCCGCGTCACCGACGATGCGTTCTTCCTGTACATCCCCCGCCAGGACAAGTGCAACGCGCCGGAACAACTGACCGCCGCCCTCGAGGCCACCAGCCCGCAAACCATAATCAGTGTTCCCCACGAAGAGCCAGCCGGCGGAATCCCGCGGGCGGTGAAGTACACGTTGATTGTGCTCGGCGTGGCAGCCACGGTGCCTCCGCTGATGATTCTGCAGAAGCAGAACGATCGGTCGGACAAGCCGCGCGTGCATATCGTTCCCAACATGGACTTCCAGCCTTCGGCCAAGCCGCAAAATGCATCGAGCTTCTTTGCCGATGGACGCGCGGCGCGACCGCAAGTACAGGGCACCATTGCCCGCGGCGACCTGGAAGAAGACGACGCCTATTACCGGGGGATCCAGCCCGATTCAGAACAGCCGGTACCGACCCGGCCTACCTCGTTCGATGGCGGCGCTGCCGCTGATCCTGCTTCCTCTGACGACCCCGCAGGCAGCGCCGCTAACGACGAACCGGCCCCCAGCGTCCCCCCTCAGGAGCACGGTCTTGCCGATGACCTCCCGCCCGAACCGAACTGGATCACCGAGTTCCCTGTCCCCGTAACTGATGAACTGATGGAGCGGGGCCGCCAGCGCTACAACATCTACTGCGCGGTTTGCCACGGCCTGGCCGGCGATGGCGACGGCCTCGTAGCCCGCCGTGCCGTCGAACTCCAGCAAAGCACCTGGGTGCCGCCCACCTCGCTGCACTCGCCGCCGGTGCGCGAACAACCCGTCGGCAAACTGTTCAACACCGTCACGCACGGTATCCGCAAGATGCCGGGCTACGCTTCCCAAATTTCCACGAATGATCGCTGGGCCGTGGTGCTGTATGTCCGGGCCCTGCAGCGCAGCCGCGCCGCAACCATCGACGACGTACCTGAAGACCTCGTCCCGCAACTGCGCGAGCTTCCCTAGCCGCCTCCCCCCACGTGGCAACCGGCGAACCTTCCCCTGTAACCGCAAACGACTCAAGCAACGATGAACCAACCGATCTCAATCAATTCGAACGACCTGCAACTGGGCTCCGCCACGGCGCGCCTGGTGCGCTGGGGCCTGGGCGTTGGTGGCGCCGGCCTGGTCGTTGCGCTGATCGGAGCGGCTATCCACACCAATGGCTGGCAGCGATTGCAGTACGCATACCTGATGACGTTCTGCTTCTTCGTCAGCCTGGCGCTGGGCTGCCTGTTCCTGGTGGCCGTGCATCATCTCACCCGCACCGGTTGGGGCGTGGTGGTGCGCCGGTTGGCTGAGACAGTGTCGATGCTGGTCGTACCGCTGGCTGTGGCCGCCCTGCCGATACTGTTGCTGGTCATTTCAGGCAGCAGCGAACTGTTCCCGTGGAACAACCCCACGGTGCAGGAAACCGACCACCTGGTCCATCACAAGGCGCCCTACCTCAACGCGCCATTCTTTGTGATCCGGGCCGTGTTCTACCTGGCAGTTTGGGTGATCCTCGCGCGGTACTTTTGGAGTCGCTCGGTAAAGCAGGATGAAACCGACGACGTGCAGTTGACCCTGCGGATGCAAGTCGTCAGCGCGCCCAGCATGTTCGCCTTTGGCCTCACCCTGACGTTTGCCAGCTTTGATTGGCTGATGTCGTTAAGCCCACACTGGTTCAGCACGATTTTCGGCGTGTATTACTACTCTGGCGCCGTGGTCGGCGCCTTGGCGCTGCTGATTGTGATGATCCGGGCCCTGCAGGCTTCGGGCAGGCTCACGCAGACCGTGACCGTCGAGCACGGTCACGACCTGGGCAAGCTGTTGTTTGGATTTGTATTTTTCTGGGCCTATATCGCCTTCAGCCAGTTCTTGTTGATCTGGTACGCGAATATCCCCGAAGAAACATTCTGGTACCGGGTGCGGATGGAGAACGGCTGGCAATGGGTTTCGCTGGCCCTGCTGTTTGGACATTTCATCCTGCCATTTTTGGGTTTGATGTCCCGCAGCGTGAAACGCAATCCCCGCCTGCTGGCCGGCTGGGCCGCCTTCCTGCTGGTTATGCACTGGGTGGATGTGTACTGGCTGGCCATGCCTGCGGTGTTGGAAACCCCCAGCATCGGCCTGACAGAGCTTGGCTGCCTGGCTGCCTTGGGCGGTCTGCTGGTCGCCGCCTGGGCCAAGGTGGCATCGAAGCATGCCTTGATTCCGGTCCACGACCCGCGGCTGCCCGAGTCGCTGGCCTTCCACGTAACCTGACATTGGTGTCGCGCATCGCGCTGAATCGCAAATATGAGTTTCCATAGATACGAAGCAAACTATCGCGCATTACGAAATATTCACACATGATTTCGGTTCCGCGTCACCACACCGTCATAACACGGGTTTGCGGCGCACCGTTACCATGTTGTCACACGTTCAACGGTATTTTTTTCGGATCGGCATCAAGCAAAGCAGATATCCGCTGCAAACCTATCAATAGATAGACATTCACTTTCATAGCGAACCAGATAGAATTCTTCACCACGGCACAGGAGCATTGACAACGATGAATGCCACAGCCACACCGCACGCTGCCGACCAACCTCGTTACGACGATCTGGATACCGGCAAGCTGGCGCTGCTCGGCTTTGTCAGTGCCATCACGGTCTTCGCAGCGATTGTGGCCGCGCAAGTTGTCTACGGTCATTTCGCCGCCCGGGAACTGGCCCGCAAGGAAATCGCCGTTCCCAACGTGGAGGCGGAAGATGTGCTGCATCAGCAGCAGGCCAAACTGGCACAGTACGGCTGGATCGACCGCAACCAAGGCGTGGTGGCCATCCCGATTGAGCGGGCGATGCAACTCGTGGTTTCCGAAAGCCAGTCGTCGTACCCTCGCTTGACCGAAGGTTCCCATGCTCAAGAGCAGTCTCGGTAAGCCGTCCCGGCACCTTGCCAGTTCACCAGTCAGGCCGCCAGCGGCTTGGCCCGTACCGCGCCGGATGATCGCCGGTGTGCAGGTAGCGTTGATACTGTGCGCAGCCACCTGGGGCCTGCACAGCATGGCGCCCGGTGCGCTGGCCCAGCGGATTGAACCGCTGCCCAAGGAGTTGGAAGGGTTAACCGTCGAAGAGCATCTCGATGCCCGGCTGCCGCTGGACGCCCCCTTTGTCGACGACACCGGCAAGCCCATCACGCTTGGCGACCTGTTCGACGGCAAGCGGCCGGTGATCCTGTCGCTCAATTATTCCAACTGTCCGATGCTCTGCCGCGTGCAACTCAACGGACTGGTGGAGGCGCTCAGCGAGTGGCAATGGACGGCGGGCGACGAGTACCGCGTGGCTTCGGTCAGCATCGACCCGCGTGAGACACCCGCCAAAGCCAAGGAGACCAAGGAGAAATATCTCCAGATCTATAACCGGCCCGGCAGCAGCGACGGTTGGAGCTTCCTGGTCGGCGATGAGGAAATGATCGACCGGCTGGCATCGACCGTCGGTTTTGGATACCGCTACGAACCCGACCGCGACGAATATATCCACGCGGCGGTAATCATGGTCTGCACCCCCGATGGGCGTATCTCACGCTATCTCTATGGCGTGACGTACGATCCTCAAACATTGAGGCTTTCGCTGGTTGAGGCGGCCGAGGGCAAAATCGGCAGCACGCTCGACCAGGTGTTGCTGTTCTGCTTTCACTACGATGCCACCAAGGGCCGCTATGGACCCACCGCGCGCAACCTGATGAAAGCCGGCGGCGCGCTCACGATGTTGATCCTCGGAGCCGCCCTTATCCCCTATTGGTGGCGACGCGGGCGGCGCAACAAGCGCCAAGACGAAAACGAATCACTCCCGGGTCGCGCAGAGGCCACCTCCCAAGCACCCAACGGCAGCACCGCCGCAACCAAGATCCAAGAATATTGTGAGTCCTAGCATGTCCAGCAGTTGGGCAACGTCCATGCTGTTTGCACAAAGCAACGACGGTACGCTGTTTTTCCCGGCGCAGAGCTCCACCGTTGCGCACAAGGTGGATGACCTGTTTTATCTCATCTTCTGGATCTCGACGGTGTTCTTTGCACTGATCGTCATCCTGATGGTGTGGTTTGTGCTGCGCTATCGCCGCCGGCCGGGTGTAGAGGCTCAAAAGACGGCCCATCACAACCCCTGGCTGGAGGCCGCATGGTCGATCATCCCCGGCCTCCTGCTGGTGGTCATCTTTGTCGAGGGGGTGCTGGGGTATCTCGACCTGCGCAATCCGCCCGATGGCGCGTATCAAATTCGCGTGACTGGCCGCAAATGGAACTGGGCGTTTGAATATCCCAACGGCTATGTCGATAACAACCTGCACGTGCCGCACGGCCGTCCGGTGGAGTTGACGATGACGTCCGAGGACGTCATCCACAGCCTGTTCGTTCCGGCGTTCCGCGTGAAAATGGACCTGGTGCCCGAGCGGTATACGAAAGCATGGTTCGAGGCCACCGAGCCGGGCACCTACCGGCTGTACTGCGCGGAATACTGCGGCACCGAACACTCCAACATGGTGGCCAACGTCATCGTGCACGAGGCGGGCGAGTTTGAAGCCTGGCTGGAAGACGCCAGCAACTTCCTGGACAAGCTGCCGCCGGCCGAAGCCGGAAAACTGCTGTACGAACGGCGCGGCTGCATCCAGTGCCACACTACGGACGGCACCCCCAAGGCTGGCCCCAGCTTCAAGGGCATATTCGGCACAGAACAAGGCCTGGCCGACGGTTCCGTTGTCACCGTGGATGAAAATTACATTCGCGAGTCGCTGCTGGAACCGCTGGCTAAGGTCCGTGCCGGCTACCGGCCGGTCATGCCCACCTATCGAGGTCAACTCAAAGATGCTGAGATCACCGTGTTGATTGAATTCATCAAGTCGCTCAAGTAGCGGCAGGCGATTTTCTGCCGCGTACCATTTGATCCTTTCGCCCCGCCAAGCGATCAGAGAACCATGAGTGCCACCACAGTTTCACAACCTGCTCCGCACCACGAGGCCGAACCCAAGACCTACCTGACGGTCACCCGGGGATGGCGCAGTTGGGCGTTTACGCTCGATCACAAGCGGATCGGGATCATGTACCTCGTGGCCGTGATGTCGTCGTTTCTGATCGGCGGCATTATGGCTCTGGTCCTGCGGGCCGAGTTGGCAACGCCCCAGCGGCTCTTCATGGGCGAAGAACTCTATAACCATATGTTCACGCTGCATGGGGCGGTGATGACCTTTTTGTTCATCATCCCCAGCATCCCGGCGGCGCTTGGGAACTTTCTGCTGCCGCTGATGCTGGGTGCCAAGGACCTGGCGTTTCCGCGGCTGAACCTGGCCAGTTTCTACCTGTGGGTGGCCGGAGCCATCTTCTTCCTGCTGGCCATTGTGCTGGGCGGATTGGATACGGGCTGGACCTTTTACACGCCCTACAGCACCACCACCAACAGCAGCGTGATTGCCGCTACGATCGGCGTGTTCGTGCTGGGTTTCAGCTCGATTTTCACGGGGCTGAACTTCATCGTCACCATCAATACGATGCGGCCGCCAGGAATGACCTGGTTCAAGATGCCGCTGTTCTTGTGGTCGCTGTACGCCACCAGCATCATTCAGGTTCTGGCCACTCCCGTGCTGGCCATCACCCTGGTGCTGCTGGCCGCGGAACGGCTGCTGGGGATCGGCGTGTTCGACCCGGCCCTGGGTGGCGACCCGGTGTTGTTCCAGCACTTTTTCTGGTTCTATTCCCACCCGGCCGTGTACATCATGATTCTGCCGGCGATGGGGGTGATCAGCGAACTGGTTTCCGTATTCAGCCGCAAACACATTTTCGGATACCGGTTCATCGCCTATAGCAGTATCGCCATCGCATTGCTGGGCTTCCTGGTCTGGGGACACCATATGTTCACCAGCGGTCAGTCGCAGCGGGCGGCGATCATTTTCTCGGCTTTGACGTTCAGCGTGTCCATCCCGTCGGCCATCAAAGTATTTAACTGGCTGACGACGATGTATAAAGGCTCGATCAGCCTGGCTACGCCGATGTGCTATGCCCTGTCGTTCCTGTTCCTGTTTGGGATCGGCGGCCTGACGGGGCTGTTTCTGGGGGCCCTGGCGACCGACGTCCAACTGCACGATACCTACTTCGTGGTGGCGCACTTCCACTACGTGATGATGGGCGGAACGCTGATCGCGTTCCTGGGCGGACTCCACTACTGGTGGCCGAAAATCTTTGGTCGGATGTATCACGAAGGCTGGGCCCAGTTCTCCTGCCTGATTATTTTCATCGGTTTCAACCTGACCTTCTTCCCGCAGTTCATCATGGGCAGCCGGGGCATGCCGCGGCGCTACGCCCGCTACGACCCCGAATTTCAGCCGTTCCATATGATGTCGACGGCCGGGGCCATGCTGCTGGGGGTGGGCCTGCTGGTGGCCGCCATCGTGCTGCTGCATTCGCTGCGGCGGGGGCGCAAGGCGCCGGCCAATCCCTGGGGCGGCGCCACGCTGGAATGGCAGTGCTCCTCGCCGCCGCCACTGGAGAACTTTGAAACCGTGCCCGCCGTGGGCGATCCGTACGATTACGACGACTTGGTCTACGAAGGCGAAGAAAAGGGCTACGTGATCGTGCCGCCCAAGCCGGCCCCGCAGCCTGCCCCCGAGCCTGAACCGGCCACGGTCTGACGGCGGCGCCCCCCACGGCGATATCGTCCACACCCTCCAATAACCCCAATACGGTGCCGCGCGATCATCGTGCGCGGACCGCGGCGAACAAGAATCACCGCTTGAGACTGGATCCATGGCGAGCATTGTCGAACCAGAAACCACCGCGACCGAAGAGCACGGGCAACATGGCCACGGCCATCCGGAGTTTCTGGCCCACCACTTTGAAACCCCCCAGCAGCAGTACGACTCAGGCAAGCTGGGAATGTGGTTGTTCCTGGTCAACGAGGTGCTGTTCTTCAGCGGCCTGTTCGTGGCCTATGCAATCTACCGAAGCAACCACCCGGAAATTTTCATCTATGCTCACCAGTTTCTGGACAAGAACCTGGGCGCCTTCAATACCCTGGTCCTGCTGTTCAGCAGCTTGACCATGGCCTGGGCCGTGCGGCACGCGCAACTGTCCAACAACCGCGGGCTGATCGCCTGCCTGGCCATCACCATTGGCTGTGCCATCATGTTCCTTGGCGTGAAGGCGGTGGAATATAGCCACAAGTGGGATATCGGCCTGTTCTGGGCAAGCCGCTTTGCTCCCACCGACGAACATCCCGAAAACAGCAATACCCTGCTGTGGCTGTGCGTGCCGTTCATCGTCATCACCGTGGTGCTAACCGCCATCACCGTGATTTCCAAGTTGCGGCAGTACGAACATGGCGTACGGTTCTTTGGAATCCTGGCACTGGCTTCCGCCATGTTCTTTGTGGGAGTGGGGTCGGGCATCGTGGTGCCAGCGGTGATGGGCAGCCACGACTCGCACGCCACGGCCCACGCCGACTCACAGGAGCACGCCGACGCTGCACCCACCGACACAGAGCATGGCGAGACCGCGCACGCGGCCGCCGATGAAGAGATGCCGCGCAACGCGGGCATCTTCTTCAGCATTTACTACGTAATTACCGGCCTGCACGCGGTGCATATCTTCGCCGGGATCATCGCGCTGTCCTGGCTGCTATGGCGGGCTTTGAAGCGGCGGTTCCAGGCCGAATACTTCGGACCGGTCGATAACGTCGGCCTGTACTGGCACTTGGTCGACCTGGTCTGGATTTACCTGTTCCCACTCCTGTACCTCATCCACTAAGCGCTCGACGCCATGACCGATAAGCATCCGGCAACCTCAACTTCGACACCCCAGTCGGCCCCGGCCACGCCAGGCGAAACGGCAGCCCACGGTCACGCTGACCACGACCATGGCGGCCCGGCGCACGCTTCCTTTGCGCATCCCATGGCCCCGCGCATGCTGATCGGGGTCTTTGCCGCGCTGGTGGCGCTGACGATCATCACCGTGGTGGCCGCCAACTTTCCGCTGGGACAGTGGGAAATTTGGGTTTCACTGGGGATCGCCACGGCCAAGGCTGCGCTGGTCGTGATGTTCTTCATGCACGTGTGGTACGACAAGCCGTTCAATGCGCTGGTGTTTATCTCCTCGCTGGCGTTCGTGGCCCTGTTCCTGGGTATCACCCTGATCGATAGCCGCGAGTACCAACCCGACATTGAAGAGCGCGTGATCGAACGAACCGCCACCGAGGCGCCGATACACCCGTAACTTCCGGCCCCATCGCCGCTCCAATAGCGGCGTTAGGGTTACCTGCGAAGCGTATGTCCGTTCCCTTACACGCCTGTCCGCCACAATGCCGCGGATGGTGCTGAGAAACGGAATCGCGGCGGCGCTTGCTCGTTTGCCAAACGGACCTGGGCGGTGCAACCATCAACAAGTGCTGGCCGCATGCGCGGTGGTATCGTATGATGCGCGCATGAACGACCCTTCTGCTCAAGACGCGGCCCAAGATACGGCCGATGTGCGGATGCGCGGATTTCAGCAGCGAACATCCGCTGCCGAAGCGCTGCGCTGGCTCGATGAACACGTCGCGGCATTGGAACCTGAGTTTGTTCCACTGCACGAAGCTGCAGGGCGGATTCTGGCCGAAGATGTAAGCAGTTCCTTCGACGTGCCCGCCTTCGACCGTGCCATGATGGACGGTTATGCCCTGCGCGGGGCCACCACCCAAGGCGCCAGCACCTTCAACCCACTGATGCTGCGCGTGGTCGGCGAGGGGCGGCCGGGCAAGGCGTTTGAAGGCGAACTGGAATCGGGCCAGGCCGTCCGCATCATGACGGGAGCCCCCCTGCCCCGCGGAGCCGATGCCGTCTTGCCGGCCGAACTGGCCCAGTGCAAAGGCGATCAGTTATCGGTGCAGGGCGAGATCCTGCCCGGCAAGCACGTTGGTTTTCGCGGTGAAGATATTGTGGCCGGCGGCACGGTATTGGCGTCGGGCCGACATCTGCGCCCGCAGGACCTCGGGGTATTGTCATCGGTGGGCTTGCCGCAGGTGCCCGTGGTCCGGCGGCCCCGAGTGCGAATCATTATCACCGGAAACGAACTGCTGCCCGCCGGAGCCAAACCGCAGCCGCACCATGTATTCGATGCCAACGGCCCGATGCTTCACGCGCTGGTCGAGCGCGATGGCGGCAGAGCGATGTTCGATGGCATTGTGCCCGACGATCCGCGCCAACTTATGGTGCCGCTGAGCGATCCCGATGCCGACGTCGTGTTGGTTTCCGGCGGCTCGAGCGTGGGAGAGGAAGACCACGCCCCGCGATTGCTGTCCGAACTGGGCGAGCTTGCAATCCATGGAATCGCCATGCGGCCGGGCAGCCCTGCCGGCCTGGGCCGTATCGAAAACTGCCTGGTCTTCTTGCTGCCGGGCAACCCGGTGGCGTGCCTTTGGGCATACGACTTCTTGGCCGGCCGGGCCATTCGCTCCCTGGGCGGACGATCCAAATCCTGGCCGTATCCGGTGGTGCGGTTGCCGTTGCGGCGGCAGGTGGTTTCCACCGTCGGACGGTTGGATTGTGTCCGGCTGGTGATCGCCCAGGGCCAGGCGGAGCCTGTATCGGCGGCCGGGGCCAGCGTGCTTTCGTCAACGACGCGAGCCTCGGGCTTTCTGGTGATTCCTGAAAATTGCGAAGGCTACCTCGAAGGCCAACAGGTGGACGTATACCTGTACGATCCGCAGTAAGCCGCTGCCGCAGCCAGGGTGCTTTGTCCGGCGGTTCTCAACTTCGCCCAATCCACCAACGGTGCGGTCCTGCAATCGCATGCCTGACGGTGATCGGCTCGATCGGCCGAAGTGCGGCATCGTGAAGAATTGATGAAGCCGGCATCTGGCCCTGGCAACCTTGCGTATGATGAAGATCGAGTAGCCCGCGCGCCATCGGGCATGCAGCGAAGGCGGCGGTTTGGTTTCTTCTTCGATGCTTCGTGCAACCCAAGAAAGCAGGTTGCCGAAATGGTTCACAGCAAGGGCGCCGTAACACGATGCGGTCGAGCCGATTGTTCTGGAAAGTCTATGGCGCATACTCGCTGCTGAGCCTGCTCACGGTCGGTACGGTGGTGTACCTCGTCGCTTTGCGGCAGGAACAGCGGATTGTCGCCGATACGCGCCATCTGCTTGAGCACGATACCTTCCTGCTGAGCCAGATATTGGCGCCGCACTTCAACGGCAAGCCCGATCCGACTGCCGCCCAGCGGCAGGTGGACAACTTGGCCAGGCAGATCGACGCCCGGATCACGCTCATCGCCGGCGACGGCGAGGTGCTGGCCGACTCGCACGACGTACCCGACCGCATGGAGAATCACAACGTGCGGCCGGAAGTGGCCGAAGCCCGGATGTCCGGCGACCTTGGTACGGCGATCCGCCCCAGCACCACGGTCGGCGCTACCATGCTGTACGTGGCCCGGCCGATCTATCGCGACCGCGCATACCTGGGCGCGGTGCGAGCGGCAATTCCCATGCGGGCCATTGCCGAGGAGCAGCAGGCGGTCCGGCGATTGGCGGTGTTCATCGCCCTGGGAGTGTGCTTGGCGGGCTTGGCGCTTACGTACTGGATCGTGGGCCGGATCGCGCGGCCGATTCATACGCTGACCAAGGCCGCGCAAGCCATCACCATCGGCGACTACGATTACCGGGTAGACGCGCGGTTCCAGGACGAGTTTCAAGTGCTGGCCGATGCCTTTGACCACATGAGCCGCGAACTGGCACGGCGGATGGAAGAATCGCTGCGGTACGGCGACCAATTGGCAACCGTCCTGGGTGGGATGGAAGAAGGCGTCGTAGCGATCGACGACGAACACCTCGTGCTGTTTGCCAACCAGGCCGCGCAGCAACTGCTGGAGATCAAGACCGACGACGTGGTGCAACGCCCGCTCGGCGAGTTGATCCGCCACCCGGAAATCCAATCGGCCGTGGAGAACGCGTCGGAAGGCGGCGCCGACCGCACGGAATTGGAGTTAGGCGGACCCGATCGGCGCATCCTGTCGCTGCGGATCAGCCCCCTGCCAGGGCCCACATCCTCCGGCCTGGTGCTGGTGTTTCACGACGTGACCGATCTGCGCCGCTTGGAGCGGTTGCGGCAGGAGTTCGTGGCCAATGTCTCACACGAGTTGAAGACGCCGCTGTCTTCCATCAAGGCCTATGCGGAAACGCTCCGCGAAGGGGCCATCTTCGACCCAGAGCACAACCTGGCATTCGTCCAGCGCATCGAGCAGCAATCGGATCGGCTCAACGAACTGATTGTCGACCTGCTAAGTTTGGCGCGGATCGAATCGGGCCAGCAACCGTTCGACATGGTGGCGGTGCCGCTGGATCGGTGCGTGCCCGAATGGGTCAATCTGCACGCGGCGGCCGCGGAAGCCAAGGGTGTGCAACTGGAGGTATCTTCGGAGGCGCCGTCGACTCAAGTCCGGGCCGACGAAGAAGGCTTGCGGCAAATTGTCGATAACCTGCTCGCAAACGCCATCAAGTACACACCCCAAGGCGGCCAGGTCCGCGTGCGCTGGTACGCCGACGGCGAATGGGTCGTCGTGGAGGTGCAAGATACAGGCATCGGCATCGCCCGGGCCGACCAG
>CAZEEG010000071.1:0-19091 GCA_964511065.1 uncultured Pirellulales bacterium | reverse complement strand
GGAACGCATCTTCGAGCGGTTTTACCGGGCCGACAAAGCCAGGAGCCGCGAACTTGGCGGAACGGGCCTGGGGCTCTCCATCGTCAAACACCTGGCGCTGGCCTTTGGCGGCAGCGTTTCGGTTCGCAGTCACTTGGGCGAGGGCAGCACGTTCATGGTGCGTTTGCAAGAAGCATAGCGCAGGACAGCAAACAATTTGCCGTACGCAAACGGTACTGGAGTACTCGACCGCGGTCCTCTCCAGCACCAGGCCGCGCAGGGCAGCGAACGGCTGAGCAGGCAACGATCGCGAACGTGGCCGCTTGACCTACCGGTAGGCCAGACGGCGGAGGTGGTCCACCATGGCCGGTTCGGGAGCGCCGCGTTCCAGTTCGCGCAGTTGAAGTGAGAGCGGTTCGGCGCGGCCCTCGCGCCGCAGGTCTTGCACGTAGAACCGCAGTGCATCTTTCCGGCTGGGTGTGGAGCGCAGCAGGAAGTGGGCCCAGGCCCAACTTTCGGCATAGTCCAGTTGTTCCATTTCGCCGGCCGACGTCAGCGATTCCAGCCGGGCCAGGTTCGGCCGCCAACCGGTGTTGATCTGCCGCATCAGCAGTTCCACGTGCGGGGCGTTGAGGCCGTCCTCGCTCCGGGGCACTTCGTAGAACTCGGCCAGCCCCTCGTCGATCCACAGCGGAATGGTCGGCACCACGGCGTGCAAGTAGCCGTGGACGACTTCGTGCCGCAGGTCTTCAGCCACGCGATCGCCCCAGTGGGCATACACCGTGAGCCGCGAATCGGTACTGACAAAGAACGCCCTGCGATCGGGAAACGACGGAAAGTTCGCGCGCATGAACCGGCGGAAGCTGTCGTTGTTCTCAAACAGGTAGACGTGGATCGGCTCGTCGGAGGCCGGCAACAGCAGGTCGTTGAGCACGTCGTCGCGGCGGGCAACCAGCTCATCCAACAGCCGGTGATCTTCCGGCAGATCGGTTTCGCAATGGATGTGGAGTTGGCCGTGGACAATCGGCTCACGCTTGGGGAGCGAACCGGCGGTCCTCCAAAACGGCATGGAGCAGCCCAGCATCGCCAGGCATGGAAGAACCACCGCGGCCAGGCAACGGATCAAATCCTGCTGCATGAGGGGCAATCCTAGGCAACATGGGAATTGACCGGCGCAGCGGTAGGGCCGCGTTTCCTCTTGCGGGCTGTCGGGGACCGGCGGTTGGAAATGTTCTCGATCAACTCCGCGAACCGCGGGGCCCAACTTTGCACGCTGTAATGTTCCTGGACAAACGCGCGGCCTGCGGCCCCCATCCGGCGGCGCAGCTCGGGATCGTTCGCCAGTTGGGTGACGGCCTCAACCCACTCGTCGCGCGTGGCCGCCAGGAAACCCGTCTCGCCATGCAACACCATCTCACGGTTCATGCCCACCGGGTTGGCGATCACCGGCAGACCAGCGGCCATGTATTGCAGGACCTTCAGCCCACACTTACCCAGGCTCCAGGTATCGTCTGGCAGCCAGGAAAGGCCGATATCGGCATCGGCGATTTCGGCGGTTTCTGTCGCCTGCGACCATTGCCGGGGGCTGACGACAACGCCGCGCAGCGTCGGGAAGCGGTTGCAGACCACGCGCAGCTCAAGGCCCGGGAGCTGCTCGGCGGCCGCGGCCAACATGGATTCGCACAAGTACAGGCAGTTGAGCGTGCTGTGCTGCCCGATCCAGACGAGCCTCGCGTCGCTGCCGCGCCGCTGATGGTTGGCCGTGTCATAAAGGTTCATATCGACGCAAGTGGGCATCAGATGAACGCGGCCCTCCTGCGCGCATGCGGAGGCTTGCTGGCGCAAGAAGCCATTACCGGCAAACACGGCATCGGCCGCGTAGACGGTCGCCCAAAAATGAATCCGCCGTACCAGGCTGCCACTGCGCTTGCGGCTGTAGCTGTCGCGTGAATAGATGGCGTCGTCGAAATCGTAGACCAGCACCTTGGAGGCCCGCCGCAGCAGGCGTAGCTGCCACAGTGGAAGCAATTTGCGCTGCAGGATCACCACGTCGGCAGATGCCGCGGCGCGAAGCTGCGCGCAGCGCTGGAAGGTGCTGGGGGCCAAGGGAAGCGATTCGACCGTCCAGCCGCGTTCCGCTAGCGCCGGCGCGAATGCTTCGATCCGGTATCGATAGCAAACATGGTTGGGGCCTTCGATCAGCGACAACACCTTCATTGCGGTCCTCCATGACCTTCATTCCCCGGCCACAATGCGCGGCAGTCGCTTGCTGCAACCACTCGCGGGGCGCATAACGGCTCATGCCGGCTAAGACGGGGGTGGGGATGTTAGCAATTTCTGGCGGCAGGAGCCAGGGCAGTGGTGGCAAGATTGCGGATCGCCCGCGGCGCCACGGCCACGCCCAGGGCAAACAGCGGCGCCAGCATGGCTCCCCAATACTGATTGAAGGGCTGCCCCACCACGGCAAACAGCCCCACGTAGAACGCTAGCACGTATCCCACGCGCTGCCCCGCGGGGCTCGCCCAGGCCACCACTCCAGCCAGGGCCACTACCAGATATAAGGCCGCCAACCACTGCGGCGTGACCAGCAGGAAAGCATTCATTTGCACGGTGGAGATGACAAAGCCCGCCCCGCCCAGCCGCAGCCAGCTTTGCTCGTGGGCCAGTTCATGGGGCCCCCACAGCCCTTGAACCTGGGCGACATGCCAGGCAAAGAACACCGCGTAAGCTGCCAGACCGGCGAGCCAGCAGAGCGCTTCGCGCCTGCGCCGATTGCGCAGGGCCAGCAGCAGGCACACCACCGCGTAAGGCCCCGCCAGGTCGCGGCAGAACAGGGCCGCCAGCCCCAGCACGCAGCCAGTGATCGGCCGCCCCAATCCATATGAGGCCGCGGAGAGTCCGATCAGGGTTCCGGCCCACAGGACAGGCATCACATAGAGCGGCCCGAGAAAGCACGGCATCACCGCTCCGAACAACAACAACGCGGCCCCGGCGCCGGCCCAGATACCTGCATCGCCCGCGATCCAGATGAACCCTGCCAGCACCAGCAGCCCTGCCAGCACAGCCAGCAGGGCCTGACCTGCCCCCGGCGGAAGGTGCCCAATCAACCACATCGGCAACGGTGTTCGCCAATTGAAGATGCTAGCGGTGGGATAGCCCCGCTGACGAAGTTCGGCCGCCGCGGCCGCGTAGTAGCCTTCCCCCTGGCGGATCCGATCAATCTCTGCCTGGTACAGTTGGATATCGGTGGGAGCGTTGAACCGGGGACCATCCGTGTAGCCGCTGCGCAGCGGCGACAGCGTCACGATCACGCAGAACACTGCCAGGATGATCCACACCGCAAGTTGAAGCCGGGCCCGGCGGATATCGCCCCAGCGATGGCACGGCATGAGCAAATCGGCCGACTGCCGGGCAGCGGCCAATCCATCGCCAGTCAAATGACTCTCAGAATGCGGCGACACGTGCAGGAATCCGGGGCGGCAGACATCTCATCGCGCAACGACGGCCCACTTACGTGACCGTGCGGCCAAAGATTGACACCGTATAACTCTAGCTTGCCCGCGGGGCGGTGTCCGACGCATCTGGCCGGCCGCGCAGCAGCGCAGGCCAACCCTACGGCCAGTAGAACCGGCATGCCTGGTCATCAGCACGGTGGTACCCGCCAAACGCACCGATGCGACCGGCAATACCGGCCTTGGCCTTATTCACGGTTCGCTCCGGGCCACCCCCTGGTCGGCGCGGATCACTTCCAGGCACACCAGGTGATCGTCCCCGCGGACATAGAGCAGACCGTGCGACAGGACCGGTGCGGCCCAGGCCGGGTAGCGCAGCAGCGGCGGCAAACCGAAGCCGGGAATCTCTCGCGCGTCCTTGTTCCTCAAGAGAACCTGCGAGACCAACTCAAACTTCTCGGGGTTGGCCTTGAACAGCAGCAGCTCGCCGTACTCGGTCAGGCAGATGAAATGCCCATCCACGTATAACAGCGATGAGCGGCTCAAGCGGGGCACGCTCCAGGTGACCTTGCCGGTATCGAATTCGACACAGCGGAGTTCGGCCTCGTTGGTATGCCGCCCGCTGGAGCCATAAACATAGCCTTCGTGGTAAACGGCCGTATTCCAGTGCGTTTGCAGGCTCTTGTTGCGTCCCTTCTTTTCGTCGGACCAGATGACTTTGCACCCGCCCCGTTCCACTTCCAGCAGCACGCTACCGGGACCGTAGGTTTCCGAGAGCAGCACGCGATTACCGACCACCACCGGGTTACTGGCGTTGACGCTTTCCAACAACCTCGCCCGCCAAGGAAACTGAAACTCAACCTTGCCGCTCTTGGGCTCAAAGCCCACCAGGCCGCCCCGGGCAAAGGCAAAGCACCACCGCCGGCCATCAATCGTGGTCAGCATGGGGCTGGCATAACTGGCCAATTCGTCGGTGATCGAATAACGGACCTCGCCCGTGAACTTGTCAAACGCCACGATGCCTGAGCCGTTACCTTTTACGCGGTCGAGATTGCTGGCCCCCAGGTTCTGACTCTCCGGAGGGCTGCCGCCGACGATCGCGATCAGCAGGTCGCCTTCCACGACGGGCGTACTGCCCACGCCAAAAAAGTTCTGCACCACGCCGAAGGTCTTGAAGGTATCCACCTGCCAAATCAGCTTGCCGGTTTCGGCATTGAGGCAGTGCAACATGCCCTCGGCGCCGTAAATGTAGACGCGGTCGCCATCGACCACCGGGCAACAGCGTGGGCCGTTGTTATAGCCAAAGTAGTCTTCGTAGTCGGTCGGGTAAGAAAATTTCCACAGTTCCTTGCCCGTTTCACTATTGAGGCAAAACAGCGTGGCCTGGTTGTCGATGCGTTCGAAGAGGTAGAGCCTTCCCCGGGCAATGGTCGGTGCGCCATAGCCCGTGCCCAATTTACGCTTCCACACGATCCGCGGCCCCTGCTCCGGCCAGGGCATGATTAACCCTGTCTCCAGCGATCGGCTATCGCCGCGTGGTCCAAGAAAACTGGGCCAATCCTCGCCCGCAGGGCGCGTGCCAAGGTCCGGGGGTAGCGCCGCGGGCGGGGCCGCGATGGCATTGGCCCCGTCGCCGCGATACACCAGCATGGCGGCGCCGGCGATCACCAGCAGCACTCCCAGCCCGGCCACGCAGGTGCGGTTCAAGCGGCCGGCCGCTGCCGGTCGGCGAGCGTAATCGTTCGATCTACGGCGCAAGTTTTTCAGCATTTGCAACTCCGTCCCACAAACGCCCCCAACTGCGGATGCCCCCAAGAGCCTGTCACCTGGGCGCTACGTCAATCCTGTTTCCGCTACCAACCACGAGCGCCCGGAAAATATCCTGCCAAGGCACCGGCCAGCGGGCAAGCACGAAATCCCTTTGGAACGCCGCCTGGCAGGCCTCGCGCCATCAAGCATGCACGTCTTGTCACGACACAATAGAAATAGAAATGTCCCCTTTGGCAGCCTCTAGGAGGCTGCCATGGAGACGATTTCGATGAGTCGGCGTGAGGCCGTGCTCGCAGGGTTCACGCGCTCAGCACTGCCTCTGCGGTGGTCTTCTCGCGGCGCGGCTGGGGGCGGCGCTCAGCCCGCCACTTCTGAAAGCGCCCGGCGAGAGCAGGGGAGTACAACACCCCCACCACCAGTACCAAGACCACGGCGGCCAATCGGCGGTCGTAGGAGTGCGGAGCTTGGACCGTATCGCCGGCCACTTTGGGAGCTACCGTCGGCGCGATCGGCAACTGGTAGCGGAGTGCCAAGGTTTCAATGTGCGACAGGTGGATCACCGGCACATCGTGTTTGACAAAATAACCCATGATCGATTCCACCGGCATGTTGGCAGGCGCCTTGGTATTGAGGCCCGGCCGAAACAGCTTCTTGGTGGCGTTGGTGCCGACGGAAACCGTACCGCCGCCCACGTTCACATAGGCTGCAATGGGCCGCTCGCCCGCCGCCTTTTGGTACAGCGCCAGCCGCTTCTCCAGGCTATCGTAGTAACCGTTGACCTCCAGCAGCGGGACACCGCTCCGCTGGATGCCCTCTGTGAGCAGTTCGATCCCCTCGCGGGTCATGCCGGCGGCGCCGTCGTCGAGACCTCCCAGCGAGGCGGCCACGGAGCGAAAGCTGATCAGACCGCGGTCGTACAGGGCCTGTTCCATGTCGAGCCACAGGAAACGCGGATGGTTGGCGCCCCACTGGGAACCGGCCGCGCTGGAGATGATGATCGGCTCCACGCCCAGCGTTTCCATGGCCGCGCACAGGTGCAGGTTCATGGCCGGGAACGAGCCCGACATTCCCACCGCCACCACGTCACCCCGCTTGACGCCGGCACGGTGGAACATATCCACAATGGCCGCGGCGAAGTTCGGGTTAATGGAGGTTTGCTTGGCGGGCAGATGTCCGGCCACACTGGTGACTTCCGTACTGGCCAGGCCGATGAGGCCTGAGCCCGTAGGATCGACTTCCCAATCAATGGCGATTCCCAGCGCGCGGCGTTCCTCGCCGATGGCCTGCATCGCAGCCTGGCTCAGTTCGGCCGCTGCTGCTTTTAAGCGCGGCAGTTCGTCGCTGTTGCTGGCATCGACCAATTCCACCGCTGCCACCCCGCTTAGGGCCAGCACTAACGTGGCCAGCATCACACCCCGCGACGATCGCGGGTGGGTCCAATAACATTTCTGCACGATGACTCTCCTGGATGTTATGCGCGTGGCGAATGTTCGCAGACAGGCCGAAGGCCGGCAAAGCCGTAAGGCTATTGGCAGGCTTCGGGCTTTCAGGGCGTTTCCTTGCCGTGGCTCGTGACGGCATGATTACCGCGTGGCAGTCCGAGTAGGCGGCTCCTTCAGGGTTGGCCGCGTGAGTGCGAGGTCGTTGCTTTCCACGGCCCGGACCGGCAGCATCTCCCGTTCCAACTGGCGGTCGCGGCGGACCGTTTCCGACTGCTCCACGTACCCGGTTGCCACCAGGATCAGCAGCAACCGCACGACAGCCGAGGCTGTCAGCATGGTGGTGAGCGTGTCGAACAGGCCTTGGCGGTCGAACCAGATCGCCAGAAGGCCCGGAATGATGTAGCCGATCACGTTGGCTTCAAAGTTCGTATCTTGCCAGGCCATGCCGGTGAGCGTGCGGACGGCCATTCCCAGCAGAAATCCCGTCAGCAGCATCAGCACCGTCCGCCTCCGGCCATAGACGATCAACCACTGGGCAAGCCAGTAGACGATGGCATAGGTTGCCAGGGCCGTCACGATCGTCAGCAGCACGTCGACGGGCCGCGTCAGGTACAACGCTACGTAGCCCGGTACCACCAGGCCGCCTGAACCGCGACCGAGCGTTTCTGAAAACAACAGGCTGACGGCCAGCCCGATGGCAATGGATAAACTCAACAAGTCCAACATGGCAGCAAGTCCTGGAACGTTTGCGTTTGAGGGGTTTGGATGTGAAGTTTCTCGTTTCGTGAAGCGTGGGCAGGGCCGAGCTAACCGCCGACCATCTTGCCGATGGCGCCGGTGATGACGCCTTCGGGTGCATGTCCGTTTCGGGAAATGGCATCGGCCGCCACCCTGGCACGCTGCGGACGCCGCCGGCGCGGTACCGGTTGCGGCGAGGTCCGGTTGCGGAAGTACTGGGCGATCTCCAAGCCGTGGTCGCCAATGTTCCCCACCCCGACGACCAGGCCCGAGGTTCCCAGCAACTCGACAATGGTTTCAAACAAGCGGGGCACGTCGCTGGCGTCGGCGTCTTGGATGCGCTCAGGTTCCACTCCCTGCAGCAACGCTGCCCGGCGGAACACGTGCCTGCCGGTGCCGATCAGCAGGAAGCGGTCAACGCCTTCCCAGCTTTGGCACGTTTCTCCCAGTTGCCACGAGCGCTCGGGCCGATCCGCCCGGCAGTTGACCAGGGCCACGCGGGTTTCCACCGGGCCGGCCTGGTCGACGGCGCGTTGCCACGCCGAGGCGGTGGAACTGGGATCGTTGGCCGCAAAGGCGTTGGCGAAAACGATGCGTCGGCCGAAGAACTCGATCTCGTTCATGCACATGGCGCCCGGATCGCAGGTTGCCTGGTGCATGCCTGCCAGGGCGGTGGCGCGGTCGATGCCCAGTTCAGCGCACACCTTGAGCGCCAACGCAACGTTCTCGGGGTGTTCCATGTACTGAAAACCGGCCATCTCCTCGTCGGTAACAGCGGCCGTGTCTTCCGGCGTGCTCACCAGCAGCAGCGATTGACGATCGGCCGCGGCGGCGGCAAAGATCGGCAGGTATTGCTGCTCGGCTGTAAACAGTTTTCCGCGGACCGGCGTGGTGTTGGCCAATGCCTTGGCAACGTCGGTCACAGTGGGACCCATCACGTCGAGATGGTCGGCCCTGACGTTGGTAATCACGCCATGGGTCGCGCGGACGAACTTCAGTTCGCACAGCGTCTGCAAGTGCGGTTGCAAGGCCATGCATTCGATGACCAGGGCTTCGGCCCGCTCGCGGCGAGCTTTCCGCACGATGCCGACTTGTTCGATCACGTTGGGCCGCGACACGCGCTCGATAGGACGCTCGGAACCGTCCGGCAGGATCAATCGCGGCAGGGTTCCCGTGGTCTTGGCAACCGTGCGAATGCCGGCTTCGCGCAGGCCGGCGGCAATCAATCGCGTCACGCTGGATTTACCCCGCGCGCCGTTGACGTGAATCCGGATGCGAAGCGTGTCCAAGGCCTTTCGGTGCGACCAGGCTTCCCATCCTCCCAAGACCAACAAGAAAAGCAGAACTCCGCCGACAGTCCAAAAAGCGTCCATGTCGAGTGCCGTACCCTATAAGTGAGACGATTGATTTAAAAGTGATATGGGTTCTCTATATGTGCTTATCGAACATTGCATCCGGATGGTTCGTTCATCGCTCGCGTCATATGGAAAGAGGCCTGTTTTTCAGCGGCAACCGCGACATTTCGGCCGATCAACATCCATGGCAGGAAGGATTTTCGTTATACACAAACTCAATTCATGCGGTCCTTGGCTGAATGGTGCATCACTGACCTATATGGAAATGAAATCGATACCATGACGACTTTGCGCAACGGCTCCGTTCTGCCAGCTCATCCAGAGCGATGGCGTGCCGGGTTCAGGCTGTATTCAGGTTCTGACGGGATCCAGTGCAGGTGCGGTACCGCGCCGCCGGTGGCGGGCCCCTGCGGGCTGCTTCATTTCGACGTTGGGTGACGTGGGATGCCTTGGCGTTTTGCCGCCGGGCAGCAGTGGCCTCCGCGGAATGGAAGGCGGCGCACAACCGAGGCCCTAGGGGATCAGCGGCGCGGTCTTGCCACGGGTTACGACAGCGTCCGGTACACAGCCCACCCTGGGCCTGAACGTGTTGCCGGAAGCGACGGCAGAAACCGCCAAGAAGTACGCAGAGCCAAGTCGTGGCGGCAGAAGTGAGCCGCAGCGGCTAACGAATAGCCGAGGGCGATTGCCACGTCTTGACGGTTACCAAGAACCTCTGCGAATGCCACGTCGCGGGCGATCGCAGTTGCGTCCCGTCGATTATAAACAGCATACCGGGGAATCCAAGGTTTCCCGGCCGGTTGTACGGCCCCATGCCCGGTGCCACGCCTGGAAAGCCATCCATTGAATCGGCTTTTAGTGCGCTGGTCCGAGTCCGGCGTTTGGGCCGTACTTCATCGCTTACACATGCGTCCGTTGAAACTGGATATGCAGCCTCCGTTCCTGTGAACCTCTGTCCCGATCTGTTCCGTGAAAGTCGCTTGGCCCCCGATGCCATCCAGTGAGGTTGTGTCGAGTTTGCTTCCATCTGGGGTTGAGTGATTTGCTAAGCAAGCTGCATGCCAAAGGGGCGATCAAGAGGGCCAGCGCTGCGATTCGCGGCTACAAAGTACGATCCACTCCATGTTTTGGCGTGAAGGCGCGGTAGCGCTGGACTGCTGGCAGGGGCGAGAACAAGTAACACTTACAAGCCCATTTACTGATGGGTGCGTGACCGCTCCTGGATGCTAAACGGCCTAATGCCCGTTATTGATTTTTCTCAATCGCTCAACAGGACACTTCCGGTAACAGATGCCGCCCCCTCAGAGGTGGCGGGGGCCTGGAAGGTAACGATGCCTACGTTGAGAGTCACCGCATCATGTTGGTTGGCACTTGCGCAGTGCATATCGCATATCAGCGTGCGGCGGGCGCTACTTTACTCATATCGAAACGTATTGATGAACGGCGCAGCAAGGGCAAGGGGCAGCAGATAAGATGCGACCGATTGGCCGATGGCAGTCTTACATCGAATCTCGCAAATGCGTACATACTGACGCACCGCTTTCATGGCGCACTGCCTCACTGGCAGGTCTGCAGCAAGATGAAGTCGATGGCGAGTATCCATCCAATCGGCAATATGAAACGGCGAGGGGTTCACTCGCCGCACTGAGGAGGGCCAAGCTGAGACAAGGCTGACGTCCGTCAGGATGGCATTGGTTTGCCATGGAAAGCCCTCTCCGCGTTCGCCGGCTCCCCGCGATTTGGAAGGGGTTCACCGCAACAGATTACAGATTGGCGTCGGCCAGACCCTGCGGCAGCGCCTGGCGGATGGCCAGGCCCACCGCCGGATCGACCATTGCCGCAGTGGCCAGATGCACGGAGGTTGCGCCCGCCTGGAGGTACCGCAGCACGTCGTCGGCCGTGGCTGCGCCGCCGACGCCGATCAGTTCCAACGGCCTGGAACGTGGCGAGGTGATGCGGTGGAACATAGCCACCTGATCGAGCGAAGCCTGCAGGGTTGCCCGGCCGCAGATGCCGCGCTGTTGGCCATCGAACAGCAGGCGGTCTTGGTCGTCGCGGACCTTCGTGGCGATGCTGTTGGTCATGGCCAGCGCATTGGCGTACGGTTCCACGGCTTCAACCAGTGCCGCGGCTGCCGCCTCGTCGGTCACGCGGCCGATCTTGATGATGTAAGGCGCCCGGCCAATCGCGGTTCGAACCGCCGCTGCCACGACGGCGGAGCCGGCCGAGTCCTGGTACAGGCTACCATCGCACGTATCGACATTGGGGCAGGAAAAGTTGGTTTCGACGGCATCGGCGCCCGCTTCAATAGCCCAGCGGGCGCATTGGGCGTAGTCGGCTGCCAGGTCGTCGAGTGTCCAGCCGGGCTGTTGTGTGGCGACCACCGACACGACCAGTAGTTTGCCGGTCGGCAGTGCCTGGCGGGTGGCTTCGATATCGGCTCTCCAAACCTCGGGCGGTTGCGACGGCATGCCAAAGGATACGGCCCAGCTTCCGCGCATCGCCCCGGCGGCAGGTAGCACCGACTCGCCTCCCCAAAGCTGCTCGGTTTCGACGGGTACCAGGTTGGGCAGGGGGTAACACGTTCGGGCCTGGCTCCGCACCGTTTTGTAGGTGAGGATGTCGAAGCCCAGGCTGGCGTAGTAGCGCACCCAGCGGCCGTTGAGCAGCGGCCCTGCCGGAATCCCCAGGGGCGAATCCACCGGCAATCCACAAAACCGCCACTCGCCCGGCACGGGGGCAATCTCCACCTGCACCGGATCGGGTGCGTGCTCGTAGTTGTACTCGTAGCTCTGATCGCTGCGATAACAGGGGTAGGAAGCGGTCACGGGAGGCGGCCTCCTGCGCGAGCAACATGAAGCGGGACTGCCCGGCGCGGGGGGGCACCGGGCAGTCCCAAGACAGTTCAAACTGGATTACGGTTTTTCCATGCGGGCGGGGGAACACGGCTCGCAGAGCCCGCGGCACGCGCATTCATGGGCTACGGTGTGACCATGCGGACGCGGTGGTTCTCGCTGTCGCCGATATACACCCTGCCATCGGGGCCGGCACACACGCCGTGCGGCCGGTCGAGATGAGCTTTCGTTGCTGGCTGATCGTCACCGTTGTAGCCACGGCCCTGGGGGCCAACGCCGGCCACGGTTTCGATGGTGCCGGCGGCCGGGTCAATGGCGCGGATGGTCTGGTTCTCGGTATCGGCCACGTAGACCTTGCCGTTGGAGCCTACGGCAACCCCCTTGGGGCCATTGAAGGTGGCCTTGGCCGCGGGGCCGCCGTCGCCGGTGTAGCCCTTGGCGCCGGTACCCGCCACGTGGTGGATGATGCCGTCGTTCAGGTTCATCCTCCAGATGGTGTTGCCTTCGCGGAGGGCGATCCACATGGTGTTGCCGTCGATGAATAAAGCCCGGGGGCCGAAGATCGGCTGGCCCTTAGCGGGCTTGCCACTTTCGGGCAGTTTGCGTTCGCCCGTACCGACAACGGTATCGACGATACCGGTCTTGAGATCGACGCGGCGGATACGGTGGTTGCCGATATCGGCGATGTACAGCCCACCCCGCCCATCCAGGGCGATGCTGTGCGGTTGGCGGAAGGTGGCCTTCGTGGCCGGGCCGCCGTCGCCGGAGTAGCCTGCTTTGCCCGTGCCGGCGATGGTGTTAATGATGCCGGTCTCGGCATCGACGCGGCGGACCACGGCGTTTTGCATCTCGACAAAGTACATGTTGCCGTCGGCGTCGAACCGCACTTCGTAGGGCTCGTTCAGCTCGGCCTCGGTCGCCGGGCCGCCGTCGCCGGAGTATCCTTTGCGCCCGCAGCCGGCTACGGTCGTCATGCGGCCATCCTTGAAGTTAACCAGGCGCACGCGATGGTTGCTGACTTCCGTCACGTACAGGTTGCCGCCTGGACCGACTTCCACCCCGAACGGGTTGCCGACATTGGTGCCAATCGCGGGGCCGGAGTCGCCGCCATCGGCTTCCTTTCCGGTACCGGCGATTGTGAAAATGTCGCCGGCAGCCAGCGGCGAGCTGGCCAGCACCAATGCGGCCAACCCCAGGGCGGCGGCGAATTTCGTTCCGGCTTTGATGCTGGCCGCAACCGGCCGCCAGGTTGCCTGTGCAGGTGACAGGATGCGCGCAATCGACATCGGACATTTCTCCTGAATGCTAGATTTCTCGATAGGTGCGGCGATTGGACGGCGCCAGGTGATGGTGCGCGCAGACGCGGCGGGGCAGATGACTGCTGCGGCCGCGCGTGGTTCGATGCGCGGGGCCGTCAATCGGTGGTTTCGGGGGAGCGGTGTTGGGCCCAACGTTTCGAAGCATACGTTACCACGCGGTCATCTTCTTGGCGAACGATGAACGCCGAAACACCACACCGGGCCTCGGCCAGCTCCAAGCCCCGCTTGGGCCCCAGCACGCTGATGGCCGAAGCCAGGGCATCGGCCGTGAGGCCATCGGGTGCGATCACGGTGATGCTGCTGCGGTCGGTGAGGCCCAGCCCGGTCGTCGGATCGACAATGTGCGAGTAGCGCTTGCCGTTGAGGGTGACGTGCTGAAAGGCGTCGCCAGACGTGGCTACGCCGCAGTTGGCCAGCAACAGGTACTCGCTGGGCTTACTGCGTTCTTCATCCAGCGGGGCCACGCCGATCCGCCAACCTTCGCGGCCGGGCGGGGGATCGCCCAAGGCCAGGTCGCCGCCGGCATCGACATAGGCCCGCGACAAACCGCGGCGGCGGAGAACCGCCAGGGCTTCGTCCACGGCATACCCCTTGGCAATGCCCCCCAGGTCGAGTTGCGTGCCGGGAACGAGCAGCTTGGCCGTGCGATGCTCAGGATCGAGCACCAACTTGCGGTAATCCTTGGTGGCCAAGGCAGCGGCCAACTCGTCCGGCGGCGGCATCCGCTTGGCGCGGCGGGCGAAACGCCACAGTTTCACCACCCGGCCTACGGTAACATCGAATGCCCCGTCGCTTTGCTGAGAGAACCGCTGAGCCTGGGTAAGCACGTGCCACAGCGGATCGCTGACTCTCACCGCCTGGCCGCTGCCAGCGGTGTCCGAAAGGCGCGACAATTCGCTTTGCGGGTCGTAGTCGCTGAGGATGTCGTTCAACGCGTGGACACGATCGAACGCAGCCCTCGCGGCCGCGTTTGCGGTCGCTTCATCCGGTGCATACAATACGACCACAAAATCCACCCCCATTTCGCGTTGACGAAACGCGAATCTTTCCAGTGGCTTGGCGCGGGTGTCGGCGGGCTCCGTTGGCGCTGGTTGCCCAGCCGGATTAACAGCTTCCGGACGGGCCGCGGCTTGCTGATCGGCCCTGGCCTCCGGATGAGCACTGCCCGGCCTCGGCGCTCCGGGTGCCTGTTGGGGCCAGGCCCAAAGAACCGCGAGCAGGGCAGCAAGCGTGGCCAGCCACGAGGCCAGCCGCCGGAGGTTGTGCCCGCGTCCCGCGCAGGATACTGTAGCGCTGGCTGGCAGTTCGCGCCCCGTGGTTTCCCCCCAGGCACCGCAGGCCACGGTGGCAGAAACCCTGCGGCCAGGGCCTTGCGCGCCATCGGGCAGAGCCGCCGGAAACGTGAGGTGGGGAGCATTGCAGGGAGTCCCCCATAGAGGTCCGCAGGGTGGCCATTCTGGCGGGGGGGAGGGCACAAACCGGCAGTGGCTTCCAACTTTCATGTGGCGGCTCTAAGTAGGTTCCATTAAGATAGATAGGTTCGCACTGGACCGCTTTCTTACCTTCCAAGGTTGTTATATGTCCAAGTTAGTTCGCGTTTGCCCCGGCCCGCAAGGTTTGATCGTACTGGCAGGTGTGCTGGTGTGCGCGGTGGTGACGGCGGCGCTGGCGGCTGAACCGGCGTCCAAGCCAGTTTTGGAAGTCAAAGATGCTGCCGCCAAGACCGAGGATCAGATGCGGCCGTACACGGAGAAAATCTCCGGCACGGAAGTCACGTTCCGCATGGTACCGATTCGCGGCGGCAAGTTCGTGATGGGGTCGCCCGAGAGCGAAGCGGGCCGCAACGAGGATGAAGGCCCGCAGCACGAAGTCGAAATCGAGCCGTTCTGGATGGGCGCTTGCGAGGTGACCTGGGACGAGTACGAAATCTGGTCGTTCGAGATGGATATCCAGCGCCGCAAGTTCATCGGCGAGAAGCCGAGCGAACTGGACAAGCTGGCCGATGCCGTCACCCGGCCCACTCCGCCTTACACCGATATGACCTTTGGCATGGGCAAAGAGGGCTACCCGGCCATCTGCATGACCCAGCTTGCGGCCAAGAAGTACTGCGAATGGCTTACGGCCAAGACGGGTCGCTACTACCGTCTGCCGACCGAAGCCGAGTGGGAATACGCCTGCCGGGCAGGCACGACCACGGCCTACAGCTTTGGCGATGATCCGGCCAAGCTCGATGAATACGGCTGGTACGCCAAGAACAGCAAGGGCAAGTATCAGAAGGTGGGCACCAAGAAGCCCAATCCTTGGGGCCTGTACGACATGCACGGCAACGTTGCCGAGTGGGTGATCGACGGCTACTTCGCCGACGGCTACTCCAAGTTTGCCGGCAAGCTGTCCAAGAGCCCTTACCTGTTGCCCGAGACGCTGTATCCGCGCGTGGTTCGCGGCGGGGGCTGGAACGCTCCCGCGGACGAGTGCCGCAGTGCGACTCGAATTGCATCCAACGAGGACTGGAAGATTCAAGATCCCCAGATCCCGCAGAGCAAGTGGTATCACACCGACGCCACGTTTGTCGGTTTTCGCGTGGTGCGTCCGTTGCGCGAGCCTACCTCCGAGGAATTAAAGGCCTACGGCCCGGACGAGTACCAGGTGAATCTCGAGTAGGCGGGGGCGTGCTGGCCGCGGCCCTAAGGGGCGGCTCCAGAGGGCGACCGCCGGGGGGGACGGCCAGCGTGTCAGCCGTTGGACGTGAGCCATCTATCTTGATTCCTTCACCCCACAGCATGGAGAAACGGTGATGAGCAATGAGGAAAAGAAGTCGGCATCATCCCGGCGCGATTTCCTGAAGGTGTCCACGGCAGCGGCTGTGGGTGGTGCCTTGGCGGCGAACCTGTCGGCCGCACGCAACGTGCATGCCGCCGGCTCGGACTTGATTCGCGTCGGCCTGATCGGCTGCGGCGGACGCGGCACGGGTGCCGTATCGCAAGCCCTGGCCACCGAAGGACCGGTGAAGCTGGTCGCCATGGGCGACGCCTTTGCTTATCGCCTGGACGGCAGCCTTCAGCAACTGCAGAAGCGAAAGGAACTGGCCGACAAGATCGACGTTCCCAAGGATCGGCAGTTCGTCGGCCTGGACGCTTACAAGAAGGTGATCGCCTCGGACGTTGATCTGGTGATTCTGGCCACGCCGCCGGGATTCCGCCCGCTGCACCTGGCGGCGGCCGTCGATGCCAACAAGCACGTGTTTATGGAGAAGCCCGTTGCGGTCGACGCGCCTGGCGTGCGCTCGGTGCTGGAATCGGCACGCAAGGCCAAGGAGAAGAACCTGGGGATTGGCGTGGGGCTGCAGCGCCGCCACCAGCTCACCTACCTGGACACCATCAAGCGGCTGCAGGATGGGATGATCGGCGACATCCACACCATGCGGGTGTATTGGAACGGCAAGGGCGTGTGGGTCCGCACGCGCGAAAATTCCCCGCCAGAAGTGAAGACCGAGATGCAGTACCAGGTGAACAACTGGTACTACTTCAACTGGCTCTCGGGCGACCATATCTGCGAGCAGCACATCCATAACCTGGACGTGTGCAACTGGCTCAAGAACGGTTACCCGGTGGCGGCCCAGGGGATGGGCGGCCGGCAGGTCCGCACGGGTGAGGAGTTTGGCGAAATCTACGATCACCACGCCGTGGAGTTCGAATACGCCGACGGCTCCCGGATGTTCAGTTGGTGCCGCCACATGCCTGGCTGCTGGGACAGTGTCTCCGAGCATTGCCAGGGCACCAAGGGTACCTCCGACATCAGCCGCGCCATGATTCAAGTGGCCGACAAAGAACTGTGGACCTACCGCGGCCAGAAGAACAATCCCTACCAGACCGAACACGACGATCTGTTCGCCAGCATCCGGGCTGGCAAGCCGCTCAATGAGGGCGAGTTCGGCGCCATGTCGTCGATGACGGCCATCCTGGGCCGGATGTGCACCTACAGCGGCAAAATGATCCGCATGGAAGACGCCCTGAAGTCCACCCATAGTACCTGGCCGACCAGTGGTGCGGAACTCACCTGGGACACCGCGCCGCCGCAGCCCGTGGTGGCCGTACCCGGCGTGACCGACGTAATGGCCTGATGAATACGGCGGTTGGCCGCGACCGCCGCCGTATTCAGGGCAGCATCTGGGTAGTATTGGGCGGCACCAAACGACAAGGGGCCCGGCGGACGATTCCGCCGGGCCCCTGTTGCAATCCTGGGTTTGCCCCCCTGCCCGGCGCTGCGGGCCGCCGGGCCTGGCTGGTAAGGGAGCGATGGATGGCTAGCGAGCGGTTGCCGGCATTGCCACGGTTGGAGTCCGCGTGGCTCGGCCGGCAGACTCCCCGTTAGTGGTTGATCTCGACACCGAAGTTGAGACCGTGGGCGAACATCGACTGGTTGTTATCGTGCTCGCGAATGCCCATCTGCGGGAAGGTGTAGTCAACCATGCTGGTGGGCCGGGCCAAGCCGCCCACGTACATGAAGTTGTAGCCGATCTTGAGGTTCACCTTCCGGGTGATGATGTACGACGCCTGGATGCGCAGTTCGCTCACAGCAGAGAACTGGGCCTCGTCAGTGCGTTGGTTGCTGTTGCTTTGCAGCGGCGGCAACCCGAGAGCGCTAGGTGGAACGACGATGGGCGGAAATCCTAATCCATAGGCGAGAAACGGTGCGCCGGCTCCACCGCGGCTGGCCAGGTGTGTCATCTGTTTGACGTCTTGGAAGTTGATGGCGGGCATGACCCGGCCCTCGAAGCTGATCTGCCACGACGACCACCGTTTGAACCAGCGAACGCCGAATTGCGGGCCGATAATGTGGTTGTGGGCGTCGGTATACCACCAACTGTCGTCCAGCACGCCGCCCCAGCCGCGAACGTCGAACGACTCGCTGAAGTTCAGGTAACGCGGTCCGGCGAAGAACTCCAGCCAGTCGCCGTAGTGGGTCCGGCAGCGGTACATGTAATTGGCTTCGACCGTCCAGAAGCGTGTGTCCAAATCGGCTCTGAGCTCGTCGAACTGGACACCGATTCGATCGAAGAAGAAACCACCGACATCGTACCAGATCAAGCCTTGTGGGTCGTTGAATGCCACCATGGTGTCGGTGCCGGTGATGGTCTGGTCGCGACCATGCATTTCAAAGCCGCGGACAAACCAGCCGTGGTTGTCTTCGACCCAGCCCAGGCTGAAGTCCTGGCCGTCGAAATCCTCGACTCGGTACCAACTGGTATCCAATGAATTGAGCTGCAGCCGTTCGTCAAGGAGAAACACCGCAGGTGCCGACCGGCCAAAAATGGCAATGTCCTCCGGAATTTTACCGGCGGCCTCGGGGCTGCCGATGACGCTGTCCCGCGGCGGAGTTACCCGCCACCGCAGGAAGTCGGCCGTGAAGAACACGCCTTCGTTGGCATGTGGTTTGGTGTCAAAGTCGCTCAGGTCGCGGGGCGCGAAGAACTGAGCATCTCCCACGAGCCAATCGAGGTCTCTGTTTTGATTGACGCCCCAATCGGCTCGAGTGATGGTCGCACTGGCCAGCCAGACCAGCACCATGCACGCAATGCGAGTGCGCATCATTTTCCCCCCAGGAACTTCGTCAACATCGGTCCCGTCGCCAGGACGGAACGCGCCTCCATGTGACGGTAGTATCGGCCCTCCCCGTCAGAGCAGTTGAACCAGAAAGTCAAGCCCTAACGGAATTGAGGATCGTCCCTTGCGTGACGAATGGGCCGATGGTACGGTCGCAACGAGTAGGCAAGATTTGCGGCCGAAGGCGGTGCTGGCAGCCGTAGCTGGCAAGGGGGGTAGTGGCTGCGAATAAGCCGGCTAGCGGTGGCACCGCCCGGTGATGCGCTACTCGTCGTGCGGCAGATCGCGAGGTACCGGCGTCAGGTCGCCAGCGTTGATGCAATCGACCATTTGCCTGAGCCGCCCCAGATTCCGGCGGTTAAAGTGCAACACCAGCCGCGGCAAATCGTGAATCTCCTGGTCGTCGCGTTCCTCCGGCAGCCCCTCCGGCCGAGCTTCGATCTGCCCGTCCACCAGAATATCCGCAAATTCGCGGTTGAGGTCTTCCAGCAGCCCCTCGGGCAGTGGCTGGTTGAGCCTTAAGACCAGGTTCCGCCGCACATACCGCATGCTATGGAATACGCGGTAAAAGGACAGAA
>CAZEEG010000070.1:19071-31794 GCA_964511065.1 uncultured Pirellulales bacterium | reverse complement strand
GTCGCAAATGCCGACGGCCTTTCCAACACTATCTTCTTTGCGGAGGCCCATCGCATCTGCAATCCCTACCGGGGTGACTGGGGAATCCGCTTCGCCTTCTGGTCGGATCGTGAGCACCACGCGCTGGGAATGAACTGGCAAGGGCAGCCCAACACGTACATGTTTCAGCGGCGGCCGCCCTCGCAAGACTGCAACAGTTGGCGCATGCAATCGATGCACGGCAACGACTTGATGGTGGCCTTGGGCGATGGTTCGGTGCGGCCCGTTTCCTCGAACATTGCCAGGGCCGAGCGATCCAATCCTGACGACGCCACGCCCGGCGCCGTCATCGACTGGTCCCCCACCTACGAGCCGCAAACGTGGGATCGCCTCTTATTGGCGCGTGACAACGGACCCACTGGGCTGGAATGAACCAGCCCCCTCCGGCGGTATTGTGGCCAGTTATCCCGGGTGGCGTGCATCGTTCGATAGTAAACCGCAATGATCCAGGTGGTTTCGTCGGCGAGCCACCGCTCTTGTGGATCGATGGCTGTCCCACGAATATCCGGAACGTGACCAGATCGGGTTGCGTTTCTTCCCACCTTCACCCAAGTAGTGGCTTTGCAACGGATCGGCACCAGTCAAAACGGACCGTAACCGCGCGCAACGTTCAGCGATCTGCATTCCTTGAAATTGCCGCGGCCGGATCGCCCCCATTTGGGGCTGCCACCGATCCCCTCGGGACTGCGTGGAAACTCAGCGGGCCTGGAGCACGCTGCATGCACCTGGGCTTGCCAAAATCATCATCCGCCGGACAACAACCCACTCCCCCACAACCCGCTTTGGCACTCGGCTGTGAACTTGCGCTTGCGGCCCCTTGTCACTGTGGCGAGGGCGGACTATCATCACGGCTTGTTTTCGAGCGGAGTAGACCATGCGTCATGTGCTTTCCGCACTGGTTCAGAACGTGCCGGGTGTGTTGGCCCAGGTTTCAGGCATGTTGGCCAGTCGCGGGTATAACATTGAGAGCTTGGCGGTCGGCGAGACCGAAGACCCCAAGATGTCGCGGATGACCTTCGTCGTAATCGGCGACGATCGGCTGCTGGAGCAGGTGCGTAAGCAGCTTGAGAAGATCGTCACGGTCGTCAAGGTGAGCGACATCAGCGCTTCGGACTATGTCGAGCGCGACCTGATGCTTATCAAGGTTCGCGCCCCCTCGGGCGGAAAACGCAGCGAGGTGCTCGAACTGGTGGATATCTTCCGCGGGCGCATCGTCGACGTGGGCGGTTCCGAAGTCATGATCGAAATTTCCGGACAGGAAAGAAAGATTCTGGCTTTCATCGACCTCATGCGGCCCTACGGCATTGTCGAACTGGTCCGCACAGGCCGCATTGCCATGGTTCGTGGATCCCGCGCAGAAGTCGCTGCATCGAGCGAAACCACCGAACCGCCTGCGGCCGACTAATCGGCCGCGGAACGTTTCCCTGTAGTGATGCCCCCTGCGGGGCTGTTGAACGTTGCGGCATTTCCGCAAATCGACTTGGAACCAAGCGGGCATTTGCCGCGCTGGAATCAGTAACAACGCCGCGGCTTAAGCCATGAACGTATCCGGCAGCGCGGGTGCCACGAGAACAGGCACAGCACTGGTCGGGGCTGTCCAGGCCCGCGGCAAATTGTTGGGGGGGGAGCATTTGGCCCTGATCGCAGACCGAGGCCAGACTGCATCACCAACCCGAATCAACCCATTGAAACGCCCTTGGGCAAAGATTGATCGCTGGCAAAGGTAATTACCGCCCATGACTGCAAAAGTCTACTACGATACGGACGCCGACCTGTCGCTGCTGAAGAACAAGACCATCGCCATTCTGGGCTACGGTTCGCAAGGCCACGCTCACGCTCAGAACCTGCGCGACAGCGGCTGCAATGTGATCGTTGGGCAGCGTGCCGGCAGTCCCAATTACGACCTGGCGGTTCAGCACGGCTTTGAGCCGCTGCCCGTTTCCGAGGCCGTGTCCAAGGCCGACATGGTCAACATGCTCCTGCCCGACGAAGTGCAGGGCGACGTATACCGCGACCATGTGCTGCCGTACCTCCAGCCGGGCAACCTGCTGATGTGTTCGCACGGTTTCAACGTGCACTTCGGCCAGGTTCAAGCCCCCAAGGGTGTGGACATCGTGCTGGTGGCCCCCAAGGGCCCCGGCCACTTGGTGCGGAGCGAGTTTGTGGCCGGCGGCGGCGTTCCCTGCCTGATCGCCCTCAGCCCCGGAGCCAGCGAAGAATCCAAACAACTCGGACTGGCCTATGCCAAGGGCATTGGCGGCACTCGGGCGGGCGTGATTGAAACCACCTTTGCTGAAGAGACAGAAACCGACCTCTTCGGCGAACAGGTGGTGTTGTGCGGCGGCGTGAGCGCGCTGGTCAAGGCGGCTTACGAAACGCTGGTCGAAGCCGGTTATCAGCCGGAAATGGCCTTCTTTGAATGCCTGCACGAGTTGAAGCTGATCGTCGACCTGTTCTACCAGGGCGGCTTGAGCTACATGCGGTACAGCGTGTCGAACACGGCCGAGTTTGGCGACTACACCCGCGGCCCGCGGATCGTCACCGAGCAGACCAAGGCCGAGATGAAGAAGATTCTGCACGAAATTCAAAGCGGCCAGTTCGCCAAGGAATGGATTCTGGAGAACAAGGCCAACGCTCCGGCGTTCAAGGCAACGCGCCGCCGCGAAGCTGAACACGAATTGGAGCAGGTTGGCCGCCGTCTGCGGAAGTTGATGACCTGGATCGACAGCAAAGAAGTCTAGTCGCCTCCCGCACCATCCCTCGCGCTGCTCGCCCTGGCACCGGCCCCTTGCCCGGCGGTAAGAGCCGGTGGCTACCCGGCCGGGGGGCGCCCGTATTCTGCGTTTTCTCGGCGAAGACTGCACTAACTTTGCGCGCACGGCGGAGGGCCTCCGTCGCAGCTTGGCCTCCCAAACCCCGCAGTTTCGCACTTCGTATCGCGGCGGCGCGAAACCATTTCTTTCCCAGGGCAAGAACTAGCAGGCGGTTGTGCCACCATGGCCGCTGCTGCGCGCAGGGAGTCCAGCAAGGAACCCTGCATGGGCACAGCCCCCCCCGGCTTACTGCGGCTGTTCCCTTGGAACGGGGCTGCCGGTAAGTCATAATTGGATCAATCGTCGCCAACGACCGGAACAGGCAATTTTCTTCTGAACCGAACGGAGGCCTCCTCCTAGCCTTGGGGGGCTTGGGCCTGCGCGTGAGCGTACCCCCAGGGTCATTCCACACCATAGGTATGCTTGGGGGGGCTTGGACCAAGGTCACCGTGCGGAAGCTTTGGGAATGCACCCTTTTCCGGAGGAGATGCACGCTGAAAGATTGCTTTGTGTCGGCGGCGTGCCCTGACCGTCCATCTGGCGACTTCCCATCCAACGCTCGCGTCCCTACAGAGCCCATTCGCTTCGAACGCTCACATCAGAACCGTACCAGGATTTGAGGTAAGCACGATGTCTTCCGCTATGGACGAACGGTTCTCCGCCCGCTCTATCCTGCTCACCCTCGCGCCGGCCGCCATGGCGTTGGCCGGTCTGCTGGGTTTTGCCGCCACCAGCAGGGCGGCCGAAGGCGACGCCGAATACGCGGCAGCCGCAGCACTGTATAACGACAAAGCCTACAACGAGGCGGCCCTGGCCTGGAGCGAATTCCTCAAAGCCGCCCCGAATCACCCCCGCGCCGCCGACGGCATGTACTACCTGGGCATCTCGCACTTCCAATTGAAGAAGTTCGACCAGGCCGCCGCTGCCTTTCAGAAACTCGTCGCCGATCATCCCAAGTTCAAGCAAGCGGAATTGGCGTGGTATTACTTGGGGCTGTCGCAGTACAGCCAGGCGACCACGGCCGGCGACACCAAGGCATTTGGCGCGGCCGCTGCCACGTTCGCCAGGCTGATCGAGCAGTTCCCCCAGGGAGCCTATGTGCCGCAAGCCCAGTATTACCTGGCAGAGTCGATGTATTCGCAAGGCAAGCGGGCGGAGGCTGTGCCCCTGTACGAGGCCGTGGTGGCCGATCAGAAGGCCGGCACCCTTCGCGCCCGGGCGCTATACGCCTTGGGCGTGGCGCAAGAAGAATTGATGCGTCCGGAGCAGGCGGGCGAGGCGTTCCAACAGTTTCTGAACGCCTATCCAAATGACGCGTTGGCAGTAGAAGTTGGCTTCCGCCTGGGCGAATCGCTGCTGGCTCGGGACCAGTTTGCCGAAGCGGAGGAATTCTTCAAATCGGCGGCGGCCAGTAAGGACTTTAAGGCTGCCGATCTGGCACAACTTCGCGTGGCGGAGTGTCTCGCCGCGCGCAAGCGATACACCGAGGCCGCCCAAGCGTTTCGCAAGCTGATCGCCGATTACCCCGATTCCGCCTACCGCGAAAAGGCGCAACTCGATGGCGGCAAGTGCGCCTACCTGGCCGGCGATGACGAGGGCGCGATCCAAGCACTGCGGCCGCTCGCTAATCGCCAAGGCGAAGTCGGTGCCGAAGCAGCCCACTGGGTTGCACGCAGCCTGCTCCGATCGGGCAAACCGGCAGAGGCCCACCAACTGGCCCAGTCCGCCGCAGCGAACGCAGACGGTACGGCCTATTACACCCAATTGTTGTTGGATCAGGCCGACGCCCTGTACGAACAGCCTGAGAAACGCGACGAGGCTGCCGCCGCCTATGTGGCGCTGGCCGATCGCCACTCGAGCGATCCGGTTGCGGCTCAAGCGCGGTACATGGCCGGATTCGCGCTGCTCAATCAAGGGAAGCTGCAGCAGGCGGTGGAGCAGGCGCAGGCCTTCCTCAAGGCGTACCCCGACAGCGAGTTGGTACCCGATGTAAAATACGTTGCCGCAGAAAGCCAGTTGCGACTCAAGAACTACGACGCATCGGCGGCACTGTACCGCGAGTTGCTTGAGAAATTTCCGAACCATGCCGAGAGCCAGGCATGGACCGTTCGCCTGGGCCGCACCTTCAGCCTGCAAGGCAATCCCCAAGCGGCCATCGACACGCTCACCCCCGTAGCGGCCACTATTCGACTGCCCGCCCGCAAGGCGGAGGCCTTGTACTTGCTCGGCATCAGTCAAAGCGACCTGGGAAAATTCGCTGAGGCGGCCCACTCGCTCAAGGCTTCGCTGGCGGCCGATGCCAACTGGACGGAGGCCGACGAAACGCTCCTGGCCCTGGCACAAGCGCAGTTCCGGCTGGACAACGTGGCCGCTGCCCGAAAGTCGGTCGCCCAGATGATCGACACGTTCCCTAACAGTCCGGCCCTGGATCGGGCCTGGTACCTGTCGGCCGAATACGCCTACGCGGCCCGCGACTATGCCACGGCCGAGGAACAATACCGGCAGATCATTCGCAACTTTTCGGATAGTCCACTGGCCAACCGTGCCCGTTACGGCCTGGCATGGGCTCAACAAAGCCAGGGTACGTATTCCCAAGCCATTGAAACACTCAACCAGTTTCTGGCCGCACTTCCGCCAGATGCCGCGAAAACAGACCAGGAAGCACGCCGGGCATACTATTTGCGCGGGCTGGCTCGGTATAACGCCGCGCAGCAGGGTTCGGAGGAGCAGCGGTCTGCCGCGATGGCATCTGCGGTCGATGATCTCCAGACGTTCTTGAAACTGGCGCCGCAAGCTGCCGAACAGGCCGACGCACTTTACCGCTTGGGATTGGCCCAGGCCGGGAGCCGAAAGCCAGACGACGCCGTGGCGACCTACCGCAAACTGTTGAAGGAGTTTCCGGCATACCACGAAGCCGACAAGGTTCTTTATGAATTAGCGTGGACGCTCAACGACTTGGGCAAGGCCGACGAAGCGGCCGAAACCTTCGCTCAACTGGCCGAGAAGCATGCCGCTAGCCCCCTGGCCGCCGAGGCTCGGTTTAACGTGGGCGAGGCCCAGTACTCCCTCAAGGATTACACCGCCGCGGCCAAGAGCTACTACCAGGCGGAGCGGCACGCCCAGCAGTTGGCTGCCGACAAGACCATCTCCGCGGCACAAGCCAACACGCTCGGCGAGCAGGCCGCGCACAAATTGGGCTGGAGCTATTACCGGCAAAAAGATTTCGACAAGGCCGAGAAGTCGTTCGCATATCAGCTTCGCGCATATCCCCAGGGCAAGCTGGCGGGCGATGCCCGATTCATGCAGGGTGAATCACTATTTGAGCAGGAGAAATACGACGAAGCGTTGGACCTGCTCAAGAACGTAGACGCTGTTTCGAATCCCGAGTTCCAAGCCGTGGCGGTGCTGCATGCCGCCCAGGCCGCGAACCTGCTGGAGAAGTTCGACGATGCCCTGGCGCTCCTCAAGGATTATCGCCAGAACTTTCCCGAAGCCTCGACCAGGCTGGCGGCAACCTACGAAGAAGGTTGGGCGCTGCAGAACCAGGGCAAGCTCGACGAGGCCATGCAGCGCTACGAGCAAGTCATCGAAGAAGATGGTGGCAACAACAGCGAAGTGGCCGCGAAAAGCCGGTTCATGATCGGCGAAATCTTCTTCGAAAAGAAGGAACACACCAAGGCTATCATCGAGTTTTACAAGGTCGCCAAGGGATATGGTTATCCCCAGTGGCAGGCCAACGCCTACTACGAAGCGGCACGCTGCTTCGAGGTTTTGAAGCGAACCGAGCAAGCACTGGCGAATTATCGTGAAGTGCTCAAGTACGACGACAGCGACAAACGCCCCCTGGCCGAGGAGCGGATCAAGGCACTTGGCGGCTGACGTTTTGCACCTTTGAAAGAGATTCCACTCGCACGCATATTCCAACGCGAGGCGCAAAGCTCCATGACTGTTCACCACTTGCCACGAGGCAGACGCCCGCAGTTTGCTCTGGCCGTCGTCCCCACGGCGACCGCCCTAGCCAGGTTCGCCGTACTGGCCCTTGTCTGGGCCGTCGCCTGGGCTGCGGCGCTGGGCGTCCTGTGCCCCAGCGGTCTGCAAGCGGATCAGCCCATTCTGCTGGCACAAGCTGACGGTCCGGATGCCGGCGCGGCAGAACCGCCCACGATCGACTTGAACGCGGCCGAGCAGATGGCGCGCGAAGCCCTGGCAGGTCCGTCGGCCACGCAACCGCAGGCGGAAGCGGCCGGGCAGGGAGCCGCCGCGGAGCCCGTGCCGGAGAAGCGAACGCTGAACCTCTTCAAGTTGATTTTTGGCGGCGGTTGGCTGATGACCGCCACGGTGCTGCCCATTTTGTTCATGTCGCTGCTGGTGGCCGTCTTTGCCATCGAGCGCGCTCTAGCCTTGCGCCGGCGGAAGGTGTTGCCGCCGCAACTGGTCAAGGCGCTGGGCGATGCGTCCGCCGGAGAAGGCGGTCTCAATCCCCGCCAGGCATACAAAATCTGCCAGCAGTACCCTTCGGCTGCGGCGTCCGTCATTCGGTCGGCGTTGCTCAAGGTGGGCCGGCCACATTCCGAGCTGGAACACTCCGTCAAGGATGCTTGCGAGCGCGAGGCCGGACGGCTTTATGCCAACGTCCGCCCGCTCTCATTGGCCGCGGCCATCAGCCCACTGCTGGGCCTGTTGGGCACGGTGATCGGGATGATTATGGCGTTTTTTGAAACGGCCTCGGGCAACATCACCGGCAACAAGGCGGCGGCCCTGGCCGAAGGCATCTACACCGCACTGGTCACCACGTTTCTGGGCCTGGTGGTTGCCATTCCAGCGGCCGTCCTGGCCCACTGGTTCGAGGGCCGCATCCAGGCACTATTCCGCGAAATCGACGAACTGCTGCTGGGCATGCTGCCGCAGCTTGAGCGGTACGAAGGTAAGCTGCGCGTGCAGCGCCGCAACAGCAAGGCCGAAGGCGCCAACGGCGGACCGGCCGCCCGCGGCAGCCAACCTTCTGGTGGCACCTCGGCCTCCACGGAGCCGGCGGCCCACCCGTAGCTCAAATGGCAGGGGGGGTAACCCGCACACGTTGAATCGTTGAAGCCCTTGAGCCATCGAGTTTCCTGCTATGACGGTAAAAATTGATCGCGGCCGCGCTTTGGAAAACATGAACATGACGCCGCTGATCGACGTCGTGTTCCTGCTGCTGATCTTCTTCCTGGTGGCGACCACGTTTCAAGAAGAGGAAGAAATGGAGAGGGCCAAGGCGGAACGCTCGCTCGATGTCGAACTGCCCCAGGCTTCCGAGGCTCGACCGTTGACTTCGCGTCCGCAGGAACTGGTGGTCACGATTGACCGTAATGGCCGGTTCTTTGTGTTCTCTCACAGCAGAGAAGCCGTCGATCGCGCGCAACTACTGGATATTCTGCAGCAGGCCAGCGTGAACAACCCGGGCCGGCAGAAGGTGATTATCAGGGCAGACCGCCGGGCCCCCACGGAATTTCCCGTGATCGCGATGGACTTGTGCAACAAAGCTCGCATTCGCGATTACATGCTCAGTACGACGGAAGGTGGATCGCCGGGCAACTGAGTTTTGGCAGGCCGCGGCGATGGCGCCGGCCGGTTCTGCCCGAATAGGCCGCCATGAGTTTCCTTCCCTAGCATCCATCCGGGACTATGGCCGAACGCAAACGAGTCATCCGCCGCGTCGATCACGATAGCGTCGCCGATTTCGACGAGCAGCTTTGGCCGATCAACTGCCTGCTGCTGGTCATGGCGGCAATGGTGGCCGGGCTGGTCCTTGCGGCCAAGCCATCGTTCGATCCTCCCAGGTTCGACAGCACCTTCTTTTCCAACGGCTTTGTCCTGCTGATCGGGCTGGCAGTCATTGTGATCGGCCTGCTGGTGGGAACCGCACTACTCCAGCACCATGCCCATGCGCGCCGCATGCAATTGGCAGTCCTGCTGGCGCTTCTGCTGCACTTCTGGTTGGCGATTGGGATGTATGTCATCCCCATCCATTTCGCGGCTACGGTTCATGAGGATGGCCGTTCGTATGCCAGTGACGAGGAATCGGAAGTTGTCGTAACCATCCCCGATTACGGCCGCTCCGCGCCCGAGGCCCAGGTGGATCCGCTGGCGCAGCCGATTGCCACTGAGCTACCCGAGCACCAACAGCAGGCGTCGAGGGAATCGCAACCGTTGGAGGTTCCCGTCCAGCGGCCCAACGACGAAGCGGCCACCGTCACACCGATGGTGCAGCCACAGCCTTTGCAGGAGATGCAACGGGCCGTGGCGTCGGCTCCGCACCGGGCGTCCACGCCGGCGGCCTCGCAACTGAGCCGCTCGGAGATGTCCGATCACGCCGCGCCGGCAACGCAACCGGCCCAGCAGATCCAGGTGCCTCAGCCTTCCCAGGCAGAGAATCGCCCGGCCTTGGAAGCTACGGCATCGTCGCAGCGCCAACGGGCGGCAGCCGCCACGGCACAGCGGCCCGCAGCCAGCGCTCCCGACGCGGCACCGCGGCTTGAAGCGCAGGCGATGGCACGTCGCAGCACAGACATGCCGGCCGTGCCGGCGGCACGATCTGGCCTCGCCCGGCAGCAGCCCAACGTAGTGCCGCAAGCGTCCCCGGCGGCGGAATCGGTTCAGCCGCCCGCTGCCTCGGTGCCCCAGGTGGCCGAAGCGCAGCCGGACCGTCCGCTCGAGGCATCGGCCAGCGCGCAACGCTTGAACCCGGCCACGCTCTCTGAAGCCCAGCGCGGCGAAATCCAACTCGATGCGGCGCGGCCAACCGCTACGGCATCGACCGCCGCAATGCAGCGGGCAGAACTTGCCCAGGCCACTCCCCAGTTGAGTGCGGCGCAGCGCTCGTCGGCCAATCGGTCGTCGACTCCCGTGGTAGCCGAAGTTGAAGCCACCGAGGCCCCGCAGAGCCAGGCACCAGCGGCTACGGCCTCCGACCAGCCCGCGCTTGAAGCGGCTGAACTGGCCGCGCAGCGCTCCTCGGCCCCGGCGGCCGTTCCGGCAGAACGCCCTGGCGCGGTTAGCGACCTGGCCCAACAGACGCCGATGCCCGCTTCAGCCGGCCAGGCCCAGTTGTCCAGGGCCGATGCTTCGGCCGCCATGCAACCATCTGCCGCCGGTCCCACTGCGGCGACCTTGGCCCGCGCTCGCGCGGCTGATCCCTCGGAAGCTGGCGGGGGCCTGGCCGGGCCAGCGATCGCCGCCGAAGTACCCGCAGCACGCTCCGGCACCGAGGCCTCCAGCGAGCCGGCCCTGCAACCCGGCGGTTCGGCACCATCCCGCCTGGCTGGCCCCCAAACGGCCGAAGCAAGCCGTCCGGCTGAGAGCGATCTTCAGCAGGGCGCCGGCAGTTCTCTTGCGCCAGCAGTTGCCAGCATGAGTCCTGCCGCACGCCAGCATGGAGGTGAGCCCGCGGTTACCACCGGAAGCCTGGCACAATTGGAGCGGTCGCAATTTGGTGCCGCGGCAGGCGGTGGGCCGACACCGCAAGCTCCCCAGGTCGCCGCGGCCGCTGCTGCCCAGGCCGCCGGAAGCTCACAAGGTAACGCCGACGCGGCATCGCAACCTGCGGATGCCCCCGGCCGCATCATCGGCGGCAGCGCTAGTGCCGTGGCTGCTGCCCGAGAGTCCACTTCCAGTGGCAGCGTGGGGCCGAACCTTCAGGTGCGTGGCACGCCCGCCGCCGCGCGGGGCACCGCCGCCCAAGGTCCACAACTGGCATCGGCGCAGCATGTCGGCGGCAGCTTGGGCCGCGCGCAGGCCGCTGCGCCGGCAGGGCCGGGCGATCCGTCGCCGGCGGTACCGCCGGCAGCCGAGCCAGGCCCTTCAGGTTCCCATCCCCAGGCTGGCGGCCAGGGCGAATTGCTGGCAAGCTCCGGCCCGGCGATCCAGGCCACGCGGCAGGATACCACCGGTCCCGGGGCAGCCAGGGCTGATGCCGGTGACCTGGGCGGCAGTTCCCAGGCTCGCAGCGAAACGGCCTCCCAACTGGCCGCCTCGGGCCGAACTGCTAACCAGACTCCCCAGGTGGGCATAGCGGCCGGAAGGACCGGAAGTTTGCAGCGGCACCAAGCGGGGCTAGGGCTTGCTCCCGAAGTGGCCGTCGCACCCGCGGCCGGCATGAACGGCGGTCTGGCAAGCGAAGAAGCGGGACCATCTGGATCGGCGACCGTGGCCCTCGATTCCGGTTTGACCCCCAGCGGTGCCACCATGCGCCGCGATGTATCCGGATCGCTGGCCTCGGCCAACCGTGTTGGCCCCGGAGGGAGCGAGGATGTTGAAGCCGGCCCATCGGCGGCAGCTTCAGGCAGCGGGCCGACGAGGGCTGCCGCTGCGATGGGCGGTCCCCGCCTGGGAATCGGCAGCGGCGCTTCGCTGGCGAGGCATTCCGATTTGCCCGGGCTTCCTGCCGATCCCGGCGCAATCGACCTGGCAGAAGCGGCCGGACCACAACCCTCGTCCGCCCCCAGCACCAACTCCCTGGCCGACGGCCAGGCCGGCGGCGCCGGTCCCACCTTCGATCGTCCCTCGCAGCGCCTGGCCAATCGCGTGGCAGAAATCGCCCCAACGGACCCGGGCATTGGCGGGCTGCAGCGCGATCGCACGCCCGAGGCCGGTTTGCCGCATCGCATGGCGCAACTGGAAAGCCAGACCTTGCGTCCCAGCATCGGCCGCTTTGTGCTTGAACGCAGTTCGGCTCCGCAGGCGGTGGAAGCGCCGCTTCGCGTCGAACCGGCTCCGGCATTTCGCAACCGCGACGTGCGCGATCGCGAGAACATCGCCCGCCGCCATGGCGGCACGGCCGAGTCGGAGCGAGCCGTGGAGATGGGATTGGCGTTCCTCGCCCGGCATCAATCGCCCGATGGCCGCTGGACGTTGCATGCTTTCGGCAAAGGACACGGTTACACCACCGACGTTGGCGAAGGCCAGATGGAGGCCGATACGGCCGCGACGGGCCTTTCGCTGCTGGCCTTCCTGGGGGCCGGATACACGCACCAGGCCGACAAATACCGCGAGCAGGTTGCGGCAGGGCTACAGTTCCTCGTCGAGCATCAACGGCCCGATGGCGATTTGTTCTCGGCGCTGGGAGGAAACAAGTACGCGTGGTTGTACAGCCACGGGATCGCGTCCATCGCCCTGTGCGAGGCCTACGGCATGACGCGCGACCCGGCGCTCAAGGAACCGGCCCAGCGGGCGCTGGACTTTATCGTCGCGGCCCAAAACCAGGCGCAAGGCGGTTGGCGTTACGCGCCGGGCGTGGGAACGGATACGTCGGTATCGGGCTGGCAGTTGATGGCGCTCAAGAGCGGCCAGATGGCCGGCCTGAACGTCGATCCCAAGGTGTTTGAGGGCGTGCAGCGCTGGCTGAACGGGGCGAAGTGGAGCGGGGATGGCGCGCTGTATGTCTACCGGCCGCGCGCGCTGCAGGAACACCAACGCACGCCCAGTCCTGCCATGACAGCCGAGGCCATGCTCATGCAAATGTACCTCGGCGGCGCCAACGAAGCATCGCTGACACGCGGAGCCGCGTACCTGCGCGCCAGGCTGCCGAGCATCGGTGCCCGCCCCCAGGACCGCGACGCCTATTACTGGTACTATGCCACGCAGGTCATGTTCCACATGCAGGGCGAACCTTGGAAAGCCTGGGATGCCCAACTTCGTCCCCTGCTGACCGGCACCCAAGTGCAAGACGGGCCACTGGCCGGAAGCTGGAACCCCGTTGGCCGCGTGCCCGACCGCTGGGGACCGCAAGCGGGCCGCATCTATGTCACGTCGCTGCACCTCTTGATGCTGGAAGTTTACTACCGGCATCTGCCACTGTTCGGCGAACGGGTGCTGGAGGTGGCCAGCCCCTGAT
>CAZEEG010000070.1:0-18971 GCA_964511065.1 uncultured Pirellulales bacterium | reverse complement strand
TTACCGGAACGGCCGCCATCCAAGGAGATCATCGAGGCGCTGCGTGAAAAGGTCGAAGCGCAACTCGCCGAGCATGAGAAAGGCTTCGGGAGAATCATCGCCAAATGCACGCCGCCATCGGGCGGGCGCTGCCGCTGAACAACATTCGCGACGAACTGCTGCCGATGCCAGCGGAAGCGCCGCCGCGGCAGGCGGCGCAGCGGTCACTAGTCTTGGGGCGGGCTGCCGGCGGATAACCGGTGCGCGCGTCGAACTCTGCGCTACTTCAATTCCCAGGTGACCAGCCGACCGTGGCCGACGGTGCAGAGGGCAGTCCCATCGGTGGAGAGCACCATGTCATGCACGTGCATGGGTGATTTCTCTTCCTTCAGAGTTTTCTTGTCCTTGAGGTCGAACACCTGGATGAAACCGCCATGATCGCCGCCGGCGGCCACCAGCCATTGGTCCCCGGGGCCAAAGGCCAGCGTTTCGACCAGTCCCTTCATCTTGTCGTTGGAAAACTCGTGTGTCTGCTCGCCGGTCTGCCAGTCGAACACTTCGATGCGCGATGCGCCTTGCAGGTGGTCGATGTTGCCGACCTTTCCCATGCCGCCTACGGCCAGGAGCTTATTGTCGCGAGAGAAAGCCAGGCTGCGGATGCCACCGATCGAGTGCCGCCGCGCGGTGGGATCCCAGGTGTACATCACCGGGGTTTCGAGCGTGGCCAGCGAGCGGCCGCTTTCGGCTTCCCACACTACCACATGCCCCACACGGTCGCCGGTGGCAACCAGTTTGCCGTCGGACGAGATGGCACAAGCATAGAGCATGGAGGGGTAATGGTGGGGCGTTTGCAACTCGTGCCCCTGGAGAGCCCGCAGCATTTTGCCGCTTTCAGCATCCCACAGGCGGCACACCATGTCATCGGCCACGCTGGCGACATAGCTGCCATCGGGCGAAGCCACCACGCCGCGGATCCAACGAGCATGGGCATCCTTGACCGTCCGCACGGGCTTTTCCGCCGCGACATCCCACCACACCAGCGAGCAGTCATAGCTGCCCGAGACGAGATGCTTGTCCGCCAAGGCCACGCCGGTGACATAACTGGTGTGGGCCTCCAGCGGTTTGCCGGTGGGCTTCTCCTCGGCCAGATCGAAGGCATACACCTTGGCGTCGGCGGCGCCGCACCAGGCCAGCGTTGCGTCTTCCGCCTTGTCGATCGCGAACAGGATTCCCGGCACGCCCACGTCGAGTTTTTTCGTCAACTTGTTGGGATCGGCAGTCATGCTGCAAAACCTTTGGATGGTGTGGTCTCAATGGGATGCGGCAGCGGCCACTTGATTTTCAGGCCACTGCCCTCCGGAGCCAAGGATCAAGCGAGGACGTCGCGGATGGGGTCGATACCGGGGTTAACAAGCGGTACCGGCCGCGAACCAACGTGGTAATCCTTGTGGTGATCGATGCCCAAGGCCTGGAAGATGGTGGCAAACAGTTCGCCGGCCCCAACTTCGCCATCGACCACGGAATTGCCGTCGGGGCTGGTCTTACCCCAGACCGCGCCGCCTTGAATGCCGCATCCCGTCAGCGAGGCACTCCAGGCACGGGCAAAGTGGTCCCGGCCCAGGCTGGGGTTGATCTTCGGCGTGCGGCCGAACTCGCCGAGCGTGATAATCAGTGTGTGTTCCAGGAGGCCCCGGGCTTCGAGGTCATCGATCAGCGTGGACATCACGTGATCGAGTTCCGTCACCAGTTCCAGGTGGGTTTCGAAGTTTTGCCCGTGGCTATCCCACCACGCCCGGGCGACCTTGACGAACGGCACGCCGGCTTCGATCAACCGCCGCGCCACCAGCACCTGCTCGCCAAACTGGGTCGGCCCATAGGCGTCGCGATACTTTTGTGGTTCCAGCGAGACATCGAACAGCTTTTCGCTGGCCATCAGGCCGCGGACGCGCTTGTAGGCTCCGTTGTGGCTATCGACGCTGTGCGAACCGCGCCCGCGTGCGAACCGCTCGCCCAGCAAGCGCCGCAATTCCCCCCGCTCCTGATGATCCAGGTCGCTGATCGACTCCAGCCGACGGATGTTGGCCGGCATCAGTTCCTTATCGAGGAACATCGGAGCGTAGCGGGCGCCCAAGAAGCCTGAGGTGCCTTTGCGGCGGCCCTCGGTCGAGGTGTACATCGACACGTAATCGGGCACTTCGCTGTCGGCCCGGCCCAGTTCGCGTGCGAGGATCGCACCCAGGTCGGGATATTGCAGGTTCGGCTCATCGCGCCGGCCGCGTTCCATGAGCGCTGCCCCGCCGCCGTGGTCGGCAATGCCCGTGTTCAACGAGCGGATCAAACACGTGGTGTGCATCCGCTGGGCCATCTTGGGCAGCAGTTCGGAGATTTCGATCCCGGGCACATCGGTCTTGATGGCCCGGAACGGTCCGCCGTTGTCCTCGCCGGGCTTGGGATCCCAAGTTTCAAGCTGGCTGGCGCCGCCGGCGAGCCAGAGCAGGATCACGTGCTTTTGGCGTTTCTTCAGTTCGGCGGCCAGGGAGGGATTCTTGAGGACGTCGAGCAGGCCCATGTTGGCCGCAAAGGCACCAGCGGCAGCGGCTCCCAAGAAACCGCGGCGGTGGATGCGGTGGTCGTCCGAGCCACAGAAATTTTGACGGCGATTAGCCATAGCTGTTTCCTCGTTGCTGTTGAATCGCAGGTGACGCGGCGTGCAGCGCCGGCGCTGCCTCACCGCCCGCCGTTATCGGTCCACAACACGGTTGAGCCTGAAATCGGACCAACTCGCGTACCACGGCTCACTGCGCCGTGCGCGCGATCGGTCCTCCCTAATGGTTGAATCTGAACTCGGGGCTGGTCATCAGCGCCCACACCACTTGCTGCCAGGCTTCCACCAGGCGGTCTTCACGCTTGGCCAGGTAATCCCGCAGCAATTGAAGCTCTTCTGGTTCCAGCGGGCGGGAGAACAAGCTCCACCCGGCCGCGTGCAGTGCGGAATCGCGATCTTCGAGTTCCGCCAGATAGGTCACCAGACGGTTGTTGCCGGTGCCCAGGTAATCGCGTTCAATTTCCGCAGCGTTGCTGAACAGCAGGGCTTCCGACACGCTCACCTGGAAGTCTTCGCTGGGAGCCTCGACCCAAGTGGTGAAGCGGCCAGTCCGTTTCTCCCGGTCCACGACAAACGATTCCCACTTGGGATCGGTGGACGCAGGAATCGTGGGGGGACTCAAGGTAGCGATCTCCAGCGACAATCCAAGTTGCCGCGGCGTCAGCGGTTTGACGTTCGCGACGGCAAACAGGTCGCGATAGGGCCGCTCGCCATCCTCCCAAACGCTGCTGCGGCTATAGGCCTGGCTCAGCGCCAGGCCGCGAATCAGCCGCTTGAGGTCGTACCCATGCTCCACGAAGTCGCGCGCCAGCCAGTCCAGCAGTTCGGGATGGCTGGGCGGATTGCCGCTGTGCATCTGCTCCACGGGGTTCACCAGCCCCCAACCAAACAACCGGTGCCACACCCGATTCACTGCCGACTTGGCAAAGAACTCGCGCTCGCCGGGCTTGAACACCAATTCGACCAGCGCCGCGCGCCGACTGTACTCTGGCGCGGGATGCGGCAACTTCTGCTTGTCCAACTCGTCGAGTTGTTCCTTGATCTTCTTCTTTTCTTCGTCGCTGCGCTTTGGCGACTCGGGCTCGGGAATCACCGTGCCGGTCAAAAACATCAATTGAGCCGACTTGGTTTCACCCGAGGTGGTCTTGAATTTGACTTCACCTTCATCGCTTTCTGCCACGAAGTTGGCCTTGGTCAGGTAGGTGCGGCTGAAAAACGATTGAAACCCGAAGTAATGATCCTGCAGCCAGTCCGGCACCAGGGGATGGTCGTGGCACTTGGCACAGGTGATGTCCACGCCAAAGAAGATGCTGCTTGTGTCGCCCGTCAAACGGTCCATGTCCTTCGCCCGCGACCGCAGGTATCCCAGCGCGCCGGGTGAGTCCTTGGTTTCCTCCGAGAGCATCATCTCGCGGAACATCACATCCCAGGGACGATTTTCTTGGCATGCGGTCAACAGGTAATCGCGCCATGAGGCGTCCATGCGTTCGGAGCCAGCCAGCATCAGATCGAGTTCGTTGCGCAAATGCAGTGCGAATTCCGGCATTCCCAGCAGCCGATCGACCAATTGCATACGCTTGTTCGGATCGGTGCTTTCCACGTAAGCCTGGGCTTCCGCCATCGTGGGAACACGGCCCGCCAGGTCGAGCATGGTGCGGCGAATTACAGCACCATCGCGGGCCTGGGGTGCCGGCGTTACATTCCGCTGGTTCAGCAAGGCGTCGATGTAATGGTCAACGACCTGTTCAATGGGCCGATCGGGAGGCAACAGCTCTTCGGCGTATCCCACCGCCGCAGACATTGACAGACTGCACGCAGCAGCGGTCAGCAGAAGCCCTCGAAACATGGACATCATCGGGGGGTGCTCTCGTAGCTGGCAGGGATGGATGATGGATGGTGGCGAACTGCCCACGACCGGTTGCATGCGACCGGCCCGGCAGTCCTCCGGCGGGTCTGGAGTCTCCGAAACGCCCGAGCGTTCATTAGTTACGTCGGCACGTCCGCGGCTAACTCCGAGGCTCTATCGTATCAGAATTGACTGATTTCTCAAAAACGTTTCTTGACAGTACTGACCAAATCGCCCGAGGCCAGCGACCAGTGAAAATAGCTGGCTAAGGGATACTGGCCATAACGAACAACCGCGGCCAATCTGGCTGACCTGGGGAAAACAGGGCGACTCTGACGGCGCATGCCGTGTGCGGCAGCATAATCCGCCTGCCGCACAACACCTACCACCCTTTCGAAGGGATGCGATTCAGGCCGCCGGTTGATGAAGGCATTGCCGCCGCAGGCTTTCCGGCACCAGGGCAAAGGGTAAACGGCGATGCGAACCGCCCTTGCCCGGCCGGGCCGTTTCCATTACAAGCCGCGTGCCTTTCTACCGGATTTCCCATCGTGCTTTTCGACTGCCTCCCCGGCGGGAGTGGACGGATGCAATTGCGCGCTGCGCACGTCATTCACCTTGCGACATCTTGCCTGGCACTGACTGCCACCGTTTCTATGGCGGTCGCCCGAGAGTTTCCCTATCGCGGCGTGATCAATGCCGACGATGTCTACGTCCGCAGCGGGCCGGGCCAGGATTACTATCCCACCGAAAAGCTGAAGCGGGGCGAAGTCGTTGAAGTCTACCGGCACGATCCCGGTGGCTGGTATGCCGTGCGGCCGCCCGCGTCGAGCTATAGCTGGATTTCCGCCCGATACGTTCGCGAAGCTGGCGATGGCCTGCTCGAAGTGACGATGGACGGCGTGGTCGCCCGCGTTGGTAGCACGCTGAATCACGCCCGCGATGTCTGGCAGGTAAAGCTGCGCAAGGGCGAACTGCTGGAGATGCTGGACGAAGGCGCGAGCGAGTCGGGCGCTTGGTATCGCGTCGCACCGCCTTCCGGCGAGTTTCGCTGGGTGTACGGGCGTTACGTCGATCCGGTGTCGGGCGACGCCGAGCTTCACGACGAAGTTGAGCCCCGCGGCGCGACCAGCGACTTTGCCGGCGGTGAGGTGCAACCAGCCACCGCGGTCGATCGCGATGAACGCAACGACCGCAATCCGCGCCTGGCGAGCGGCGGCCGCCCAATCAGCAGGGATCGCGATGCTCAAATCGAACGGGCCGCGTACCAGCAGATACCCGAGAATGAACGCCCGCCGCGCGATGAGCTGGTGAATTCGCGCCGAAGTGGCACCCGTTCGTTGCACCGCGCCGAAGGCGGCACTGTTCACCGCGCCGCCTCCTATCAGGCCGAGGTTTCCGACGAGGAATCGGATTCCACCCGGCGAACCGAAGCGCCGGAACGTTTGGCTCGCGGCGAGCGGAGGCCCGGCGTGGCCGATGAACCATCCCCACCGTCTAGAGTAAGCCGTGGCGAGTCACCCGCGAGGGAAACCCAAGCCGGCAGCATCTCCCTGGAGCTTGAACGGTTGGAAGCGGAGTTGGCGTTTGTCGTGGCCGAAGAGGCGGACCTGGCCCAATTGGAAGACCTGTTCGACCGGGCCGTGGCGGCATCCGACCGCGTACGCAACCGCCAGGAACTGGAGCAAGCGGAGAAGCTGATTGAGCGGATTCGCCGTTTCGCCGCCCTCCGCCGCCAGATCGAAAACGCGGAAGAACGCTTGCTGCTCACCATCCGCCGGCAGCAACAATCGGCCCGGGCCCAGCGAAGCCGCGCGGCCGATCGGGCCATCTCCTTCACCCGGCCGGCCGATGAGCAGCGCAGCGGCCACGATACCGATGCCGCCTCGGTGGAACTGGTCCATAGCCAATTCGATGGCGAAGGCCGACTGGTGCCCGTCTATTCCAAGCGAATTGGGGCGCCGCAATATGCCCTGCTCGACCAGGAAAACCGCGTTCGCGCGTACGTCACTTCGGCCCCGGGCGTGAACTTGAGAGCCTACGAGGGCCGCAACGTCGGCATCATTGGATCGCGCGGTTACTCGAATGAACTCAAGGCGCCGCACGTGGTCGCCCAAAGGGTGGAAGTGCTGTCCTCCACGGTGCGCTAGGCTGCGAGCGTTCACCTCGCCCCCCAGGCTTTCTTTCCGCGACGGGCGGCGGTATGGTGCGGAAATTCAACTTCTGCACCACCTGGCGAGGAACGTATGAGCGCGTTCAAGGACAAACTGGCCGCAGGGAAGACCGTCCGCATTTTTGCAGTCGGGCGGATTCCCAGCCCCGTGATCGTGGAAATTTTCGGAGCCGCGGGCGGGTTCGATGGCTTCTGGATGGACCAGGAACACGGCGGGCTGACCTACGAGCAAATCCAGACGCTTGCACTGGCCGGCCGCGCCAACGGCTTCGATTGCTTCGTGCGAATGGCCCCGTCGTGCTACTCGATCGTAACGCAGGCGCTGGAAGTCGGCGCGGGCGGGGTGATGGCCGCGCGGATTGATTCGGCCGAACATGCCGAACAATTCGTGCAATGGGCCAAGTTTGCACCGCGGGGAACACGCGGCCTGAACGCCAGCGGCCGCGATGCCAACTTCACCTTCAAGCCTCCGGCGCAGTTCGCAGAGGACGCCAATCGCGATACGCTGGTCGCTATCCAGATCGAAACGTTGGGCGCGCTCAACGATGCAGACGCCATCGCCGCCATCGACGGCGTGGACGTGCTGTTCGTCGGACCAGCCGACTTGTCCCAAGCCCTGGGCATCCTCGGGCAGTTTCAGAACCAGAAGCTCTGGGATGCCTACGCTGCCGTGGCCGAAGCCTGCAAGAAACACGGCAAGGCGTGGGGCACGGTCTGCGCCACTCCAGAGTTTGCCGACCGCGTCACCGACCTTGGCTGCCGGATGATCCACCTGGGCAGCGATGTGCAGTCGCTGCGCCGCGGCATCGAGTTCGGTAAGTCCGCATTTGCCCGGCAATTCGAGCTGTAACCGCAACAGCGCGCGACGGCACCGCGACCTCGAAAGCCATCAGACTGCCGACCATTCTCCCCCAAGATCCGGGGGGAACTGGATGGTGCTGGACCCGTAAACGCCGAACGCGAGGGTTGGGACAACTCGGTTTCGACAGCCGCAACTACGGCTGTTCAAGCGGCAGCCCATTCTCGGGGTTAATGCGTATTCCGCCACGGTTGGGCAGTGTGCCGTCCGTGCCGCCCGGGCCGAATGGGGTGTCAGTGGTCGCTCCGGCACGTTGCCGTTGCTGTATCATGATCGCCTGAACGATGGGAATGCACTGCTGGAGCCGTTGCGCCGTATCTTCCGGAGTCGCCACGCTGAAGCTGACCGCATTTCCATCGACCGACGATTGAAACGTGTTAAGCGTGTCGGTGATGAGCGAGGTCAATGGCGCCGGGTCGACATCGAGATCCTTGAGTTGTTCCTGGAGGCCCAAGGTCGCCATTAACTTCACGAGGCCCATCCCGGCGTCGGCCTGTTGCTTCAACTCTTGCGCCTGTTGAGCGCCGCTGGTTGCCACCTTGGCTGCCAGCTTGGGGGCACTGCCGACATCGAGGTAAACCATTCCGTATTCCATCGTCTGGGCGATCCTGTTGATCGGATTGGAACCGTTCTCACTGTCTGCACCTTCCTGTATGGGGGGCGGTGCGAGCATGACCACGGTGGCATCGTGGTCGAGTTCCACCTGCTGCAATGCGCGCAGCACCTGCTGCTCGCTGCCGTTGGCCGTCAGCATCTTGCTGACCATGCCGTGCGCCGAGGCGAGCAGGATGTTTTCGCTGTAGAAGAGAAAATCAGTGGCTGCGCCCGCCGGGGTCGGCACGGTCCATTGCACTTTGCCATCGACCATACGCTCCGTAGCGCCCCGGAACTCGGCGGATGCCTTCATACGGTTGCGGTCAAAAGGATTTTGCGAGACAACGATCACACCGACCCTTGCGGCGGGCGGGGCATCATCGGTGGGAGCAGGGAACGCATTGCCGGTACCTCCGGCGCCTACTTCGCCGGCAGGCGCGACCAATACGATCACCCAATCAATCTCCGCCAGATCAACTCCGGCGGCCCTGGTATCTCCTCGAAGCAAGGGCGTTTTCATCAGGCTTTGAATCACTTCGGATTTGAAAATCCGGTTCGGACGCGCGAGAACCGCCGCCTGAAAATCATCCGATACCCAGGTCGGATCAAACGGCAGTTTGTGGGCCCCGGCAGCCTGGCCAGCGCCGGCAGCCATCGCCGCTCGAACAAAGTCCTGGTCGGCTTTGCTCAATTTGTCCAGCGGTACGGCAACCCTGCGGCCGTCGGCGCGCAGCAGCATTACCTTGCCGTCCTCAACCGAAAGGATGGTCGCCTCCACGGTGTAAGTGCCCGAGGAATCGGTCCAGGTCCGCTGTTGTGCCAGAATCTGCGCGGAGGCCGGAACCGCCGACCATACCAGGGTGCAAAACACTGCCAGACCAAGGCATCGCGCCCAGACACCGAGGGAGAGAGGCGGTCGCTTCATGACGGGTTCCCTAAGAAAGTTGCTTCGTTGCGAACGGTCATCGTACATCCTACCGCGGATGATTGAAGACGGGACTCGCCGCTGGCTTCTGCCGGCGCAGCACGGCATGGCCGTTATCGCTGCAATCTCCCAGCGAAACGGATGATCCTTGACTATTCTCCCCTGGCGGGGGGTAGCGTGCAATGTTGCCGCCCCAAGTTTATCCGCCATGCAAGCACGGCTTACCAGCACGCTGTCACAGCATGCTCTCCGGGATGGTTTATTAGTTCCTGCGCCGCAATGCCCGGTCGTGGAATGATCGGCGCCGCAAGGTTTTCCGTTTCCCGGCATCCCCGGAGACATTTCTGCCGTAAGCCCCATGCAGCCAAGCGGACATGAGCCGGGCAGGCCCTAATAACTCCCCGCAAGCCCGCCAACTTCTCTAGTTGTCTTGCGTTGGGATAACGCTCTTTGCCCCGCGAACCGCGCGGCATTGACAGTGGGCGAGCTTTTTTCGATAGAAGCTCGCCAACCTGTGCTTAGTAGCTATTCGCCCGTTGATCGCGATTCTGTGCCATGCCACCATCGCCAAGAACGAATTCGACGGCGCCTTCGCCCGAGCGGCCAGGCCGGGCTCCCGGCATTTGGCAAAAAGTACGCGATATCTTGACACGCCCCATGGCAAGGGTCGCCGACTGGGCAAGTAATCACCGCGCGGCGGCCGTGGCCATCGCCGCGGTGACCCTGATTACGGTTTCGGCCGGCGTGCTGATACTACTGCTGTTGACCGATGCAGACGGCAACATCACGCCGGCCTCGGCCCTCGCGTCGCTTGATCGCAGGGATTTTGCCCGCGCCGCTTTTGAAGCGGAACAACTGGCGAAATCCGGACAAGGGCCGACACCCCAGCGCAGCGCGGCGGCGTTCATCCTCGGGGCCGTCGAACTGTATCGTGCGGAAAGCAGCCCAACTAATCTGGTCAGCCAATATGCACTTTCAGCCGCTTCGTATCTGGAGCAGTCTCGCCGCTGGGGATTCCCAACCGGGCGGCATAGCCAAGGGCATGCTCTGTTGGGCCGCAGCCAGTTTCTCATCGGGAACTATCCCGAGGCTCTGACTTCGCTCCAGGAAGCGCTCGCCCATGGAGCCGAACCGGCCGAGGAACTGCATCGCCTGGCCGCGCAGGCATGCCTTCGACTGCCCACACCGTTGCCGCGCGTCGCGCTCGATCATCTGCGTGCATGTACCAACATCAAGGGGATCGCCGCGGCCGATCGCCATCGGGCAATCGTGCAACAGGCCCAAGTGCTGTTTGCCCTGGAAGAATATGACCATTGCCGCAAGACGCTCGAATCCTTGCCGCCCCGCGAGCGGGCCATCGGCGAAGCAGCGTTGCTCTCGGGCAGGCTCTACCTGGTTCAAGCCGAACAGCCACCCCAAGGGGGCGGACCGGCCGGCGCCTCCGAGCCGCAATCGCCGCTCCCCGATTCGAAGCCTGGGGACGAGCCAGCTGACAACTCCTCGGGCGAGGACGCCGATGAAGTTGATCCGCAGCCAGCCGTTCCGCCCACGGAAAAAGCCCGCCAGCTCTACGAGCAGGCAGTGGAAACGTTTCGCACGGCCCTGTTGCACCGCACGACCGATCCGCGGTTGGCTGCCGAATTGAACTATGGCTTGGCGCAAGCGTACTACGGGCTGGGCGATCATGCGGCGGCCCTGCGGCAACTGCGCCGTATCCAGTCCGGCTTTGCCGTAGAAGACGTGGCTTTCAAGGCGGCGCTCGACGAAGGCGAGTTATTGTTCGACCGCCGCGATTACGCTGGGCTGGTGAATGCCCATCGCCAGGTTGTGGAACGGATGCCCGCCGTCACGCCGGGGAATACTTCCCCTTTGGCCGACGAGTTGCGTCAGCGGTGCCTGGCCAATGTTCAGCGTCTCATGGAAGCCGAGGCCTTTGCCGAGGCCGTGGAGTTGATCCGAGCCAGCGAAGCATTGCTTCCCCCCGTCGAGCGCTGGAGCAACCTGGCCTCCACCTATGAAGCCTGGGGCGAGCACCTAATGGCTGCGGCCCTCCATGCCGAAGAACGCGCCAAGAAATTCCGCCAAGACGGTGGCAACCTTCAGGCCGCCCAGTCCAGAAACACTTCAAGCGATAGCCCCGTCGGCGAAGTATCCGAAGCGCCGGCAACCACACCTATAGCTGAGACCAATTCGACTAATGGCGGCATGGCGCAATCTGGCCCAGATGCGTCGCATCTTGTGTCATCACCAGGGCCGCTTTGGCTTTCCGCCATCGAAAGCGGACAAGCCAGGGAATTCCTTACTCCGGGCGGATCGCCCCGGGCAAGACAGCTCATTGGCGACGCTCGCGAGTGCTTTCGGCAGGCAGGCCGGGCCTACGAACGCCTGGCCGAGATACGATACCCTACGTCGCACTACCCAGATGATCTTTGGGCGGCGGCCGAGGCATTTCATCAGGCTCGCGATTACCCGGCGACCATTCGGCTGCTTCGGGCGTATCTCGAACATGCCCGGCCTCACAGCCGGCAGCCCGAGGCCCTAATGCGACTAGGCGAGGCATGGCTGGCCGAGGGGAACGGCGAGGAGGCAGTTCAGGCGTTGTCCGACGTTCTAATCTTGTACCCTCGCCACCCGGCCAAGTATGCGGCCCGGTTGCTGCTCGCGCAGGCCTATCTGGAACTGGGGGAAGCCGACAAAGCCGCCGACCAGTTGCAGGCCAACCTGGAAGGCGACGACCTCACGCCCGCCAGCCCCGAGTGGCGTGCCGCCCTGTTTGCGCTGGGACAGCTTAAATATGGACAGCAGCAGTGGGAGCAGGCCGCCCGTCTCTTGGAACAAGCCGTGGCACGCTATCCCGAAAGCCCCCTGGCAGCAACGGCCAATTATCTGCTGGGCGAGTGCTATCTGAAACTTTCGCGGGAGCGGGCCAATGAAGTTGTTCCACCACTTGCCGCGGCCGAGCGCGCCCGCGCCGACGCCGAGCGCAACCTCCAGGCGAAAGCATTGGAAGCACTGAATCAAGCCCGTCAAATGTTGGAACGGCAGGCCTCTGAGGCCGAATTGACATTGCTCCAAGAATCAATCTTACGCAATACTTACTTCGCTCGGGCAGCCATCCTCAAGCAACTTGGCCGACTGGATGACTCGCTCGATACCTACACGGCATTGATCAATCGTTATCAGCATTCGCCTGCCGTGCTCGATGCCTACGCCCAGGCTGCTGCGATCTATCGCCAGCAGCGGCAGACCGCCAAAGCGCAAAACGCTATCGCCGCCGCGCAGAGCGTCCTCAAACGCCTGCCCGACGATGGGCTGGTCAAAGACCTTACCGGACAATCCAAGGAGGAATGGACCCGCTACCTGGCGTGGCTGGCTGATTTGTAGTGGCGTCTGAATTCGATTCCGGCAGCGCAAACATTGGATTCAACATTGGCTTCATTGTCTGCAATCCGCCTTGCCGCTGATGGTGCGGTAAAACGGAAAGCTTGAGACCCAGCGCAGCCGATCACCAGACAATACTCTCAGGCAACAGCAGCGCTATGTTCCCCTCACAGCGTTGCACATCACACCTCCCCACATCCTTTTTCAATTCACCATTCAAGCAAATCTATTGTGAACCCGGCACAATCACCACGCAGGGTTGTTAGCACACAGGTCGTGTCGTCTGTACCGAGCCAGGAAGGCCCGCCAGCATGTCGGATACCCAGATGCTAGCCGCATTGATGCAGCGCAAGCGGCACTGCCTGGAGCAGTTGCATGCGCTCGGAAAACAGCAGTTGGCATGCATCGAACAACATGATATTGACGGATTGTTTCAGCTTCTGGATACCCGCCACAAATGGCTTCAGGCATTTGAACGGATCGAGGAGTGCCTGAAACCCTTTCGCAACCAGGAGCCGTCGCAACGTCATTGGCCCGACCAGCAGCAGCGTGCGCAGTGCCGGGCCGACCAGGATGCGTGTCAGCAGTTGTTAAGCCAGATTGCCGCCTGCGAGGAACGCGGCCGCGCCTTGCTGCAGTCGCAATGCGATGAAATGGCCCTGCAGCTTCGCCAGTTGAACGGAGGGCGCGTGGCCGCGGCGGAATACCTTTCGGCGGCCGCCACTGCCGCGACGGGAAACTGCCTCGACCTTTCTGCGGAGTCCTGAACCCGATGTCCCAGCAGTTCCAGAACGATGACGTCGATGCCGGACAGCCCCGCTACGTGTTGCCCTTTGCGCGGGCGGGCGTGGATCCCCAGGCCGACCTCGAAAGTGTGCTGGAAGCCTGGCACACCGCGACCGTTCGCCTGGAGCGGACACACGAAGCGTTGCGATCGGAGGTTCGCCGGTTGACCGACGAGCTGGAGGTCAAGAACCGCGAGCTGGCCCGCAAAAACCGGTTGGCCGACCTGGGCCGCGTCTCCACGGTCGTGGCTCACGAGGTCCGCAATCATCTTGTGCCCCTGACGCTTTATCTTAACCTGCTGCGCCGCCGCCTGGCCGACGACCAGGGCAGCCTCGACACGCTCGATAAAGTGGCGGCCGGCATAACCGAACTGGATGCTACTGTGAACGATTTGCTGCATTTCACTTCGGACCGTGATCCCGAGTTTGAGCTGATCGGCCTGCGGGCCCTGGTCGACGACGTGGTGGGGGCCTTATCGCCGCAGCTTGCCGCTCAAGGGATCACGCTGGATATCGACGTACCGCCCAACCACGAAACGTACGCCGACCGCGATATGTTGCGCCGGGCCATTTTGAACCTGATGCTCAATGCACTGGATGCCATGCCCGAGGGCGGCGACCTGGTCATCACCTCCGTGGAAACCCCGCAAGGTATGGACCTGGAGATTGCCGACAGCGGGCCGGGCCTCAGCGACGAAATCCGCCGCCGTGCCTTTGAGCCCTTCTACAGCACCAAGAGCAGCGGTACGGGATTGGGGCTGGCGATCGTGGACCATATCGTTGCCCGCCACGGCGGAAGTATCTCGGCCCTGAATTGCCACGAAGGCGGTGCCGCCTTCACGCTGACCATTCCTCACCGCGCCGCTTGTCTTCAAGGAGCCAAGGCTGCATGAGCACCGCGACTGCAACGCGTTCAACCACCCACACCGCTGTCCGGCCCGGTGCCGCCCCTTTGGCCGTCGAAGGCCGCATCCTGGTGGTCGACGACCTGCTCCAGGTTCGCGAAGCCATCGCGGCTAACCTGCGGGCGTTGGGTTGTGAGGTCGTTGCATTGCCCAGCGCCATCGCCGCCCTGGAACAGCTCCAGCGTGAGAGCTTCGACCTGGTCCTGACGGACCTTCAAATGCCGGGCATGGACGGCCTGGAATTCATCCGCCGCATTCAAGAACGGCAACTCGGCGTGCAGGTGATCGTAATCACCGCCTATGCCGACGTGGATTCGGCCGTCGAAGCCATGCGGCACGGCGCTTTCGACTACGTGCGAAAGCCGTTCTCGGCCGAACAACTCGAACAACTGGTGGCCGCCGCTCTGGCGCATGGTCGGCGGTTGGATCGTACGTCGTCGATCGACCGCACCACTCCCGGCGCGCCGTTGCTGATTGGCTCGAGCCCCGCGATGCAAGCGCTCCGCCAGCGGATCGCCCAAGTCGCTCCCACGCCCGAACCGGTGCTGATTACCGGCGAAAGCGGGACCGGCAAGGAATTGGTCGCGCGCAGCATTCACGCCCAAAGCGATCGGGCCGCCGCTCCGCTGATCCAACTCAACTGCGCTGCGTTGCCGGAACAGTTGGCAGAAAGCGAACTGTTTGGGCACCGCCCCGGCGCATTCACCGGCGCGGCCGCGGCTCGCACCGGATACTTTGAAGTGGCCAACTCCGGCACGCTCCAATTGGACGAAATCAGCGAAACACCGCTGAGCCTGCAGGCCAAACTGCTCCGCGTGCTCCAGGAACAAGCGTTTCAGCGGGTGGGAAGCAGCGAAACCATTCGCGTGGACGTCCGGGTGCTCGCCACCAGCAACCGCGACCTGCCGCAAGAGGTTCGCGAAGGCCGCTTCCGGGAAGACCTGTACTTCCGGCTCAACGTCCTGCCGATGGTGGTTCCGCCGCTGCGCCAGCGCCCCGGCGACATTCCCGAACTGCTCGATTTCTTCCTGGAACAATCGGCTGCCCGACTCGACAAACCCAAGTGCGCGTTGACAGACGGCGCGCTGAATCTGCTCCAATCGTACCATTGGCCGGGCAATGTACGGGAGCTCCAGAACATTGTCCGCGGGGCCGTGGTGCTAAACCAAGGGCATCCCATCGGCCCCGATGATCTGAAACCCTGGCTGCTTGAGAACCCCAGTGCGGGGCAGCAACCCGCACTGAATGTTTCGGCCGGCATCAGTCTGCGCCAGATGGAACGGCAATTGATCGAGGCCACTCTGGAAGCCTTCGATGGCCACCGCGAAAAGACCGCGAAGGCGCTTGGTATCGGCCTGAGGACACTCACGGGCAAGCTCAAAGACTATGGCTACACCGCGCGCCGATCCGGCGCGCTGTAGTCGCAGAAGTGAAAAATCGGGGCAGCGATCGTTTTCGTTACTTTGCCTGGAATGCCGCCATGATTCCCACCTTGTTCTCCGGATCGACCATTCCGGTATTGGAGCAGGTGGCATCGTTCACCGAATCGCGCCATAACGTACTGGTTGGAAACCTGGCGAACCTCGACACGCCCGGTTATCAGGTGCGCGACCTGTCGGAGAGCGGTTTTCAATCACGGCTGCGAGCCGCGCTTGCCGCACGCAACTCCGCCAATAGCGCCGTGCCTCGGGGCATATCGCCCGGCCTGCTGCCTGCTGCGATGCCCGCGGCGGTGTCACCATGGGCGAGCGGCCCAGCATATACGGCCCCGCTCGAATCGGTCAACGATCATCTGGCCGACCTGCTGCACCACGACGGCAGCAATGTGGGGCTGGAAAAACAAGTCGCGGAAATTGCCAAGAACCAATTACGTCATAATCTTGCGCTTACGATTATGACCGCGCAATTTCGTACGCTGGAGGCCGCGATTAGCGAACGAGCGTAGCTTCTACGCCGCCCAATCCGGCCTGGCTGGTTGGATGCCATAGCGGCCGCACCAATCTGGCGACGAAAACGCCGACAAGCAACGTATGGACTATTTCCGGTCCGATCGCGTTTCAGACAGTGCAACCGAAGCCTTTCCTGTATGCCTCAATTCCGGCAGTCTACGAGCCTGTGAGGTGCATAATATGTTTTCCGCAATGGACATCAGCACCAGTGCGATGGTGGCGCAGCGGACTCGGCTCAATGCTATCACCGGCAATATCGCCAACATTTCGACCACACGGAACGAAAACGGCGAGCCGGAAGCCTACCAACCGCGGTTCGTCATCTTTCAGACAGACGATACCGTCGGGCAGGCGTTGGGGGCAGCCGGTGTGAAAGTGGCCTCGGTCGAAACGGCCGCCATTGAGCCGCAATGGCGGTATGAACCGGGCCATCCCGATGCGGTGAAGGAAGGTCCCCGCCAGGGTTATGTCGCCTATCCCAATATTGATCTGACCACGGAATTCGTCGATGCGCTGGAAGCAACCAGGGCGTATGAGGCGAACATCGGGGCCATGGAGATCAGCAAAGAAATGGCGAATCAGACCTTCCGCATTCTGGCCTGACGCGGCTCTCTGCATGCGAAACGAAGCGACCGGGCGTTGCATCTGAATGGTCGGCCAAGCTCCCGCAAAGGTTGACCGTCTGCCACCTCTGCCTAAGCTTGCGCCACCACAGCAATGCTAGCTGCCAGGGAATTATACGTATTGAGTCGCATGGCAGTTTTTGCGCAATATACGCCCGCTTGCGGCTATCGTTGGGCGAAGCGCGCCCAAGGCGGCCGCAAGCGCTGCGGCCGGATGTGCTGAACGCACGGTCGCTACTTCCCGTCAACGATGGCATTTCGCCGATGGTCCACGGCGCCCGAGTTGAACCATGTCTAGTATCCAGGGCATATCCACCGCGCTTCCCCCGATCCCGCAGGCTCCCTTGCCGGCGGCAGCCTCCGCGGCCAGCGAAGCGGGGACGTTTCAGGCTTACTTTGCCGACTCGATCCAAGAAGTGAACTCGGCCCAATTGCAGGCCGATCGCGCTGTCGAGGCACTGTTCACTGGCGGTGAAGTGAACCCGGCCGAAGTGTTATCGGCTGTCAAGAAGGCCGATCTTGCGTTTCGTATGCTGATGCAGATTCGGAACAAACTCGTTCAGGCATATGACGAGGTGAAGAACATCCGCGTATGAGTGGAAACGCGCCCGGTGTGATTCATTGCGGACCGGCGTGAAACGAAGCGGTAATAAGCTGCGCGGGTGCCAACCATCGGCGGCAGTGCGCGTGCATCGACATGCGGCGGTGTTGTTAGGCAGTAACTTGGAACCGGAGCGTATGAATGGGTGCCGTGAATCGGGCCATCGCACAGCTCAAAGACCTGTTCATGTCGATGACGCCCGGTACCCGGGTCGCCACCGCCCTGTTGCTTGCGGTGATCGTGCTCAGCCTGTTCTTTTTGTTCGGCCAGCAATGGCACGGGCAAGGAACGTACCTGCTGGGTGGGCGACCGTTTTCGGCCAGCGAGCTGCCAGCCATTCAAGCGGCTTTTGCCTCGGCTGGCCTTCCCGAGCCAAAATACGAGGGAAACAGGATTCTGGTTCCGGAAGGGCAGGAGGCAGCTTACGTGACGGCGATGGCTGAGGCCGGCGCCATGCCGGCAGATTTTCACAGCTACCTTGAGAAGACACTGTCCGACCAGGGGCCATTCGTGGGGCCCAGGCAGCGCGATGAATTGATCAAGAACGCCAAGCAGAAAAAACTGGCTGCCATCATTGCCGCAATGCACGGAATCGAGTTTGCTACCGTCGATTATGACGAACGCCGCGAAGGCGGCCTTTCCCGCCGCGTGACAAGTACCGCTTCCGTCAGTGTGAAGCCGATTTTGAATCAACAACTGGATCCGGATCGGGCACGCATCATCCGGCACCTGGTCGCGGCGGCGTTCGCCGGTTTGAAGCCCGAGAATGTCACCATCGCCGACCTTAACGGCCGCGTATATGTGGGTGGAAACGACGTGCTGGGTGACGGCGAGGAACATCAATACTTGCGCATGATGCGCGCTTATGAAAACCTGTTCCGGGAGCGCGTTCAGGACGCCCTGGCTTACGTTTCCGGCGCGACCGTCAATGTCAATGTCGTGCTCTCGCCCGAACTGGAAAGTTCAACGGAGAAGACCACCCTCGACGACAAGGCCAGCGGCACGCTCTATCAAAGCGAGCAATCGAGCACGCGCGACTCCAACTCGGGACCGCCGGGCGGGCGGCCAGGCGTCGTCGCGCAACAGGGGAACGCGAACCAGGCCATTCAGTTGGGAGCCGCCCGCGTTACTTCGTCGCAGGATGAAACCACTTCTACCCAGCGGCAAGCCATCCCCGCACATGAAACGGTTCGCTCCAAGGCCATCGGCCTGACACCGGAACGCGTCACGGTAGCCATTGGGATTCCCAGCAGCCATTACGAGAAAATTTGGCGGAACCGCAACCCGGTCGCCGAGGGCGAGCCTCAACCGGAGCCAGATGCCAATCAACTCCGACTGATCGAGCAGGAAGAACAGGACAAGATTCAGCGGTACGTGGCGCAGCTCCTGCCAACTTCGGCCGGAGTGGCCGACCTGGAACCGCTGGTGAAAGTGACCACCTTCGATCACGTGACGCCCCAATCACCGACGGCAGAAACCGCAGTCAACGCCGGCCTGGCTTGGCTGGGGCAGAATTGGGCCAACGTGGGCATGCTGCTGCTGGGGCTGGTCAGCCTGCTGTTCTTGCGGTCGATGGTTCGCGGCGCCGAGGAACCGAGAGCGCAACCCGCGGCCAGCTTGAATGTCGTGACGGCCGACAACGAATCGGCCTCCGAATCCCAGCAGCCCGCTGCGCCGAAACGTTCGCTTCGGCGGCCTGCGACTGAGCTTTCGCTCCGTGAAGAACTATCGCAAATGGTCAAGGAAGAC
>CAZEEG010000069.1:0-32290 GCA_964511065.1 uncultured Pirellulales bacterium | reverse complement strand
CAACCACGGTGGCATGGAGCTGTTTCGCTCGCTCCGCGTCCTCTGTGCCCCGATCCGGGCCGGCCGCTACCCGCCGCATTCTTGAAGACCGCCACCTGGCATCCGCTGATCTATCGCAAGCGGATCGTCCGCATGGATTCGTCCGCCCGGCCTGGCGACCTGGTGGCCGTGTATGTCGAGCCGAACGAACTGCTGGGATACGGGCTGTACAACCCACGATCGGAAATCGCGGTCCGCATGGTTCGCCTGGGGCAGGAGCTTCCCAACGAGGTCTTTTGGGAAGACCGGCTCGCGGAAGCCGTGAGCCTTCGCCGCCAGCTGCTGCGGCTGGACGAAGCCACCAACGCCTACCGCGTGATCCACGCCGAGGCCGACGGTTTCCCCGGCCTGGTCGTCGATCGGCTGGGCGATACGCTCAGCGCCGAAGTCTTCAGCCTGGGCATGTTTCAACGGGTTGGCGAGATTCTTTCGCGGCTGGCTCCGCGGTGCGGCACGCGGCATACGGTGATCCAACCGGCTCCGCACGTGCTGGCGCAGGAAGGGTTCACCAGTGCGCCGGCCGTTTCGCAGGGGTGCCCTCGCAGCGTGATCGTGCATGAGTTTGGCACCCGATTTCGTGTACAGTTCGAAGGCGGCCACAAGACCGGCTTCTTTTGCGACCAGCGCGACAATCGGCGGCAATTGGCCTCCTATTGCCGCGGCGCCAGCGTACTGGATTTGTGCTGCTACAGCGGCGGGTTTTCCATCCAGGCCAAGCGGTTAGGGCAGGCGGCCGAGGTTATCGGCGTCGACCTGGACGAGGCCCCACTTCGGCTCGCGCGCGAGAATGCCAACCTCAACCAGGTTCGGGTGCGATTCGTCCAGGCAGATATTTTCCCGTTCATGCGCGACACTCTCCAGAATGGGCGGCAGTTCGACGTAGTGGTGCTCGATCCGCCCAAGCTGATCAATGGCCGGGCGGAGAAAGACGAAGGCACCCGGAAGCACTTCGACATGAACCGCCTGGCCATGCGGCTGGTGAAGCCCGGCGGCCTGATGCTCAGTTGCACGTGTGCAGGGCTGTTACCGGAGGAAGAGTTCGTGCGGTTGTTGTATGCAGCGGCAAGGCAGGCAGGGCGGCCGCTGAGCCCCGGCCCCGATGGCACCATCCGCCACGCCCCGCGCACGATGCAGGTCATCGGTCGCAGCGGTGCGGCCGCCGACCATCCGGTGGCTTCGCACTGCCCACAAACCGAATACCTCAACGCCGTCTGGATGCGGCTTTTATAAGATGCCGCCGATCAGTTCGGGTGACTCGTTCCCTCGGGCGACCGTGCGCGTTCCTTCAAGAAGTATTCGAAGAAGGCATAAAGCTGCTCGTTCGATTCGGGCGTGGGCGCGTGGGTTTTTCGATGGGTCATCGCCACGCGGTTCTCGTGGCCCAACAGACGATTGACCGCGATGGCATGCACCAGGGCCGACCAGCGTGCCGGGTGGTCCTCGGCACCTCCGGAAACCAAAAACGGCCGCGGTGCCATCAGGGCGTGCAACTCGTGCAGGTCGCGACCTTGGGCCACCATTCGGGCATAGGCCCCGGTGCGGGGATTCTCGGGCTTGGGGATGCCGGGCTGTCGCTGCTCGGTCCGATCGAAACCCAAGTACCAGGGCTCCCAGTAATTGATATTGCCGCGGGTTTCGTCGAACACGATGCCGCCGTCGGACCAGGCCGCGCAGGCGAACCGCTCTGACAGGCACGAAGCGAACATGGCCCACTTGCCGCCGTAGGAATGACCGACGACGCCGATCCGCCGCTCATCAACCGACGGCAGACCGGCCAGCGCCTTCGCGCAATTCTCCGCCACGTAGGCCATGAAAGACAGCGGCTGCAGCGGTACGCCGTCTTCGTTGCGATACCGCGGCGGGCCGCCAATGGATAATGTGACAAATCCCCGCCGGGCAAGCTGAAGCCCGAAGTCGCGCAACTCGTTCTTGAGCCCCACGCTGGTTTCCGGTTCGTAATACACCACCAGCACGGCCGGAAACGGCCCTTCGCCCGGCGGCATCAAGAGGATGCCGCGATGCTTCATACCGGGTGCGATATCCAGGCGGACTTCGTACTGCGTGAGGTCGCCGCGCTGCTGCGCTTCGCGCAGTTCGATGGCCGGGTTTTCCAGCGGCGCCGGCCAGGAGCCCATCAGGTCGTGCCAGGTGTCGAGAATCTCTTGCCGGCGGCGGTTCCAGTCTGCCGCCGTCTTGACCGGGCTGCCGTCGTTGAACCGCAGGGGCGAACGATACGGGCCGCCGTCGCGGTACTCGTCCGGCGGTTCAAAATGCGGCTTGAGAATGGCCCAAAGCTCATCCTCACTGCGCGGCGGCAACATTCGCGGTTGCGATGCAGCACTACCGCCCGAAGGTTCCTGGCTGCTGGCCTGCGATGGAACGAAGATCGCGCCAGCGAGCGCCACTAAACCGAGAAAGGCGAAGTCCAGAAATGTCGTTCGCCGGCGGCGCGGCTGCAGACCGCCGGCCATCGTCAAAGCACAACCGCTCATGGACGTTTCTCCCGTGTGAAATGGCCGGCGCGCCACGAATGGGCAAGTGGCGACGGTACGAGTCTACGCCAGAAGGCGGCCCGGTGCCAAATCGCCAGGCAATCCAGAAAACGGTGCAGCCCCCAACGCGGCCCTCTTGGCCGGCCAGCGCGGTCCATACCCAGTGGGCGTTTAGCCCTTGATGCCCTTGGTGAGGGTGAGAAACGCCGTTTCCAGGTTGATTTCTTCTTCGCGGAACAGCGTAAGCTTGAAGCCTTCAGCAACCAGCAGGCTGGGAAGCTCGCTGTAATCGTCGACGCCCGGCTTGAGCGAAACGATGATCTGCCCGGCCGAAAGATCGACCGATTCGACATCCGGATGCTGTTCCAACACTCGGGCAGCTTCTTCCAGGCGATCCTTAACGGCGACATGCAGCACCGTTTGCTGGCGGACCTGTTTCATGACGTCGGCCACGCTGGCGTTCACCTCCAGCTTGCCGCGTTCGATGATGCCGATCTTGTTGCACACGTCGGCCAACTCCGGCAGGATGTGGCTGGAAACCATAATGGTCTTACCCATCTGGCCCAACTGCTTGATGAGGCGGCGAATTTCGATGCGGGCACGTGGATCGAGACCGCTGGCCGGTTCGTCCAGCAGCAGCACTTCTGGCTCGTGCAGCAGCACCCGGGCGAGGCCCAACCGCTGCGTCTGGCCGCGGGAGAGCGTATTGGCGAAGGCGTCGCGCTTGAAATCCAGGTCGACCAGTTGGAGCACTTCGTCCACACGGCGGCGGCGGTCCGCACCGTTGATCCGGTAGGCCGCGGCGAAGAACTCCAGGTACTCCGTGACCTTCATGTCGTCGTACACGCCGAAGAAGTCGGGCATGTAGCCGATCACGCGGCGAATTTCCTTGGGCCGCGTATAGATGGAGTACCCGGCCACGTAGGCTTCGCCGTAGGTGGGCTGCAGCAACGTGGCAAGCATCCGCATGGTGGTTGTCTTGCCGGAACCGTTGGGCCCGATGAAGCCGAATACGTCGCCTTTCTCCAGTTGCAAGGACAGGTCGCGTACCGCGTAATGGTCGCCGTAGCTCTTGGTCAAGCCTACCGTCTCAATCACGCGACCCTACCTCGATTCAATCAAAGCGAGCGATATAAACTTGATCAAAGCCAAGGAACACGTCTTGGCGAGAGAATCCACCCCGACGATCGACCGCCCCCCGCGTGATGCAATTTGGCCGTAGGTTTCGCTAACCTTCCGCGCCGACCATCTTTCAAGGATTCGCCACGCATCAGGCGGTGGCAAGTTGCCGTTCGCCCACCACTTGCTTGACACTGAGAAACGCCTGCCGCGTTTTCAGGCAGTTCTGGCGAAATACTTCGGCCCGTGGCACCCCCGCAAGCTGGAACACCTCAAGGGGCCCTTTGCGGAAGACCAGGTCGCCGGCCGGGTACCACTGCTGGCCCGGACGCACCACGACCTCGATGGAATCAAAATCCTCAAGCGAAATGGCTTTCTCCACGGCCTCGGTCAGCCAGCGATGCACGATCAGGCGGCGATTGGTCAGGCGGTAACGGCGGCTCACGCCCGGCAACAGCATGTAAAAGAAGACCGGCAAGGCCAGCGGGATACAGGCCAAGGCGAACAACTTACCCAGCGTAAAAAAGCCAACGCCCGTTTGGTTGCTGCACAACCGGCCGATGAACCGGCCCAACCCCGTGGCCGCGATCGACGGCCAAACCGTCATGACGGTGGTTTCGCGCAACTCGGGCGGCGAAACACCGGAAATCGCCTGAGTCATACCCAGCACCTTTCCCTTCCCTTTGTTGGACTTGGGGCGGCGGCACGCGGCAAGCCGCGGAGGGGGTCGAAATTGCGGCATGTCGAGAAGAAAAACCTACCAAGCCGCCGCACCGAAAGCTAGTACGATGCGGAGGAAGCGAAGGTTTTCACCGCGCCCTGCGACCCGCCAATTCGGCCCGCACAGGCTCACGACAACGATGCCTTAAGGAATGCCCCATCCACAGCCGCTGATGGGATACGGGAATGCCGCGTCGCCAGCGTCCCTTCACCGTTCTGCCGCACCCCAATGGCCACTTGCGCGATCATTTGACCTGCCAGGCCTTGACCAGATTTTGACTTGGCCCCAGGCGTGACCTACGTTTCCGCATCGCCGGGATGTCGTACGCCAAGCCGGATGTCTCTCCTGACCAGGGAGGCTCCACCCCCCCGCCTCCTTGACGGCACCCAAGACGCTATGAACCTGCTTTGTTTGGAACATCCCCAGTCCTCGCCGCTGCCCTCCACTCCCCAGTCGATCCTCATTATCGACGACGATCGGGACCAAGTGACGGCCCTGGGCCAACGCCTGCAGCGACAGGGATTTGATATTTTGACGGCCGCATCGGGCCAATTGGGCCTGGCGGCAGCGCACCACGACCGCCCCAGCCTGATCCTGCTCGACCTGCGCTTGCCGGATATGAGCGGCCTCTCCGTCTGCCGCCGCATTACCGACAGCCCCCAGACCTGCGGAATCCCCGTCATTGTCGTAACGGCGATGGAAGGTCCACGCATCTTGCGCGACGTCAGGGCCGCCGGGGCTCATTATTTTGTGCGCAAACCTTACGATCCGAATGCCTTGCTGGTCTTGATCCGCTCGGCCCTGGCTGAAACGTGGGAATGGAACCGACGTTAAGGGAGCACCGCCCATCCCAGGGCGGCGCGCACCGGGCACGGCGGCCCAGGGGGATCTCCGGTTGATCTGCCGCAGGCGTGGGGAAAAAGGTACGATACACTCGTCGCCTGCCATCCCGCCTGTAGCCGGCTTACCGGGGACGCGGCTTTACCGGGGATTACAGTGTTTCCGGGCATAAAGCGGTTGCGGAGATGCAGTGCCGTGCCCCACTGGCGGCAAATCGGCCGGCATTGTCCGGTTGGCTACCCCCCGGTGGCGCCCCCCGCAGTGTTGTCCCTTTGAGCAAACAGGATTGATCGGATGTCGCACGTACTGGTTACCGGCGGAGCGGGATTCATCGGCAGCCACATCGTCGATGCTTTGTTGGAGCGCGGCGATACGGTCCGCATCCTCGATAATCTGTCCACCGGTACCGCGGCGAATATCGATGAATCCAATCCCCGCGTGGAATTCATCCGCGGTGATCTGACCGATGCAGAAACGGTTGCCAGGGCGGTTGATGGCGTGGAACTGGTGTTTCACCAGGCCGCCTTGGCCTCGGTGCCGCGGAGCGTCGAACGCCCCCTGGATACCCACGCCGCCTGCGTAACCGGAACGCTGAATCTGCTGGATGCAGCCCGGCGGGCCGGTGTGCGGCGGTTGGTATACGCAGCTTCGAGCAGTGCCTACGGCGACCAGCCAACCAGTTCCAAGCGCGAAACCGACCTGCCGGCACCGATCTCACCCTACGGGGCCGCCAAGCTCGCGAGCGAACTGTACTGCCAGGCATTCACCGCCACCTACGGCTTTGAGACCGTTAGCCTGCGGTACTTCAACGTATTTGGCACGCGGCAGGACCCGGGCAGCCCCTACTCGGCCGTCATCCCGCTGTTTATCACCGCGATTCTCAAAGGGCAGCAGCCCAAGATTTATGGCGACGGCCACCAGTCCCGCGATTTCTGCTACGTGGGCAACGTGGTCCATGCCAACCTGCTGGCCGCTGAGGCCCAGGGCGCAGCGGGCAAAGTGTTCAACATTGCCTGCGGGCAATCCATCAGCCTGCTGGAACTGCTGGGGCATCTCAATCGGCTGCTGGGGACCGACGTGCAACCGATCCATGAGCCACCGCGGGTCGGTGACGTGCGGGAGAGCCTGGCCGACATTACGCAGGCCCGACAAATTCTGGGCTATGAACCGCTGGTGGATTTCTCGGAAGGGCTCCAGCGGTCGATCGCATACTACCGCGATCTGGTAACGGCGAAATAAACTGCCCATTCGCAGGTAGCGCTGCCCCTGCGTCGCATGCTCCCATTGAGCCCCAATGGGCGCGCTGGTGAGGCTCACCGCTACTGCCACTTACCGACCGGCAAAACGGCCAGAGAAAGCAGGCCTGGGCAGGGGGGATGCCAGCCGCCCCCCCAGTGCGGATGCCGGACGCCTCCTTCGACGTGTTTGCGATCCGTGGAGCGGGCCGGGGGCGCCTCGACCGTCTCTTACCCCTTCTCGCGGAGCTTGGCGAGGATCACGGCCTCGCGGCCCTCGGATTCGTCCGGGGTCAAGTCCACCGTAAAGCCGGGCGTTTCTTCCATCGCCATCAGATACGCCCGCAGGCTGGCCAGCAACCGCCGCGCACGTTCAGCGGTGTCGTGGCGCCGGCGGTCGCGGCCGCGCTGGAGTGCTACGACCACCTTGATGCGAGTGCGGATATTTTTGGGGAGTCCGTCGGCGCCCTGCTGCTTCCCGGAAATTTCCTCAAAGGTGAGGTCCACGAAGCAAGGGCATTTTCGGTCAGACGAGCGGCGGAAGAGAAACCCACTCCCGCCGATCTTGAGGCGAACTTCGTGGCTGGTAACGTGGACAATCTCGGCCTGGTGGTCGGCCACAAAGCCGCGGAGCTTCTCGATGGCCATCGACAGCGGAACCGTGGAAACCAGGGTCTGCTCGGCCAGCAGGTTCGAGTTGCCCTGGCTGGGGGCCAGCGCCAACTCGTCGTCGGTACCCTGCAAACCGGTGCCCAATTGGACCACACGGTTGCGGCCCCGCTCCTTGGCTTCGTACAGGGCGCGGTCAGCCCGGGCGACCATCGTTTGCGGCGTGTCGCCGGCTTGAATCTCGGTAACGCCGAAGCTGGAGGTACAGGTCCGGCCCCCCAAGGCATCGTGCTGTAAGTTGCTGAATTGACGACGGATATTTTCCGCCCGTTGGCTGGCGACTGAAACATCGCAATCGGCGCAGAGTATCACAAACTCCTCGCCGCCAAAGCGGGCCGCCAGGTCGCCCGTACGGCAGTTGCTCTTGAGAAGCCGGGCGAACGCCTTGAGGACATCGTCGCCGGCCTGGTGCCCGTAGGTATCGTTCACGTGCTTGAAGTGATCGATATCAATGATAATCAGCGAGCAGGGCCGGCGGCGTTCCAGGTGCGCCACGACGAACATCTCGTGAACCCGATTAAACTCCGCCCGGTTGGCCACCCCGGTCAGCGGATCGCGCGTGGCCGCATCGTGCAGGCTCTGGCACCGGGCTTCCAGCGACATTTCCGGCGAAACATCGTGCAGCGTGACCGCCGCTCCGTGCATCACGCCGTCGCTGCCCACTACCGGCACGGCGTGCAGTTCCACTGACAGGTCCTGGCGGCCCCGGCCGCGGATAATCAGCCGCCGAATGCGCTGCTCGCCGGTGGCCAGCGCGGCCGCCACGGGGCAATCGCGATCGTGCAGGATGATACCGTCGGAATCGCGCACTTCGAGCAGTTGCGGCCCGAACGGACGCTGGAAAATGCTGCTGGCCGAAATGCCGGTCATGCGCTCGGCCCCGGGATTCCAGGCGACCACGCGGAGATTCGTATCCACGAAGATCACCGCATCGCGCATATTGTCGATCAACCGCTCGCGGAACAGCGAATCGGGGATGAACTCGGGCGATTCGGCAGGCGCGGCATTGAGTTGCCACATACCGTTGACGGTTTCCGGATCGAGCGATTCCAGCCACCGGCGGACGGTCCGCTCGTGGGCTTCCGCCTGGCTGCGCTCCTGCAGCGCGGCAAAGTTATTGACCAGCTTGGGATCGAACTGGGTTCCGGCAAACTTGTACAACTCCATGATCGCCCGCTCGCGCGGCAGCGCCCGGCGGAACACCTGGTTGCTGGTCATGGCGTCGAACGCGTCGGCGATAGCCAACATGCGGGCGCCCAGCGGAATCTCTTCACGCTTGGCCGGCTTGGCGGAGTGCGAGCGTGTGCCGTCGTACCAGTCGCCCGAGGCACCGATGATCTCCAGCACGTCGGTGGAGGCACAACTGGCCTGGAGAATCTGCAGGCCCGTGCGGCGATGCAGGTTCATCACCGCCATTTCTTCGCGGGTAAGCGGGCCGGGCTTGAGCAGCACGCTATCGGGGACAGCAATCTTGCCGATATCGTGCAGCAGCGCGGCTACTTCCATCACGTCGCGCTGTTCTTCCGACATCCCCATCGCCAAGGCCCACGACGCCGTGCAGAGCGTCACTCGCAGGCTGTGGCTGGCGGTGTCGGCATGTTTGCAGCGCAGCGCGGTGAACAGGCTACTGGCTACCCCGAGCCGCGCTTGCAGCAACCGGTTTTCAGCGGTGCCTTCGTCCCCCAAGGGTGCGATGGCCTCGGGCTTCCTCTCGTTGGATTGGAAGTCGGAAACCGGTGGCAATGGCTGGGAGGGCGGTTGCATCTGGTCGAACAACGTGGACCTGGCGGATCAGCAACATCAATGGAAGTACCAGGCCGCGATGCACACCAAGTGAGCTGCTTGGGTTGCCCTTGTGTCGTGTGCCCCTTCATGCAAGCGCCCGGTTCTCAAAACTATGTTGCGCCTTGGGAGCCGTCAAACGTGTTGTGGCCCGGTGGGCTGTGGTGGCTGTTGCGACGCTTTGCATGTAGCGGTGATAACGGTCGTGGCGCTGGCGCGGCGAGGCGCCCCCCCGGCCTAGAGGGCCGGCAGGGTGCCTTTACAACCGCTGCCATCGGGGGCACGATACAAGCAGCGCTTCGTGCAGTTTTTACCCCCCCCCCACGAATGGAGTCGCCATGAACGGATGGGATGTGGCGCTGCTGGCGATTGGCATCTACGTAGCCATCGTGGGCCTGGCGCGGTTGATGATCGGCCGCCGCGATGCCCTATGGGCCGAACTTCAAGGCGAGGCCGAACAAGAACAGCGCCGCCGCAAGAAGCAGCACCAGGCCGAGCAGGCTGCGGCGGCCGGCCGCGCCGAACCGTAAACCTTTCCCTCCGTTAGACTTTTGCACGCCGGGAGCCACCCCCATTTCAGCAATGTTGGCGCACGTCACCACCTGGTGGACGATCCTGCGGATCGCGATCGAAGAACGCCTGGTTTACCGGGCCGACTTCGCGCTGGGGACGTTAATGCGGTTTCTGCCGATTGTTACGCAGATTTTCCTGTGGGGTGCCATCTTCCACGCCACCGGCCGGCACGACCTGGCCAGCTACTCCTACCACGATTTTGTCGCCTACTACCTGCTGACGATGGTCAGCAGGGCCTTCTCCAGCATGCCGACCCTGGCTTCGGGGATCGCCCGGCAAATCCGCGATGGCGAGATCAAGAAGTACCTCATCCAACCGGTCGATATGGTGGGCTTCTTGCTGCTGAACCGGATCGCCCACAAGCTGGTGTACTACACGATGGCGGCCGGGCCCTTCGCCCTGGTGTTTTTCCTGTGCCGGGATTACTTCAGCCAGGGCTGGCCCGATGCCACTACGTTCATGGCATTTGTCGCCTCGCTGGTGATGGCGTTCCTGCTGGGGTTCTTTCTCGAATCGACCATCGGCATGATCGGTTTCTGGTTCCTGGAAGTGAACTCCCTGCTGTTCGTCTACATGCTGTTGAACTTCTTTTTCTCCGGGCACATGTTTCCGCTGGATATGCTGCCGGGGGGGCTGCAATCGCTCGTCAAAGCCATCCCCCTGCAATACCTGGCGTATTTCCCCGCCGCAGTGTTCTTGCGAAAGATCGAGGGGGCAGAACTCGTATCGGGCCTGGCCGTGCAGGCACTCTGGGTGGTGTTCTTCATCCTGCTCAACCGTGTGGCATTTGCCCGGGGCGTGCGGCGCTACAGCGCTTTTGGTGGGTGAGGAGTGGAGGGGGAAATGTGCGCCCCCTCGGCCTCCGTGGGAGGGGGCAGCGGACTCCCCGCCCGCTAGCAGGCGGTGTCCCCAGCCTTCCAAGGGGCGCTGCAGGCTGCCATGAGTTGCCATTTCACTGGCGGAAATCCGGCTAGGTCAATTGGCCTTCAGATGCTACATTAACGCCCCGCTACCACCGGTAGCCTGCCCAGCATCGCCATCACCTTGAGAGGCGCCGCCGCAATCCCCGGTTTGCAAAAGACTGGGTTCGCGGCGGTAATCGCACGATATGGCCCCTTGGACTGCCGATGCCGAGCCGGTGGTACATTACGCCTGCACCCGGCAGCCCGAGTGTCTGGAGGTTCGCATGGCTGTGCCCGCTTTGCCGCGGCCACGGCGAGCGAGCTGCCGGGCTGGCTGCCGCACTCCCGCGATCTCAGTGCAAGGAGGCCCTGATGACCCACGGTCGTGCATTTCGCTTTTTGCACGCCAGTGACCTGCTGCTGGATCGACCCCTGGCTGGTCCACTGGGTGTTCCCGCGGCCCTGCGCAAACGGCTGGCCGAAGCGCCGTACCGCTCGGCCTCCGCAGTCTTCACGGCGGCCATCGAAGAGCGCGTCGATTTTGTGCTGCTCTCGGGAGGGTTGCTCAACCTGCACGAAGCGGCGCCCAGCGAAGTCTGCTTCCTCATCGAAGCATTCAACCGGCTGGCCCAGCACCGGATTGCGGTCTACTGGGCGGGCAGCCATCTCGATGGCCCCGCCGGCGTGGCCGCTCATTACCGTCTGCCGGGCAATGTCACCCACCTGCCGGTCTCCCATTACGAATCGCCGCCGGGCTCGGGCATTCAGCGCCCTTCAAGCCCGTCCATGCGGGCCCCGCTGCATAGGTTCCACGTGGAGAAAGACGGCGAGCTGATCGCCCGTATCGCCGGTCTTTCCCGGCAGCCTCACCAGGGATTGGACGCCATCTCGTTCGCGCTGCCCCGGCACCCGGCCCCCTTCACCATTGGGCTGATGCACGTTCGGCTCGACGAACGGGTCGACCACCTGGGTGATTTGGACGGCTTCCACTACTGGGCACTGGGCGGCCGCATGACCGCCGATGAAAGCCCCCGCGGCAACAGCCTCGCCCCCGTGCGGTTTGCCGGAACGCCGGTGGGCCGCACGCTGGAGCACGTGGCCCAGCACGGTTGCACCATTGTGGACGTCGATCAGCAGGGCGTGCGCTCCCGCACGGTTTCGACCGCCAGCGTGGCCTGGCACCTGGAGCGCGTGGAAGTGAACCTGGGCGACACGCTGGAAATGATCGAGAAACGCATTGTCAACCGGTGCCGTCAACTGCTGGCGCCGCCGGCCGCTGCGATGGACCGCATTGTGACCTGGCGGCTGCACGGCCCGCATGCCGTGCTGCACCGCGCCCGCGTCCAAGGCTGGGATTTGCAACTGACCGAGCGCATGCAGCAGATGTACGGCATGCAGACACCGGCCTTGTGGAGCCGGGCCGTGGAACTCCAGCCCGCCGTCAGCACTTCCCCCGACGATTATCCGGCCGATTCGCTCACGGCCCAGTTTCTCCGCACGGCGAGGGAGATGCAGACGGTCGGCCCCGACAAGCTCGACCTGCAACCGTTCGCCGCGGAGACGGCGGCCTCGCTGCCCTCAGAGGTGACGCTCTTGGAGCGGACCCGCCAGGCGGTCCCGATGCTGGCTGAAGCCGCGCTGTTGGGCGCAGAGTATTTGCACGACAAGGAGGCCTACTGATGCGCGTAACCGATCTGTGGATCGACCGGTTTGGCGACTGGACGAGCGTTGACCTGCGCGACTTGGCCTTAGGTCTGAACGTGGTGTACTTCCCGGATGCCGCTACCAAGACCGCGCTGGTTCACTTTGTGCCCTCGGTGTTGTACGGGTTTTCCGAATCGGTTCGGCAGCGTTTCATCAGCGCCGCGGACGACCACGAATTGGTGGCCGGAGGCACGGTCACCCTGGAAGTGCCGCAGGGCCGCTACCGCGTGACACGGCACGACCGCCGCCGGTTGGGAGGCGAGTTGATCGTCAAGAATTCCGACGATGAGCTCTGCCCCGCCGAGACGCTCAATCGGTTACTGCATCAGGTGGACCGCGCCACGTACCGCGAAACCTACGTCTTCCCGGTACGCGACTTCGACGGCCTGGCCCACCTGCGCGGTTCCGAACTGTACGCGCGCTTCGCCCGATATGGTGCCCTCGCCGAGCCCCCGGCCCTGGCCGACGCCCGGGCCGGTTTGGCCCACCTGCGCGCCCAGGCGTGGCAGGGATTGCCCGGGGGTATCGACAATCACCAGGCTGCCTGCCGCCGGCTGCGCCAAGAGATTCAATCGCTGGTCGCCAACCAGCGGCGCGAAGAAGCCGACCTGCTGCGGCAACAACCGGAGCTGGAATCGGCAATCGCCAGGCTCAAAGAAGAAGAGTCGCGGCTCCAGGCGGCCATCGAAGCCCTCTTGCGCAAGATCACCGCGTTGGAGAACGAGCCGGCGCCTACACCCAAGCCGGCCCAAGCGGCGACCCCGCAAAACGAACTGCAGCGCCGCCTGGCCCTACTTGAAGCTCGCCTGGAGCGTTGGAACCGCCTGCTCAAGCGGATTCAATCCAAGCGGTCGCGGCTCCGAGCGCGAATTACCGAGTGTGCGGTCGACGAGGCCCTGTGGCGCGATTCGCAGCACGCGGTGTGGTTCGCCCGGCAGAGCGAATCGTTCCACCGGCTCGAGCAGCGTGCCACGGAACTGCACCGCCTGGTGTCGGAACTGGTCGAGCAGTCGGAGTCGCAAGGCAGGGTGCGGACGCAGCACCTCGTCTCGCTGGAACCCTTGGCCGCCGCGCTGCGTGGCGAACTGCACGAGATTTCATCGGAATTACGGCAGTACGAATCGCGAGCCTACCAGCACGACGTGCTAGTGGCCAACGAGCGCAAGCTCAAAGAGGTCCAGGCCCGGTTGGCGCGGCAGATTCGCAAGTCCACGCACCGCAAGCACCGGCTACTGTGCCGCTGCCAGGCGGCCAGCCTGGTCCGCGATGGTGAGCCACTGCCCACCCTGGCAGCGGCCCCCTCGATCGATGCCACCCATGTGCAACGCGCCGCGGCCGCCCGGGCCGAGGAGCTTTCGCGTCTCCGCAAGGAACTCGAACAACTGCGGCAACAACTCCGCGAAACCCAGTCGCAGCGGCAATCGACCCAAAGCCGCCTGGACGCCGTGAACCAGCGATTGGCCACGCTGAGGGCCGACAAGACCATTGCCGATAAACGCGCCGAACTGGCAGCGGCCGAAGCCGCTTGGGCAGACGCCACTGCCCGCTGGCAACGCGCGGCTGCGGCCGGGCACATTTTGCAGGCATCTGCGGCAGGATACAACCAGAGCCGCCATCCCGAAATCCTGGCGGCGGCCTCGGAGTATCTGCGGACCCTCACGGCGGGCCGGCTGACCCAGGTTCGCGCCCGGCTGGTCGAAGGTGGGTTGGAAGTCGAATCATCGGGCAAGCGCTGGCTGCCGCTGGGCTCGCTCGATGGCCTGGATCGCAAGTCCCTGCTGTTCTGCCTGCGGCTTGCCGCGGTGGGCCAACAGGTGCATCAGGGGATCCAACTGCCGCTGCTGGTGGACGACGTGCTGGGACAGTTCGACTCGGCCACCTGCATCGCCGCCGCCCGATTGCTGGTCACGCTCTCCAAGCGGGGCTACCAGATTCTGTACTTCACCTGCCGCCAGGAAATCGCCGAACTGTTCGAAGATCTCCAGGTTCCCTCGCGGAGCGTCTGTTGGCGCGGCGAACGGTTGGGATTGGCCGCGCTGAGCACCTTCGATCCGGCCGACGACGGTTGGACCGAAGCCGTCTCCACGCAGCCAGCAGCCAAGGCGGAACCACAGACCATTCCGGTCGTGAAGGCCTCGGCGCATCCGAGTGCCGAATTCCTGCGTACCACCGGTTCCGCCAGTGAACAGCCGGCCCGCGAATCGAAGGCGGCTCCTGCGCCGCCGCTGGTTCCGTTGCCGAGGTTCCGCACCACCAGTCACGCGACCTTCACCCGAACCAAGGAAACCGCTCCGTACCTGGCGGCGCTTTCGTGCCCGCTCACGGAGATTCCTTCGATGGATGGAGAATCGGCGCGGCGGTTGCGCGAACACGGCGTCCGCCGGATCACCGACCTGCTGGCGGCCGACCCCAGCACCTTGGAGCAGCAGTTGGCACACCCGGCCCTGCGGGTTTCGCGGCTGAAGGAATGGCAGACAGAAGCCGTCCTGGCCTGCTGCATCCCGCATCTCAGCCGGCATGATCTGAAGCTGCTGCTGGTGTGCGGCATTGAGAGTCCGCAGGAACTGGCGGCGCTTACGCCCGAGACCCTGCTTCAGCGGTTGGACACTGCCGCCAAGTCCCACTCGGTGCTGGCCAAGGACCGCGAGTATGTCCGGAACCGCGCCCCGCAATGGATCAACTGGGGCCGCGAGGCTCGGCCGCTTCCCAACACGCTCCAGCAGTGCCTCGTCCCCGGCCCGCACTTCTCGCGGCCAAGTGTGACCATCTCACCAGGCAAGGCCGCGGAAGCTGGAACCGTGCAGCAAGCGGCCGGGAACAGCACGAGTACCGCGCTCGCCACGGCCAAGGTTGAAACTCCGGCGGACACCATGGCCGGTTGGCGGTTCCACTTGGGCATGAACAGCCCCGTGGAGGAAGCACCTTCCATCGGTCACAAGACGGCGCGGCGGTTGGCCGTGTTGGGTGTGTACAGCGTGGCCGATCTGCTGGATGCCGATCCAGATGAAATTGCCAGTCGGATGGGCCGCAAATGGATCAGCGCTGGCACGGTTCGCGACTGGCAGGCTCAGGCTGCCCTGGTGTGCCGGGTGCCGATGCTCCACGGCCACGATGCCCAGTTGCTGGTTGCTGCCGGCTACAAGGAGCCCGAGCAGTTCGCTCACCTGTCGGCCCGGCAGTTGCTCAACGATCTGCAACCGCTGATCAACAGTCCCCAAGGCGCAAGGATTCTCCGCGGCGCCACTCCTCCCGACCTGAACGAAGTGGCGAATTGGATCGCTTGGGCCGGCCATGCCCGGTCGCTACGCGTTGCCTAGCCGCGTGCGATTCGCTGCTGATATCCAGTGAAGTCGTGAGTCCCGCCGCGTGCCGTTGACGCGGCGGGACGGCTTCGTGCGCTGAAATTGGGTGGGCGCACACGTTCCTCGGGCTATCATCGAGGCTCACCGCCGTTTGGAAAAACCAATGCGGCTGATAGCCCCCGAGGTTCGTGGAGAACGTGCAGATGCCCGAGCGCGATCACTCTTTGCATTCTTGCCAGCGGCAGTGGACTGCTTGCTGCCAGGCGCTGCCGCGGACGGCCTGGCGGATGGCCCTCTGCACCGCAGCGCTGCTGCTATGCGGCGCGGTACCGCTGGCCGCACAGTCCACCACCGATCCAGCAGCGGCAGAAACGGTGGCCAGCAACAGCGGTCGGCGGGCCGAGGCGGTGCAGCGCTTCACCTGCGAAGAAGCCTTCCAGGGCGTGGCCGTCGATCGCGAACACTTCTACGCCATCGCCAATCGCCGCGTGGGCAAGTACGAAAAGGCCACCGGCAAACGGGTCGCGCAATGGGAAGATGCCCAGGGCGGACCACTCAAACATCTCAATGCAGCGGTGGTGGTCGAGGGCAAGTTGTACGGCGCCCATTCCACCTACCCCAGCGAACCACGCTTGAGCAGTGTCGAAATCTGGGATGCCGCTACGCTGGAGCACATCGGCAGCCATAGCTTCGGCGAATACGGCGGTGCCTTAAACTGGGTCGACTGGCACGAGGGGCACTGGTGGGCCGTGTTTGCCTACTACGGGCGTACCGAAGGCCCAGACCACGTGCGGCGCACCACCCTGGTCAAGTTCGACCGCCAGTGGCGCCGGCTTGCCGCCTGGGTTTTCCCGCCGGAAGTCTTGGAACGCTTTGCTCCCAGCAGCAACTCCGGCGGCAATTGGGGCCCCGATGGCTTGCTCTACTGCACGGGCCACGACCACCAGGAGATGTACGCCCTGCGGATTCCGCAGTCGGGCAGCGTGCTGGAACTGGTGGAAACCGTGCCGGTTCCCTTTGCCGGCCAGGCGTTCGTGTGGGACCGCACCCAGGATGGCATGTTGTATGGCATCGTTCGCCGATCGCGCGAAGTCGTCGCCGCCCGCATGGTGGATGGCCGCGATTGATCGGAACGGCAAGTTACCGGAGTCTGACTGCGCCGACGCCTGAGGCAAAATGAGGCGCCGGCACCTGCGGCCTCGTCCCTGGCGATTCTGCCCCCTGCGGGGCTGTCGATGGCCGCGCCAGCGAAATGGACTCTAAGCCCGCGGTGGTCCAACCGCACTGGGCCGCCGCCACCACCAGTTGCACAATCCGCCGCGAGGCTTGGCCGTCGCCATAGGGACTGGGACGGCAAATCCCCCCGGCGCTGCGCATTCCACCTGGACCAGCAGCCATGCTGGCGAAGGGGGTGGGAAAGGTCCCGGTCGCGCGGCCGGCAAGGCGCGTAAGCCAGGCCTGGACCCGCGCCACAATCCGCTGCTGGTCGGTACCCACCAGTTCGACCAGTCCCGATGAAAGCCCCTCCACGCGTTCAGTCTTCTCCCGCAACACCAGCATGGGCTTGCCGAGCACGGAAGCTTCTTCTTGGATTCCGCCCGAGTCGGTCAGAATCAAGCTGGCCTGGTCCATCAGCCACACAAACTCGGGATACGAGGCCGGCGGCACCAGGTGGACATTCGCCACGCCATCCAGCACCGAACGCAGCGTATTGCTTACCTGCGGGTGCGGATGCACCGGGCAGACAAAGGCCGCGGCCGGGAACTGCCGCGCCAGTTGTGCGATGGCATCCGCGACCCGCGCTAACCCGCCGTCCAGGTTTTCGCGGCGGTGCGCGGTCACCAGCACGAGTGTCCGGCGGCCGAGCATCGGATATCGCCGGCGCCAGTGGGCGTCGTTCTGCCGTTCGCGCGCTAGCGTGGCATGGAACGCGTCGATCACGGTGTTGCCGGTCACACGCACGCGCGCACGCGGCACGCCCTCAGCCAACAGGTTACGCGCAGCGCCTTCCGTGGGGCAGCAATGCAAGGCGGTAGCCAGGCCGGCCACGCGGCGATTGAACTCCTCGGGAAACGGCGAAGCCGGATCGCCCGTGCGCAAGCCGGCTTCGACATGCACAAACGGAAGCCGCCGGTAGAAGGCCGCCATCGCCGCCGCCAGCACGGTTGTCGTATCGCCCTGGGCCATCACACAGTCGGGCCGGTGTGTGGCCAGGGCATCGTCCAATCCCTGCAGGCATCGCGCGGTAAGCCCTGCCAGGCCCGGTTCGCTTCGCATCACTTCCAGGTTCAACGTGACCGGCAGCGCGAAATACTCAATCAGCGGGTCCACCAGGTCGCGATGCTGCCCTGTCAAACACACCACGGGCTCGCACGACGCGAGTTGCGCAAACGCCGTCACCACGGGGGCCAGTTTGATGGCCTCGGGCCGCGTGCCAATCACGATCATCGGGCGTAGCGTCATCGTGACGTTCCATCCTTTCACAAGCGATCCGTCGGGTGAAAGCCGCCTGCTGCGTGGGTCATCGGCCCCGTCGGTTATTTCCTCAGTGGGGGCCGCATGAAACAGCGGCCAGCCACGTGCGCTTGAGTGTACGGTATGGCAGTTGCGGGAGGCCGTGCAGGGTAGAGGCTACGGCAGCCTAGCCCCGGTTGCGGCTATCGGTCAAGTGCGAACGAACGCTGCGGGAACGGCTGCGATTCCGCAACCTGTTTTACAGCAGCGAGTTACAACCAGCAGCCAAGGGCGCCGCGCTTGTCCGGCTCCAAGAGCAACTTCTAAAATGAGAGGTGGGACGCATGCGAGGCCGCTTTTGCAATGAGAGCGCCCGCGGCACCCGGCAGCACGCATCTCTGAAATGGCACGTCTTTAACTGGTTGCTTTTGAAACCGGCCGGCGCAAGCGGGTGTCGCAGGCATGCGCTGCGGCGGTCACCGCACGATCGAGGGTGGTTGCGCATCTACTGAGCGAGGAGAAGATTCATGTCGCGGATCGAGCAACTCCACTTGGATACGCCCGCTGCGGAGGTATTCACCGCGGCAGGCATTTTGGGCGAGCCGACATCGTTTCCACCGCACCTGAAGTTGTTTGTAGAGCAATCGGAGCAGGCGCTGGACCGGGTCCGCGAGATGGTACAGCACGCCGAGATGTCGGAAGAGCGGGCGATGGACTTCCGGCAGTTGCTGGTCGACGCGGGCCGCGAGGTGTTGTGCCACCCCATCATTGCCAATAACCGCTACCTGATACGGTTTGCCCAAGGCGTGACCTTTGCCCAAGCGCGGCACGAGTTGCAGCAGTTCTCCGTATTCGCTTCGCAGTTCAACGCCGCGCAAGCGCTGCTGGTGGCCAACGCGCCAACGGTGGAAGCCTACGAAGAACGGCTCCATGTACTGCTCAATGAAGAAGGTATTCCCTACAAGGATGGCTTCGAGGGTGAATTGACGGGCCGCTGGAGCATGGACACCGTCCACTATAGCTGGCTGCGGAGAATGGCCGGGGACCTGGGGCTGAAGTTTGAGGAGATCGGCAAAATCTGGCTGGCTCTGCCCGGCACGCGGCAATTTGTCGATGCCGTGTTCAAGTACTACGCCAGCACCGATCAGAACCATGCCCTGGGTGCCTCATTCGGCATCGAGAACTGGGCGGCCAACAGCCTGTGGCAGCCCTGGATCGCCGGCATGAAACGGCTTAACGCCACGCTCGACAAGAAAATCGACCTGGGCTACCTGACCTACCACGACATGGAAGAACGTCACCACTCGCAGGCTACGATCGACGAACTGTTCGAGAACTTCCTCGAACCGTGGTTCCAACCACGCAAGTTCCTCCAAGGCGCCAGGGCGATCCTCGATGAAGGCGTCCAACCCTACTACGAATCGCAATTGGCTAGCCTGCCCGAGAAGGACGACTCCTGGCCCGATGCTGCCTGCTAGCCGCGCAGGAGCCTGCGCTAGGGCAGGAATACGGGGCCAACTTCCTCGCCCCAGGGTGCTTCCATCAAGTCCACAATCTGGGTCGCCAACCGCTTGACGACCGCCACGTGGCCCGTGGCGACGGTTTGCCCGACCTCGGGCACGATGAACGCGCGGTCGAAGGCATCGACCACGTCGGGCGGCAGGGCAATTTCCTGTTGCATAATCAGGTCGCCCTTGCGGTTTTGCCAGGTGACTTCGACGATCAGGCTCAGTTCCACTTCGCGGGGATCGTCGTTGGCATTCTCAATACGGATGTTCTTGGTATCGCCGACGATGCGGCCCGTGAGAATGCTGTCGGCATTGGGCGTGTTCACCACCTTGAACGTGGTGCGCTTCTCCATCTCCTTGATGACGGCTTCCGTCAGCAACTCACCCAGGTTGCGGCGATAACTGGCCGAGGTGAACATGGGCACGTACACGGTGCGAATGTCGGCCGGGTAGAGCGAATCGACACCCACGCGGTACCGAGCGCAGCCCCCGCACGCCGCCCACACCGCGATCAGCAACAGCAAGGAATGCACACCTTTCATCGCATCTCGCTTCGATGTTGGACGTTGATCGGCTGCGGCAGTCCCTTCTGCTTGGGGAACAAGTTGGCCAGCCACGCGAGCCGATCGGGCGGATGGTCGGGCAGACCATCCAACTCGGCCAGGCGTTCGCGCGCCATCTCGGCAAACCGGGTTTCCGGGTATTTTTCAACAAGCTTGTTGAGTACGTTCCGGGCGGCGCGGTTGTGGCCCCCCTTGATGTAATACTCGGCCGAGTTCCAATCGCGTTCCGCCTGCTGGGCGCGGACAATCGCCCGGGCTTGCAGTACCCGTTCCCGCTCCTCGCCAAGTTCATGCCCGAACTGCAAGAGCAGGGTGTCGATCAGTTCTTCAGCTTCGTTCAGAGGCGTGCGATCGTAGACAGGGCCCTGGTACAACTCCAGCTTGGTGCGGAAGCCCAAGAGGTATGCCTGCATCACGTGCTTGCTGCTGGGGTAATCGCGCCGCAACTGGGTGTAATGCTCGTCGGCCTGCTGGTAATTGCCGTGCAGGAAATGGGTGTTGGCTACCTGCATGATGCTGTCGTCGGCCAGCGGGCCGGTGGGATCATGCAACCAGATCGCCCGGAACATCGAAACGCTGTTGCCCTTGGTGTCGAACAGCGGACGGGTCTTGTCGGTCAGGTTGGGGCGCAGCGACCAGCTTGGCGACTCCCGGTAACGCTCCTTCCAGTATTCGCCGATGGCGAACATCCGCCGCGTGATGGCATCCAGGTGCCGCGTGTTGCTGTTCTTCTTGAGAATCTCGCTGTAGGTGTCGGAGGCCGAAGGGTAGTTGTCCATGAAGAAGTAGCACTCGGCCACCATGAACCGCGCGTCCTCCTCCAGGAAGGTGTCGGGCACGCGCTTGGCCGCGGCCGTATACTTCGCCTGCGCCTCGCTGTACTTTTTCTCCACGAACAAGGCGTCGCCTTCCTTCATCAGTTCCCGGGCTGCCTCTTCATTCGCATCGGGCCGGGCAAACGACGTGGCCTTATGGAAGATTCGCTGGAGCGTGTTCCGCTCCTCCGCCGGCGCCAGCATCGACGAGTAGCCATCGCGCATGCTGCCCTCATCGCCGGGACTTTGCCCCCGCACGGCATCTGCAACGGCACTGCCGGGCCGGTGGCCGCGATCGACAGCGGCGACCGATTGGGCATGGGGCGAAGGCGGCGGCCCCAGCACCATCGGCCGATGCCCCGACTGCGCCCACGGTTGCGCGCAGCCCGTTGCCGTGGCGACGGCGACAAGCATCAAGGCTATGGCTACCTTCAGCATCTTCCTCGCTTCCATGCAAGGCGAAAGGGATTGCGATTGCTGCGCCATCCACCAAGCAGCGCGGCCTGCTGCCGCATCGCACAGGGTGAAGGCGCTAACTGTGCCGGCGGTTGCAATCGCCTCGGCCTGTTATGTTCTCACGAATGGATTTGGGGGAAAGGTGATCGGTTGACCCTGCCGGCACAACTGCCGCTTGTTGCCGCGTCATGCCGGCATCAAAAGCCCGACTGGTAGGCTTGCAGTCGCGGCCGCATGCCCAGCAGGTTGTTGAAGTAGTGATTCAAAACCGCTCGTAGTTCGTTGCCAACCTTCCGTTCGGGAATCGTCCGCGGCACGTGGCCCGGTTGAGCATAATCCCGCAATGTCTGCCAGGCCGCTGCCGAGAGGGCAATTACCTGGCGCTTGCCGGGCCGGCATTGCGGGCATAACACACCGCCTGCCAGCATGCCGAACGCTAACCGCCCGTCGCGCGGCGCCACCGCTTCCCCGCACTCCGCGCATGTTTCAAGCTGTGGCATATAGCCCAACTGGTGAAGCAGCGCAATCTCGAAGCGCGTGACATAGGCGGCGGCCGGTGCCGGATCGTTGGCATCATTGAGTGCTACCAACGCTTCCTCGGCGGCGTCGAACAATTCCGGATGAGGGTCGTAATCGTGCGTGAGCCGGACCAGCAACTCGGCGATGTAGTATCCGGCATACAGCCGCGAGAGATCGCGGCCTGGCCGGAAGCGCCGCAGTAGCTTTGCTTCTGTCAGCAGGTCCAAGGCGCCGGACGATTTGCGGAGGAACACTACCCGGCACAGCGAGAGCACGTCAAGGGCAGACTCGAATGGTCCCTTGGGACGCCGCGCACCCTTGGCCACCCCCCGAACCAGCCCGAACTCTCGGGTAAACAGCGTCACCACCGCGCTGGATTCGCTCCAGTCCACCACGCGAAGCACAATGGCCGTGGCCTTTTCCATGGGATGCGTATGATCTTTGGCGGGAAAGCCAAGCTAAGAAGTTGTCTCTGGTACTACTGTGCCACGGCCCGTTGGTTGTGCCACGGCGCTTTGAGCCGTGCCTAATTATACGGCGCGATCGCACGTGCCACGGCCTCTGTCCACGCACCGTGGCCGCAATACACATCTTACGACCTCTGCGAGCCGTGCTTGATGATCGTGCTTGCTGGCTCCGCGAACCGCGTGCCGCGGATGCATGCCCAAGCCGATTCATCGCCCCCGGGGGCCAAGCCGAACCCCTCAGTAGAGCCGCGCCACGAAGCGCGATGGTCGCTCCGTGCCCACCGGATTTCGCCTCTCGTGGAACCGGCCCGATGGCTCTGGTAGAATCGTCGCAGTGGCGGGCTTCCCTGCCGGACCGTGGTGGCACGAGCCGCGACGGTTGGGCGCGGCGTTTGGTACCCCCCGCCGGTTGATACTGCCGCCCGGCGTACGAAATCCACCTTGCGACCCTTTCAACCCCACGGTGCGATGAGCGTGAACTCCTTCGACGAACTGAAATCGGTTGCCCAGCAGCGTGGCGTGGAAGCCGTTTTCGAGCATCTTATCGAAAAGCTTCGCCAGGAAAAATCAATCCACGAGTTACTGCAGGTCCGGCTGATGCAGTGCCGGTACCAGTTCGGTTTGCCGGTCGCGCAACCTCCGGCCCTGGACAAGCTGGACGAACCGCTGCGCACCAAGGTGGAAGACGGCTATATCAGCGCTTACCGCGAGGCCGGCCAGTTGCTGCTGGAGTCGGGCCGCATCCGCGAGGCCTTCATGTACCTGCGACCGCTGGGCGATACCGCCGAGTTGGCCGAGGCGCTAAACCGTATTGAGCCCGATGACGAAAACCTCGACGAGATCGTCGAAATCGCTATCCACGAAGGGCTGGCTCCGCGGCGAGGTTTCGAATTGGTGCTCCACGAATACGGCATTTGCAACGCGATCACCATGTACGAATCCACCATGTACGATAAGCCGCTGGAGCAGCAGCAACAGGTGATCGAACTGCTCGTGAACAACCTGCACGAGGAACTGATGGCAACGCTGTCGTCGGAGATCGCTCGGCAGGAGGGAACGCAACCCTCGGGCAACACCATCGCCGAGTTGGTATCGGACCGCGATTGGCTGTTTACCGACGACGCCTATCACATCGACACCTCGCATTTGCACTCGGTCACACGTTTTGCCCGGGTGGCCGACGCCCCGGCCGTGCTGACCCAGGCGATCGATCTTTGCGAGTACGGCAAGCGTTTGGCGCCGCAGTTCCACTACCACACGGAGGAACCGTTCGCCGACGTGTACGACAGCCAGCAGCGGTTCTACCAGACGCTGATCGGCCACAACGTGGAAGAAGGCTTGGCCTACTTCCGCGAGAAGGCCGAAACGCTGCCGGTTGAAGAACACGGTACCGGCCCGGTGGAGGTGTACGTGGCTCTGCTTTCGCGGTTGGGCCGCGATCAAGAAGCCCTGGAGGCCGCTTCCAAGCTGCTTCCGGCCGATGCCCGGCTGACGGGTTTCGCCCCCTCGCTGGTGGAATTGGCCAGCCGCACCGGCAATTATGCCGGCCTGATGGAAGCCTGTGAGAAGCGCAACGACGTGCTGGGGTTTGCCGCCGGCCTGGTCGAAAGCCAATTGGCCAGCGCCGCCAGCTAAGCCCATCCTGCTTGAATATGAGCGCCCCCCGAGGGGGGACGGTGGCCTGCCCCCTGGGAGGATCGCGTGCCATGCACTACCTGTATGGAATCAAGACAAATGGGCCACGGCGGTTGGTAGCTACCTTTGATTCGGAGCAGCAACTGCTGGCCTACGTTCGCTGGGCCACGCTGGAAGAAACCGGGGAACAGGCCGGCAAGTTCGAGCAGGGGAGTGCCCTGGCCGGCTACCAGCAGTGGGAGCGCTCGAAAACGCCAGTTACGGATGATGATCCGCGGGCCGTTCCGCATAACCCCACCCCCAGCATGCTTTAAGGCCGCAGGCAACAGCAGCCGCCCCGTGTTGTCGACTGCACTTGCTTGGTATACTAACGTGCTCAAGTCGTTGGAGTGCGGCGTTGCGGAGGGTTCCAGGTTCCGCGGGCAGTACTCCCCCGCGGCGTGAACCGGTGGCCGGATAGCGCCCCAACCGCTCGCGGTTTACAGTTGATCCGGTCAATGAAAAAGGGGTCGCTCGTGCCCACCTTGATCTCTCAGACTCACGGCGACGTGGTGGTTGTTCATTTCCAGGATGCCCAGATCCTGGACGAAGTGAAAATCCAGCAGATCAGCGATGAACTGAACGAGATTGCCGATCGTGTCGCTTCCGGCAAGCTGCTGCTCAACTTCTCCGATGTGAAGTTCATGTCGTCGGCCGTGCTGGGCAAACTGAATAACCTGAACAAGAAGTGCAAGTCCAACGGTACCTCGCTGAAACTGTCCAATATCTCGCCCGACATCATGCAGGTGTTCAAGATCACCAAGCTCAACAAGGTGTTCTCGATTTACGAGTCGGAAGAAGAAGCCCTGGCCGCCTTCAACAAAAAGGGCTGGTTCTCCCGCGGCTAATCCGCCTACGGCCACTGGCATATTGATCCAGGCGGGTCCATCTGCGGGCAGAGAACGAGCCTGGCTGACCGCTTTCAACCGGCCCGACGCTGTTGGGCGCAGCGCCTCAGCGGATCATGTTCCAGGCCGGATCGGCGAACTTTTCGGTCGCCAGTTGTGCCACCGCTTGGCGCGGCCAGGTCGGCAGCGGTTCGTGGGCGCCAAACGTCTGCCGCAGGCTCGCTTCCAATTGCGTATAGGTGATGCCCGGCAGGTTCCCCACGAAATCCTGGTGGGGACGCCCCTGCCGATACTCGGGCTGCCGCTTGGGCATCTTCAGGCAGGCGGAGATCAGCTCCAGGGGAAAATCGTACAGCAGCGTACCATGGTACAGCAGCGCCTTGCGGCGGCAGCGGACGCTGTTGCCCGACACCTTGCGCCCCGCCAGGGTCAGGTCGCAGATCCCCTCGCGCTGCACGGGCAGGTCCAATCGCCGCACCGCCGCTGCCAGGCGTTCGATCACGAAATCGTGGGCCTGGTCCAGCGCCTGCAATTCTGGGTGTCGCTCGTAGCTGAGAACGACTCCGTACATGAGACATCCTGGCCCGGCCACCACGGCGGCACCACCACTGGTGCGGCGCAGGATGGGAATCCGCCGCTGGCCGCACGCCTCGAGATCGACTTCTTCGGCCAGGCGCGAGGCCCGTCCTACCACCACCATCACCTGCCGCGACTCCCAAACCCGCAGCACTTCAAACGGTTGGTCGGACTGTTCGGCCTGTTCGAGCAGGGCTTCGTCGAGAGCCAGGTTGGCTTCCGGCGTATCTAGCGTGCAGGAGAGAAAATGCATGCAAGTCTGCGAAGGCGATACCGGCAGGTCATCCGCCTGCGGGATCGTGGCGATTGGATGGTGGTCAAAAAACGGACTGAGGAAACCGGGCTGGCCGGCAGCGTTACAGGGACGGGGGGCCGCGGCTTGACAAATCAGCCATGGTGGCCGCAAAGGGTAACCAACGTCTACCGCATTCTTTCCATTGCGGGGCCTAGAGCACACCCGAGCCCACCAACAAGCGGGGGTCGGGGTAAGCGGCCAACGCAAAACTCCCTCGTCCCATAAGATACGTTGACGCGCGCGCCCAGGTGCCTAAACTAAAACTATTGGGAATCCCCCCGCTCGCGGCGTTCGGCCACCTTGCCTGTGCGTGCATCATACCCGCACGCGCTCACTGGCCCGGCGACATTGCCGCCGCGAGCGAGCTCCGCCAACGGGGGCGATGCCATGAGCAGGATACTTGTGCGGCCAGGGCCTTGCGCCGAGAGTTGCGCTGCCGTGAAGCGGCCAACCCATCGTTGCCAAGTTTATGCTGCAATTGCCCTTCACGGAAGCCGCTCCAACTTGGGCCCGCTTCTGCATTTTTCTTGACGAGTCGCCGCTATGCCGGACGAGAAACCTGCCACCGCCGAGGATGTCGCGAGCCCGGAAATTCCGCCGACGACCGCTGGCGACGGCCCGGAGCCCAATTCCGGCGAGCATGGACAGGGTCCACCCGAGGGAGCCCGAGCCAGCCGGCCCGACGACCTGCTCCCCCCGGTCGAACCACCCAGCGCGGGTTTCATCGTCAAGCTGTTTCTGGTGCCGGCATTGATCGTGTCGCTGGTGGTGTTCGTCGTCTTCACGTTCAACTGGCTGGTCCACTTGGGCAGCAACCCGCACGGCTACCTCGACGACATGGAGCGCGGGGCGGCCAACGCCTGGCAGCGGGCACACGACTTCGCCAGCGAATTGCAGGGCGATCCCCAGTTGCGCAAGAATTCGCAGGTAGCGGGCCGAGTCGTCAGGCTGCTCGAACGGCACCTGGCCAAGCCGGTCAACAGCAGCGACGAGAAAACCTACAGTCAGGAAATGGAGTACCGCTTCTTCCTGACCATGGCCCTGGGCCAATTTGAAGTGCCCAGCGGCGTGCCGGTGCTCTGCCGTATCGCGGCGATGCCCGCCACCAACGAAAACGAACTTCTGGTTCGGCTGGCCGCCATCGAATCGTTGGCGGTGCTGACCCACAACATCCGCAAGAACGACCCGCTGTTCACCGATGCCGGGCTGCTGAAACTTCTGCTGGAGCTCTCGTCGCTTGAAAACGAAGACGAACCGATGGTGCGCACCCGGGCGGCATTTGCCCTGGGGGTGTACGGCGGCGAGGAAGCAACGGCCCGGCTGGAAGCCATGACCGACGCCTTCCGCGAGCCCGCCGTGGAGGCCCGGTTCAACGCGGCGACGGGCCTGGCGCGGCTAGGCAACGAAGACAGCATTCCGGTTCTGCTGGAAATGATCGACCCGGAGCAGCAATTTCCCGCCCCCTCCGGCACCGCCCCGCAGCAGCGAACCGTCCACCAGCAACTGATCCAAGCAAACGGGCTGAAGGCAACCGAACAATTGCTTGCCGCCAACCCCACCGTTGATACCGCCTCCTTACGTCAGGCCGTGCAGAAACTCCACGAATCGCCCGGCCTGCCGCCACACCTGAAGCTGAAATCGCAGGAAGTGCTCAACCTGCTTGAAAACCGGTAGCCGCGGCTTCCGGTTCAGACTGGCCAACCCTTCCGCGATACAACTGCGGCAGCAACCGGCCGATGCGCGTGGCCGCGGGACACGGTCGCCGTCGGCATGCGCTGCATGATGCCGCGCCTGCCTGCTGCGCGGTTCGTTGCTGCGCGATTCCTGGCTGGGCGATGGCGCAGGAAATGGGGCCGCTGCCAGCGGAGCCCGGAGTGCGCAATGCCGTATTGCGTTACACCCGCCTTTTGCCGATAGGAGATTCTCAAGTGTTCGATCACCGCGATCCGGCACGGCGTGGTGCCGCGATTGGCAGTGTGTTCATCCTGTGACCGGCATGTGCCGGGATTGAGAGGTTGCACCCATGGAAATCACGCAAAGGCCCGAACCGGATCAGCCCGACCCAGAACAGCCTGACCCAGAACAAAAGACCAGCCTGTTCACGGAGATGCGAACCCACGAAGACTGGTGGGCCATCTGGTGCGGGGCCATCGTGTTGGTCATCGCATTCTGCTCAGTATGGTGGAACCTGCCAGATGACTTCAGCGCCAAGGTCGCGGCCGACGAACCGATTAAGGTGACCAGCGGACTGAAAAGCTGGCTATCGCGCCCCGGGGGTTGGACCGACAATCCCGTCGACGCCTTCTACAAGCCGGGTTCCGATTCATCCCCGGCAACCAGCCGGCTGCCCGGCATCCTGGGCGCGTTTCTGCTGCTGGCCGTGATATTTGCCTTTGCCACGGCCATCCGAGGGCTCTCCGTTGCTGCGTTCCTGGGAGCCTTTCCCTGGGTGTTTCTGATCGCCACGACAGCGTATGTCATGGCCGAACAAAGCATCATCAACGCCTACAACCTGGAATACGTGTTGTGGGCCCTGGTCATCGGTCTGCTGATTTCCAACACCGTCGGCACGCCCAAGTTTCTGCAGCCCGCCGTGCAGACCGAGTTCTACATCAAGAGCGGCCTCGTCATCATGGGGGCCGAAGTTCTGTTGAATCGGTTGCTCGCGCTGGGCGTGCCAGGCATTTTTGTGGCCTGGGTGGTCACGCCGATCGTTCTGGTCAGCACGTTTATTTTTGGCCAGCGCGTGCTGAAGATTCCATCGCGATCACTGAACATGGTGATTTCCGCCGATATGTCGGTTTGCGGCGTCTCGGCCGCCATCGCCACGGGGGCGGCATGCAAGGCCAAGAAAGAAGAGCTTTCACTGGCGATTGGTTTGTCGCTCACCTTCACCGTGATCATGATGGCCGTGATGCCTGCGGTGATCAAAGCCTTCGGCCTCAGCCCCGTACTGGGCGGGGCCTGGATCGGCGGCACCATCGACTCGACCGGCGCCGTGGCCGCTGCCGGCGCGGCCCTGGGCCAGCAGGGGCTGGAAGTTGCCGCGACCGTGAAGATGATTCAGAACATCTTGATCGGTGTGGTGGCGTTCTTCGTGGCAGTGTACTGGGTGACGCGCGTCGAGGCCTCGCCCACCGGCCACAAGCCCAGCGCAATGGAGATCTGGTACCGTTTCCCGAAGTTCGTGCTGGGGTTTGTGCTGGTGTCGCTCATCTGCACGGCATACTACGAGTCTTCGACCGAGGCCTCGTACGTGGTCGATGCGGCCATTGGCGACGTCACCAAGTCCCTCCGCGGCTGGCTGTTCTGCTGCGCGTTTGTCTCCATCGGACTGGAAACGCGATTTCGGGAGTACGCGCCGTACCTCCGCGGCGGCAAGCCATTGATGTTGTACCTCTGCGGTCAAGGCCTGAACATCGTGATGACGCTGCTGATGGCCTGGTTGATGTTCGAGGTCTTGTTCCGCGACTGGCTCAGCAACGCCGGCTGATTTTTGGAGGCACACCATGAACAGGCCCGACCCGCCAGCCGCCGCTAGCCCACGCCGGCAACGCTTCGCCCAACTGCTGCTTGGCCTGGCGACGCTGGCGCTGGTCTGGCTGGTGGTCCTTCCGCATCTGGCCTCGTACGACGGCATGCGCCGTCGGCTAGACTTCCTGGAAGAACGCCGCATCGACGCCGGAGCCATGTACTACACCGAACTGGAAGCCATGACACCGATCTTGCATCGCCTGCACGGCCGGCCCGTGGCCAAGTAGCCCGGGGTGCTCGCCAAGCAGGGAAATCCCTGCATGACGCCTACACAGCTACCGTCTGCTTCCTTTCACGCCGGCCTACCGAAATGCCGCAGATTGGGCAGGAAAATAGCAGGTTTTCGGCGCCGATCGTTCGACAAGGGGACATTGGCGGCGCCACCATCAATCATCGCGCCGAATGATTTCCAGTTCAGGATGCCGCTCCTTGAGCGGCGCCAGATCGTCCAAATCAATCTGGCCCGGAATGATAAGCGCTTGCAACTTGGGCAGCACTTGGAGGGCATTGACGCCCGCGGCCGTCACGTGCGTGCCGTGTACGTCGAGCACTTCCAGGTTCCACAGCCCGGTCAGTTCCAGCAGGCCGCGGTCCGTGATCGGGTTATGCCATAGCGATAGCCGTTTGACGGCGCGCTGCAAGCCGACGGTATCAAGCTGCTCGTCGGTGATGCCGGTAGCGGCCAGGTAAAGCCGATCAACGGCCCCGGCAAACCGCAGTTGTGCCAATAGCTCAGCGGTGATCGCGCGGTTCTCCAGGTGGACAAACGTGGCTCCGCGGAACTTGTCGATCCGCAGTCCGGCACCGGCTTGCCGCAATCGCTCGATTGCGCGGCGTCTTAAGGGCGACGTGTCTTGAAACCACGGCCTGCCGCCACGGCAGTTCACCGCAGGAGCCTCGACGGCAGGCTCGGGCAGTTCCTCCAGCACCTCAGTCAACGTGCGTTCTGCCGGAAGCGATGCCATCAGGCTCGTGCTCACGCCGGCCTTGTTCTGCCGTGCGGCCGTGCGTTCCGACTCCCGGTACACGCGCGTGCTGCCTGGCTCACGCCAAGTGACTCGGGCGAGCCCGCCTTCCGACCCGCTGAGGTGGCCATCGCCGGTGGCGATGAGCCAATCGTCGGGTGCCCAGCGAAACAATTCGGCTTCCAACTCGCCGGTCGCCAGAAGCTGCAAGCCGGCCGATCCCCCGGCCGGTACCTTTGAGTTCGAGGCGTCGCGCGTCACACCCGCAATCAATCGCTGGCCGGGATGAAACAGCACCGGCCGCGACGATTTCAGCGGAGTGCTCTGGCCATGCAGCAGGCGGCCATCCGCCACGTTCCAATAGGTCAGCAGTCGATCCTGCTCGAAGAGGGCGAGGACCTGGCCATCGGGCGTGAACGCGGCCGGTTGGCCTGCCGCGAGCCGTTCACCGCTGAAATCGCGAAGGTCGAGTCGGTACGTGCCGGGAACGCTTTGCCCGGTTGTGGACGGACTTACCACATTCACCGCCAGGAATCTTCCGGCCGATGCCAGTTTGACGGTTCCCAGTTCACGGTACCCAAACGTGCGGGAGTGCAGGTGCCCTGACTTGGTTTCGAGCACGGTCAACTGATCGATACCGGCGCTGCCCGCATCGCCCGGCGTGAGCGCGGCAATGATGTGCTGGCCCGAAGCAGTGAAGGCGGCTCGCAGCACCGCCTTGTCGGTTTTGAAGTAGCTGCGGACTTGCTCGCCTGTGTTGAGATCCCAAAGCAGTAACGATCCGCCGTCGCCGTCGTACCAGTTGCCGGTAGCCGACAGCAGGCTGTTGCCGTCGCGCGAAATGGCAACATCGGTGAGAATACCGGCCCGACCTGTCCCTTGGTTGGAATGCTCCAGTTTCAAGGTTCGCCGTACCTTGCCTGAACTTATCTCGACGAGCGATAATTCGCGGTGTCCGCCCCAGATTAACAACTGGCCATCCGGATGGAAGGCTCCGAGGTTACCCGGCGGCAACAGGTGCTTGAGCCGGCCCGAGGCCAGGTCCCACAGCGCGCCGGGCCGGATGACGGAGTCGTAGTGACCACCGCCGGTAAGAAGCCACCGTCCATCGCGCGAAAAAGCAATCGGGTGATGATCCAGGGGCGCTGTCAGGGCAGCCGCAGGTAGCTCCATCAACTGCGTATGGGGAGCGGGTGCCGCGAGCACCGCGCGGGGTTCCTCTTTGTTGATGTGCAGCACCCAATGATTGGGCGCAACGAGCCACTGCTGCTTGGGTGTGAGGGGATATCGTGGCCAATCCTCGGGGGCGGGCGGAGCCTCGTGCCGATCGGCCGGCCAAAGCTCGCGACGACCGTCGGGAAGGATGAGCGCAATGTGATCGCCGACGAAATAGGCATCCAGCACAGCGCGCGGAATGACCTGGAGCGGCCGCGCGGTGGCCGCGTCCCAAACCACGACGCGCGGCGTATGCCAGTACTCTCCCGAACCGGCAGTGACAATCCGCTGACCATCGGCACTGAACTGGGCCAGGCGAATCTGGGTGGGAGCAAGGAAACGGTGGCGAACTCGCCCCTGAACCGCGTCCCAAAGAATGCCCACGCCGTCGCTGCTGCCGGCCAAGAGCAGGCGACCGTCGGGTGAAAAGGCCAGCGCGAGCACACGCCGCCCGGCATCCAGGCGGTGTAATGGTTGGCCCGTGCGAGCGTCCCACACCGAAACGTGGCCGCTGGCATGGGCGACAGCGATCCATCGACCGTCGGCGGCAACTGCGACGCGATGGATCGGGACATCGTGCAGGTCGAAGGTACGGATCGCGTGGCCACTTTCGCGTTCGACCAGAACAAGACGGTCTTCAGAAGCCAACATCACGCCGGCATCGCCCAGAAAACGCAGGGCGACAAGATGGTCCGTAAGCGTGTAATGCCGCAATGCCAGGCCGCGTTCAACATCCCACAGCACCGCGCAGCGGCCGCACCTGGTTAGCAGATGGTTCCGCGCAGGATCGAAGTCGATCGGATCGGCAGCCTCTGCCAGCCCCCAGCGCTGAATCCATCGCTCGCGCTGGTCTTGCGCTTGGCTGTCTGCGCCGGCGATGAATAGCACGGCCAAGGCCAATACAGGCCAACGCGGCGGTCGGATCATAGCCGCACCTCAGATCGCAACGAAGGGATTGGCATCGGCGGACGGCGGCATTGCCGCATACCAGCAACCCGAGCCGCATTGTACCAGGCCATTGGC
>CAZEEG010000068.1:16654-32826 GCA_964511065.1 uncultured Pirellulales bacterium | reverse complement strand
CACCTATGCGCCACCGCCGGCACTAAGCGATTACTGTACAAGGGAATAGAGTATTTTGGCCCTTGGGGGCTACAGCGTCCAGGGCGGAAAAGTGGTTCTGCACTGCCCCTAAGGATGCTTGTCAAATTTTCTGTTTTGCCTAATTTAACAGGATGTGGGTATTTTCTGCTTGGTTTTGCGGCAACCGGTAAGTACTCTAGGGCTTAGCGCCGCACTCCCTCATCTGCGTTCGCGATCCAGGCGCTTGAGCTTGTTCATTTCGGAACGAGAGAGCCACCCGTCCAAAGAATTGAGGAGTTGGACCATGTTCACCCCGGTCATGCGGTCCTCCCGCTGGTTGTTGGCAGTTGCTGTTTTGCTGATTCCCTCGGTGCTGGTTGCCGCCGAGCGGAAGCTGCCCACCTTTAAGAAGGGGCCGTACAATCCTGAGCATGCCACCGTCGACATGTTTGAAGGGATGAAGAATGGCCAGCTCGACGTGAAGATCATCGTGAAGAGTTCCCGGGAGGCGAACGTTTTCATCGAGAACAAGACGGGCGAGCCGCTCAACGTGAAGCTGCCCGATGCTTTCTCGGCCGTGCTGGCTCAGCCGGGCTTTGGTGCTGATCCCTTTGGCGGCGGCGCCGGTGGTGGCGGCGGTCAGAGCCAGGCCGTGGGCGGCGGCATGGGGGGCATGGGAATGGGTGCTGGCGGGAACAATTTCTTCAATGTTCCGGCCGAGCGCGTGGGCGAGGTGAACGTGCCCTGTGTGTGCCTGGAGCACGGCAAGGATGAACCCAAACCCCGCCTCAACTACACGATTCAACCGTTGGAAGCTTTCAACGATGATCCCCGGTTGCGCGAGGTTTTGACCGCCCTGGGCAAGGGACAACTTCCCCAGCGGGTGGCCCAGGCTTCCACCTGGCACCTGACCGATGGCATGAGCTGGGAGGAATTGGCTGCCAAGAGCATCCGCCGCCTCAACGGCGCGCAGTATCCGTACTTCCACCCGCAAGAAGTGATGGCGGCCATGAAGGTGATCCACGTTGCCACCCAACGGGCCAATCAACAGCCACCTGCAACCGAATCGGAAAGCCTCTCCGATAAGGTAAGCCAGAGTAATTAACATGTAGTTGCTTCGGTTTACCATACACTTGCTAACTCGCTACAGGGCTTGCCGCCGGAGCTTCCGGTTGCAAGCCCTGTTTTCATTTGGGAATGGGCAAGAGGCGGGGACGACAAGGCGCGTTGGCCCACATTCCATACGGTGCACCCCATGTCGTGGAATCATTGCCCCCCGCTTGGGTCATCTCCCGGACCATGGGCTGCTCACGCTCTCGGGATGCCCCCAACGGTAAACGGCGGGCGTATTGAGGTCGTATTGACCCTGCAAATCGGGCCGTGTTAGATTGCCGGTCCATGAGGGTCGCACGGGCGTATCGCCAACCGTGTTCGATGTGCCGCCAAGTAATACGCTCGCGGTGATTTCCGGGTGAATGCTTTCAAACGCCCCGGACCAGGCATCAATGGAATTGCGGCATGCCCTCACAACCACGGAAGGGGGAAAGCATGACGACCTTGGGCCTGATCGATGTAACCGATTGTCGCAAGCCCGGCCGGCTCTTGGCCGGGAAGCCCGTTCTGGAGTGGGTTGCCCGAAACGCCACGGACTGTGAACGTCTCGACCTCACGGTTGTGCTGGTACCCGGCCGCGAGGCGGCCGAAACCCTCTCGCGGCTCGTTCCAGCCGATATTCCCGTATTTCGCAGCCGGGCGATTGATCCGTTGGCGCGGCTGGTCGACGTGGTCGACCACTATCGCGTGGATGGGATCGTGCGGTTGGCGGGCGATGCTCCGTTTGTCGATCCCGTGCTGATTGATCGCCTGGTGAACACGGCGATTGAGAACCCGCACTGCGACTATATTACGTATTGTCTTCGCGACGGCAGGCCGGGTATGCTCTCGCCGGTTGGATTGTTTGCCGAGTGGTGTTCTGCCGATGCGTTGCGTCGCGCGGACCGGTTGGCTCGGTACGCCGCCGAGCGTGAGGAACCCCTGCGCTACGTATTTGCCCACCCTGAAACATTCCGCATCCGGCTGGTACCGGCGCCGGCGCGGCTCGACCGCCGTGACATGCGTTTGAGGGTTGATTCCGAGGAAGACCTGGCAAACGCCCAGGCAATTGTCGATGCCCTGGGGCCCGACCGCCTGGAATGGCATCGCATTGCCGATCTGCTGGAAGGCCAACCGGCTTTACGGCAGCGGATGGCGACCCTAAATCAAACCGTGATGTAACTGGCGCTCCTGGCCTTGCCAGGTGCGCATGCCGCACTCCGCGTGGCCAGTGCCAGCCGGGCCCCACCGGCTGCATGGCTGCGTCCTACCGCACCATTCAGGCCCACCCCCACGCGAACAGGAAGCCCGCCCCATGGCTGTTCGGCCGGCAGGGACGCCGTTGCAGTCCGATGTCCCCGGGACGATCGGACGGTTGGATCGCTTTGAGGCAGGCTCGCGCTGCGGGCCTCACACGATCTCCCAGCAGGTTGCGCCCAGGCTTACCCCGGAGCTTGGCAATCGGGTGCGGGAACTCAAGGCCATCGTCTTTGAACCGGCCGGGGTCTTCTACGACTCCACCCTCTGGTGCCGATGGCTGTTGGCCCTGCTGGCCCGGATGGGATGGCGGAGCGGATTTCGAGCCTTTGCTCAACTGCTCCGCGGCGACTGCCTTCAAGATGTGTACTGCGGCCAGACCGACCGCTCCACGGCACTGCGGCATTTCTTGAAGTCCCTGGGGTTGAACGTCGGGCAGGCCGAAGAAGTGTTGGCCGCCAGCACAGCTTGGCGCCGCGAATTGGACGATACCCTGCGGCCGTTGCCGGGCGTTCGCAAAGCGATCACGCTACTGGAACAGACCGACCTGCAACTAGCCATCCTGGCCGATACCGAACTGTCGGCCGCAGGAATGCGCGCTCGGCTGGCAGGGTTGGGCCTGGGCGAGGCCTTTGCCGTTGTGGTCAGCAGCCACGATATCGGCTCCACCAAGCCCGAGAAACGAGCCTACCGGGCGGTGGAGAAAGCCTTGCAGGTGGATGCGGCGCAGATAGCGTTCGTGGGGCAGGATGCCAGCGATCTTGTCGGGGCGGGCCGGCGGGGCTGGCTCCGCATTGCCTGCCAGCATGAGCCTGCGGTTGAAGCCGATGTCCACTTGGAGCGGCTGGAATACCTGGCGAACCTGATCCAACAATCCAGATCGTTCGCGGCGGCCGGTTAACGGGGCATGCCGCCGCAAAGGAGGAAAGGAAGCCTCCCCTGCCGTGGAAATTTTTGCTCGAGCATCGCTGATGACCGATGCCCGCGGCAGTCGCCGCGATGTTCCGGTCGTCTTACTCGAAGGGAGTCGCCCCGGGACAACCAGCGTCACCGCCGGCAATGCTGCGCCCATCTGGTCCCTCGACGAAACGCTGGATGCCACGCACGGCTGGATCGATGATCAGGCCATCAGGCTGGCATCGCAACTGACCACCGAAAGCCAGCGGCCTCGCCCACGCCATGCCGCTCGATCCGGTGAACCGCCCAGACACACCCGCATGCGGCGCTCGCTGCTGCGTGGCCTGCGGCGGCTGATGGGGCGCGTTCCGGCCGCGGTAGCCGCGCCCTCCCCCGTGTATGTTCATGAGCGCAAGCTGCGGTATTACCTGGCCAAGTTACTCCGCGTGGCTGCCTTCTTTAACCATCCTCCACAGGGTTTGGACATCGCACGCCGCGAAGTCCGGGCGCATCTGGTTTCAGGCCGCGATGATGATTATGCGGCGCTGCTTTCCGTGCTGGCATCGCGGCACCGTTGGCAACTGGACATTAACTGGCACGATGCCGAACCGCGGCGCGCACCATCGGCAACGACGCAACCGAAGCGGGCGTTGTTCGCCCGGCGGTTGGCCGGAAAGGTACACCGCTGGACGGTATCACGTTCGGGGGCCGCTGGTCCGCGCCTGGTGCTTTGCGGCAACGCGGCAGGTCTGGACCCGTTGTGCCAGCAGCTATTGGCGCGGCACAGTCGCGTGGCCTGGCTCTACGACGAATTCTGCGTGCGCACCTGGCGGCGGTGGCGCCGCGACGGCGTGCATCAATTGCTTTGCTGTTCTGAAGGTGCGGCTCGCCAGCCAGGCATCGCAGCATGGATGCCGCCTGCGGTGGAGTTGGACGGCATCGACCTCGCACCGGCCCTGGCTCCGTGGTTACGAGACACGGCGGAAGCTTGGTCGGGTAGAGCCGAATGGATGGCCGCGCGAATTGCCGCCCAGTTTGGCCGGTTCCGCCCGGCCATGCTGATTGTCGATGAGGACCAAACTCCGCTGCCTCGAATTGCCGTGGCGGTGGCTCGGCAGATGGGGATTCCCACCGCGGTGGTTCAGCACGGTGTGCCGCGCGTGGCGTTTGGATTCGCGCCACTGGAGTCCGACTGGTTCTTGGCCTGGGGCGAAACAAGCCGCCGTCAACTTGAAACCTTTGGCTATCCGGCTGAGCGGATCGCCATCACCGGGTCTCCCCGTCACGACTGCCTGGCTCTGGCGCCGCGCTGGTTTCCGGAAGATGCAAACGGTGCGAGACGCGAAGTGCTGCTCTTCGCGACCACGCCTCCGGATGACTGCCGTCCTGAGCCGCTGCGGTTCCGGCTGACCTCCGCCGAACACGATCGCCTGCTGCGCATTGCCTGCCAGGAAGTTGCCGCGCTGGGCCGGCCCTTGGTGGTGAAGACACATCCCCGCGCGCCCGGGCATGCAGCCGCGCTAGCGAAGGTGCTCGGCGCGTTTCCACAACTGGATTACCGCGTGGTCACTTCGGGCAGCCTTGCGGAAATGTGCCGCAACGCCGCATGCGGCATCAGCCTGGCCTCAGGGGCAGGAATGGATGCCGCCGCGCTGGGGGTGCCAGTCGTTGAATTGGCACCACGCGGCGGAGCCGACCTGATGCCGGCCGCCGAATGGGGAATCTGGGCGGCCGCCAGTGATGCCGCATCGCTACGGGCCTTCTTCGACCAGGCCGGCCTGAACGGTGGGCCGCTTCAAGAACCACCACATGCTCTGGTCCGCAACGTATCGCGGGTGTTTGCCAATTGGGGCCATGCGGCGGGCGCGACTGCCGATGCCATTGTCTCATTGGCGTTAGGCGAACGACCTGGGGGTCCTCACGGGTTGCATATTCCGCGGCCCCGTTTTGCATCGCAGGGTGAGGGATACGTGCCCTCCTCGATGGATCGGACATTGCAACAGCGGTGTCCCGGTTCTCCACATCCGCCGATGCGGACCGCTCAACGAGGGCCGCAAACGCCGTGACGGATCGCATCCAAGCCGACCAATCGCTCGGGCAGCGATGTCGCGAAGGGGGCGACGCATCGCAGCGTGTTGTCTCGTGTGTGTCTCTGGAACCGCCTTCCACGCCAAGCTACCGGGCGCCGGGCCAATCGTTGGCGATCCTGCCGGGGGCGGCGAAATCCGGCCCCGATGGCGGCGCATCGTCGGCTTCGCCCCGGACGCTGGTATTTCGCATCGCCGAGGTTCGGCAGCCGGGGGCGAGCCCAACGCCGGACAAGCGTTCAAGAAACCGCAAGCGTTTGGACCAGCGCTGCGCTCCGGCCGATGGTTGGCGGCGCATCTTTGGCGATGCCATGCTGGTCAGCGGGGCAACCTTCATCGCCCACGTGTTTGGCGCGATCACCAGCCTGGCTATGCGTGTGCTCTTGGCGCCGGAATGGATGGGCATCTGGCAAGGCCTGAAGCTGTTCCTGGGCTACGGCAATTACGCAGGGCTGGGCGTCAGCAAAGCGGCGGCCCGGGAGGTCAGTCTGGCCCGGGGCAGTGGCGATCTCGATCGGGCTAACTGGGCCGTGCGGCTGGCGTTCAGCGTGAACACCGTCACCAGTGTGATCTATGCGCTGGGGTTGGGCGGGGCGGCGATCTGGATCGCTGCCGTAGGGACCGACCCGCTATCGCACGCCTGGGCCATTGGCTTGGGAGCAATGGCCGCGCTGACCTTGCTGCAGCGCTATTCCACGTTCCTGATCACGATCCATCGCGCCCGCGGTGATTTTCGTTCGACCTCGATCGTCAACGTGATCGAAGCCGCTGTCACCTTGCCAGCCATGGTGCTGGGGGCCTGGTTCTTTGGGCTGCCCGGCCTGTATGCGGCCGTGGCGCTGGTGATGGCATCCACCATCTGGTACCTCCTCCGGCAACCGCCCTTGGGATTGCAATGGGCCTGGGACGGCGGCGAGATCCGCCGGATGATTGGCATCGGCGGCCCGATCCTGCTGGCCGGTATCGCGTCGAGTCTATTCCGCTCGCTCGATAAGCTGATGATCCTGGGCTATCTCAGCGAGAAAGAGTACCAGCTTGGCTGTTACTCGCTGGGATTGATGGTCTGCACCCAGGTGTACGGCGTGGCGAATATGCTCTCGGGCGTGATGTCGCCTCGCTATGGCGAAGCCTTCGGGCGCACCGGATCGCACCGCCAGGTTGCCAACCTGGCCGCCGCGGCAAGCGAATTGCTGGCAGTGGCCGTGGCTCTGCCTGCCGGACTGGCGATTGCCGCCGCGCCTCCATTGCTGGTGTGGCTGCTGCCCGACTATCGCGATGGTATCGTTCCTCTGACACTTCTGGTGCCGGGCATTGCCGCGGCCAGCATGGCCGTTCCCGCCAGCCAATACCTGATTGCCGTGAACCGGAGCCGCTCGGCCCTGGGAGCCTTGCTGGTAGCCATCGCCCTGTCGGCCCTGGGCAATCACCTGGTGTTAACGCATGGCGGAAGTTTACCGTCGGTCGCCATCACCACGAGTATCGCCGATGGCGTGTACTGGATGCTGATGCTGGCCGTTTCGTTCTGGCCGCACCTGGGGTGGCGAGAGCGCATCCGCTACGTCCTGACGGCCGTGTTGCCGCTGGCCGCTACGATCGGTGCCGGGCTGGTAACGTATGCCCAAGTAACCAGCAACCTTGCCCTGACGCTCTGGCAAGGCATTTTCTGGGGAACGATGCCTGTCCTGGCCGTGTGGGGAGTGATCGCCGGTTGCGGTTGGACCTTGGGCGGTTGGCGCGAAAGCCTTCGCCCCCAACCCGCCGCGGCTGGGTTGCCGGATTAAGGAAAGGGCCTGCCGACGTTCGGGCTTCGCCTGCCGCGCAGAGAACATTGCCACAACAGGAGCCATTGGCGATGAAACCGCACGCTGCTTTGCAAACCGCGCCACGGGACGCCGGAACCGAACCCGCTACCGATCAGCTCCATGGTCCAGGAGGAAAGCGGCTAACCGCGCACCCTGCGGCTCAGCAATATTTGCACGATGCGCAGCAGCGGCCCTGCGGCCCAGAGGATCGCCCCCAAACACTCGACCAGTGGGAGCACCGCTGCCAGAAACCCGATCATCGCCGGGTTGGCAATTGGTTGGCCCGTCGTGTTGCAAGGCCGGCGGCGCTGCGCGTGACCCGGGTTGTAGTGCCCTGGGGAATCCAACCACACCTGGCGACGTTCACCGCCTGGGCCATCGGGACGGCGGCGGTTGTTGCCCTGGGCTGGGGAAGCCCTGCCGGCTGGTTGGTTGGCGCGGTTCTGCTGCATCTGTGGTACCTGTTGGATCATGTCGATGGGCAGATTGCCCGGTACCACCGGTGCGAAACCCTGGATGGCGCCCAACTCGATTACTTGATGCATCACACGATCAATCTGCTGGTGCCGATCGGCATGGGATGGGGCCTGAACGTCGCCCGCGACCAGCCGGCATGGACACTGTTGGGGGTGGCGGCGGGCTTGGGGTTGTTGATGCTGGGCCTGGTTCACGACGCCCGGTACAAGGCGTTCGTCAAACGCTGGAAACGGCTGCGCGGCGAACTGGTGTTGCAAGGTGGAGGCGGCGGACGCCCCCAACCGCCGGGCGGTCCTCCCAGCGGTTATCTGCGGCGCGCGGCGTGGCTGATGCGCAAGCTATGCGAGGTCCAGTGCCTGTTGACCGCGATACCGCTGCTCGCCATGGCGATGTACCTGGCCGATGACCGGCAACTCACCGCCGGGGCCATCTATCTGCTACTCCTTGCGGTCTCGTCGTTGTTGTTGAGCGCGATTTCGCTGGCTCGCAACCTGCAACAGCAGGCAGCCGAACGGGAATTTGCCGCCTGGTTTTGCCCGGCCGAAGGCTATTATCTGGCCCAGCATGACGGCTGGTGGGACGTTTGCCCCCTGGATTCTGAACGAACCCAACCATAGCGGCGGGTGAAGCCGCGCCCATGCCTGCCACTTTGCCCATTTGGCAGTGGGCTACCTGGCGCAATGCCCCAGCCACATTCCGCTGTACGCGGCCGTTGCCGCCGAGTTGAGCGAACCGCGGCAACCTGTGGCGTCCATTAAGTATGCGCGCTTTGCATGGCAGTTCGTTGGGTTGGGCGCGCAGGGTCGCTAAAATGCGTGTCGGGCAACCCGGGGGCGACCCGCGCCACTTCTTTCACATCCGCTGTTCTTCTTTGCTGCATGCGATGATCATCGGTATCGACCTGGGCACGACCAACTCGGTCGTCGCGTACCTTACACCGGATGGACCGCAACTCATCCCCAATGCCACGGGCGATTTCCTTACGCCCTCGGTTGTGGGCGTCGATCACGATGGCAACATCCTCGTGGGACAAGCCGCGCGTGAGCTTCGAGTGACCCATCCCGAACGCTGCGCCAGCATGTTCAAGCGGCACATGGGCAGCGATTGGACGGTGAAGCTGGCCGGGATCGCGTTCACTCCGGAGAAACTTTCGAGCCTGGTACTGCAAGCGCTGCGGCGGGACGCCGAGGCTTTTCTCGGACAGCCGATCCATCGAGCCGTGATTTCCGTACCGGCCTATTTTCACGAACATCAGCGGAAGGCCACCATCAACGCCGGGCAAATTGCCGGGCTCAAGGTGGAGCGGATTCTGAACGAGCCCACGGCGGCGGCCATCGCCTACGGGTTGCACGAAGGCGATGAGGAAAAAGTGGCCGTCGTGTTTGACTTGGGCGGCGGCACCTTCGATGTCTCGGTCGTCGAACTGTTCGATGGCACCCTGGAAGTTCGCTCGTCGTCGGGCGAGTCGTTCCTGGGCGGCGAGGACTTCACCAATACGCTCACGGCACGAGTGCTGCAAAGTGTGGGGCTGGTGTTTGAACGGGCCGAACTCGAACTTCCTGAGATGGTTTCCCGGTTGCGGCAGCAATGCGAAGTGGCCAAGCGGCGGTTGTCGCGAGGTCAGAACGCAGAGGTGCGCATTCCCAATCGCAAAGGCGAATTCACCGACGATTCGCCGAAGCTGGAAATCACACGCGAGCAGTTTGATACTTGGACGCGGCACATTCTGGGCCGGATCGACATTCCCATCCGTCGCGCCCTGGGCGATGCCGGTTTGAAGCGAGCCGATGTTGACGAAGTGATCCTGGTTGGCGGCGCAACGCGGATGCCGGCGGTGATGGACCGCGTGCGCGAGCTGTTCGGCAAGGAGCCGCGTTGCAAGCTCAATCCCGATGAAGTCGTGGCCTTGGGGGCTGCCGTGCAGGCGGGACTGGTGGCCGGCGAGAAAAGCGTGGAAGACCTGGTTGTCACCGATGTCGCGCCCTTTACCCTGGGCGTGGAAACGTCGCGGCAGTTTGGCGTGGAACACGTGGGGGGGTACTTTCTGCCAATCATCCATCGCAATACCACACTACCGGTCAGCCAGCGGAAGGTGGTTTCCACGGTGTACCCCAACCAGACCAAGGTGGCCGTTCGGGTGTTCCAAGGCGAAAGCCGCCGGATCGACGACAACCTGCTGCTGGGCGAGTTCGAACTGGATGGGATTCCGCGCGGTCCGGCCGGCCAAGAGGTTGAGATTCGGTTCACATACGACCTCAACGGCGTGCTGGAGGTCGAAGCCATGGTCGTCGAAACGCGGCGCAAGGTGTCGCACATCATCACCCGGCACGCCCGGGGTATGTCGTCCGAGGCAATCGCGCTCGCCGTGCAGCAGATGCAAGCACTGAAAACCCACCCTCGCGAAGAAGCGAACCATCGCTTTCTGCTCCGCCGCGCGGAGCGGCTCTACCAGGAGTTGTCGTTGTTTGAGCGGGAAATGCTTGAGGAACTGATTGAAGGCTTCGAGGAATCGCTCGAACTGCGCGATGCCGACTCCATTGCTCGGAACGGCGCCGCCTTGCAGGATTTTCTGGACCGGCACGACTCTGAACTGCGTGACGGGCCCGACGGCGCGGCCGAATGGTAGCCGCAGGTTCTTGCCGAGCGATGGTGGATGAAACTCGTCACGTTTGAAATTCCCTCGGGCGATGAATCCGCGCACGAGGTCCAGACTGCTCTGCCGGAATCACCACTGCCGGATTCCCCGCTGTCGGAATCACTGCGGCTGGGCCGGTTGGGTGCCCTTTCGCCCGATGCGAGCCTGGTTGTCGATCTTCAAACGGCCCATATCGCACTCAATGGTACCAGCGAACCGGCTCTCGTGAGCATGCTGGCCTTGCTCGATGCCGACATCGCCGGAATGGACCGGGCCGCCGCCACTCTGGAAGCCGCGCTGGATCAGCGGCCCCCCGGCGCAGTACATGCGGTCGATGCAGTGCGGCTGCTCGCGCCTGTACCTCGACCACGGTCGATCCGCGATTGCCTCACGTTCGAGCGGCACCTGCTTGGCGCCACGGCAACGATGGTGCGCTGGCGTTCCTCGCTGGCGGGAATGATCGATCGAGGGATGCGGCGCTGGCTGGGCCGGCCACTGGTAGGGATACCTGCCGTGTGGTATGAGCGGCCCATCTATTACAAGAGCAACCCTCACAGCGTGGTCGGCCCCGGCGCGGCCGTTCGCTGGCCTCGCTACACCGAACGGCTCGATTACGAACTGGAGTTCGGTATTTTTATCGGGCGGCGCGGCAAGGACATTCCCGCCGAAAAGGCGATTCAGCACATTGCCGGGTACTGCATCTTCAATGACTTTTCAGCCCGCGATATCCAAGCTAGAGAGATGCAAGGTCGCCTGGGGCCGGCCAAGGGAAAGGATTTTGATACCGGCAACGTGCTCGGTCCCTGGTTGGTCACGCGCGATGAATTGCCAGACCCCTATAACCTGGAAATGACCGCCAGCGTCAATGGCGAGCGGTGGAGCCACGGCAACAGCGGTGAAATGCAGTTCACATTCGAACAGATCGTTGCCTACATTTCCCAGGACGAAACCCTTTACCCGGGCGAGTTCATCGGCTCGGGCACCGTGGGCTCGGGATGTGGCCTGGAACTGGACCGGTGGCTGAAACCGGGTGATGTCGTCGAACTGGAAGTTTCAGGCCTGGGCCGCCTTTGCAACCCGGTCGTGCGCGAATGAGTACGTGCCTCGCTTATGGGGGGGCGTCTCGCCAGGCGGTTGTGCGGTGCCACGGTGTCGTGAACCTTCGGCACTCTCGCAGAATCGGCAGCATTCCAGCGGACCGGCACCGATTGAAGCCTACAGCACTTGGCAGGAATCAATAAGATATGGGACATGACCCAGGAGCCACGCGACCCACGATCGGATATGCCGTCCTCGGACCGGCTGCATTCGTCGCGGCCTTCAGCCGAACCGTCATCTGCGGATCCAATGGAAGAACCGGACAATGCCCAGCAGGAGCCACATCCGCGGCCGCGCCGCCGGCGGCGTTTGGGGCATTTTGCGCGCAGTCGCGTAAGGCAAGTGTGGTTGAACGTGCAGATTTGGATTCCGTTTCTGCTGAATCCATTCGAGCGAAGGCGACTTCTGCGGCTGAACGAGCACGATCGGCTGAGCGGCCACGTGGTGCGCTACGATCTGGACTGGACCGTTGAACTTCCCCGGATGTGCTGGAAAACCGGTCAGGCCGGCGATCTGGTGCCGTGTGTGTTCGAGCGGCGATTGCGCAGCTTTGAGCGACCGCTGGCGATTCTGGGCGTCATGTTCCTGGGACTGATGTTCGTATCCAGCTTTAGTTGCCTGCTGGGGCCGATCCTCACGCCCATTCTGTACGGCACGATCGTGGTGCTGGCGTTGATCGTGCTGCTTATCAAGAGTTGGCGTGAGAAGGTCCACTTGACGGTGTGGAGCCTGCCCGAGCATGCCGACGCAGTGGAGTGCCCCGACATGGTCGTTCACAACGATCATTTATACATTCATCTGCCCAGTACCGAATTGACGCGGGCGGCGTCGGCCGAAGTACGCCAAGGGAGGGAGTTGTACCCCCATCCGCCATCCGATTTCAGGACGACGGCCCGTCCCGACGGTTTTTGAGCATCCCGCCGGCAGCAAGGGCGGTTCCGGGCGAGGAATCGTTGTGGTTTTGGGCTGCGCGGCGGGTGTCGGGCGCGGTGCCCCCCGCTGGTGAGGTTTGCACTGCGATGCCTGGCGCCATTAGGATAGGCCGCCGATGGCGTGCTGCTTGGAACCCTGAAGCGTTTTCATCCCCCCCATACCGGCTGGCAGTCCGGCAGAAAACCAAGATGAGCAAACCGACCGACATTCGACTGGTGGACATTGTTGCGGAAACCGAAGAGGTTTCCTTTCGGACGCCGATTAAGTTTGGCGGCAGGGTCGTCAATCATGCGACGCTGCTGAATGTCGCAGTAACGGTCGAAACGCGCGATGGGCGGCGCGGCGTCGGCAACGGTTCCATGCCCATGGCCAACGTGTGGGCCTGGCCGTCGGCCGTGGTATCGGGCGACGATGCTTTCAAGGCAATGCTGGCCCTGGGCCGCCGCTTGTGCGATACCGCCCGGCAGTACCGCGGGCAGGGACACCCGCTGGAAATCACCTGCGATCTTGCCACCCAGTACGCCGCGGAGGCGGCGGCCGTCGAAAAGGAACTGGGGCTTGCCGAGGCCATCCCGGTACTGGCGCAGTTGGTCGCCGCCAGCCCACTGGAGGCTGCCATCCACGACGCATTTGGGCAGGCGCTGGGCGAAAACTCGTACAACCTGCTGGGCGAGCAGTACGTCAATGCCGATCTGGCCCATTACCTCACGCCGGAGTTTGCCGGGGAGTATCTCGACCAGTACACGCTGCGCGAGCCCAAGCCGGTGATTCCGCTGTACCACCTGGTGGGGGCGCTCGACCCGCTCACCGCCGCTGACGTGGCCAATCCGGTTGGCGACGGGTTGCCCGAAACGTTGGGCCAATGGATCGCCGCCGACGGCTTGACCCACCTCAAGATCAAGCTGGCCGGCGATGATCTGGCTTGGGACGTGGACCGCGTGGTGGGAATCGAGCGCGTGGCGGCCGAAGCGCAGGCCGCCCGGGGTTGCCGGCAGTGGTTCTACTCGCTGGATTTCAACGAGAAGTGCGAGAACGTCGAATACGTACTGGCCTTTCTCCGCAAGGTGGAAGAGCAGTCGCCCGAGGCCCTGGGGCGCGTACAGTACATCGAGCAGCCTACCCACCGCGACTTGAAAGCGCACCCTGAGAACAAAATGCACGAGGCCGCCAAGATCAAGCCGGTGGTGATCGACGAATCGCTCGTGGATATGGAAAGCCTGCTGCTTTGTCGCGAGATGGGCTACTCGGGAGTCGCCCTGAAGGCGTGCAAAGGACACAGCGAAGCCCTGCTGATGGGCGCGGCAGCCCAAAAGTTCAAAATGTTCCTGTGCGTGCAGGACCTGACCTGCCCTGGCCGATCATTCCTGCACTCGGCCAGTTTGGCGGCCCGGATTCCGACTGTGGCCGCGATCGAAGGCAATGCCCGGCAGTTCTGCCCGGCCGGAAACCGCGGTTGGGATGAGCGGTTCCCCAGCATGTTCCACATCACCGATGGTACGGTGGGGACCGCCGTCTTGAACAGGCCCGGCCTGGGGTTCTAACCGGGACAACACGGCCCCCCAGGCGGTCGCCCGGATGGTTCTATGCCCCAGCTCATCAAACGCGATCCGGTCGTGAAAGCTCGCCGCTAGCCAAGAGCCTCCGGTCAAGCAACTCTCCCAGCGATGCCATCTTAACGCGGGCCATCGGGCACCATTTGCGCCTGTGAAATATCACCGGGGCATTTCCTGGCCAACTTGCCGGGATACCGGGTGCAATCCGTCCAACTGGGCAGCGGTTGCACACTTTTCAAGCGGCCCGCAAACTCTGGTTGGGGTTCGCACAACGTTCACCGTTGGTTCATTTGTTCTTACTGTAATAACGGTAAGTATTTATAGCGAGGGGCGGATTCAGGGCCGAAATCGCCGGAATCGTGGCACAAGCTTTGCATCCTGAACGGCAAACGACCAGCGACGATGGACTGGCGGAACGGATATCCCACAAGGAGCAACTCCAAGCATCTTGGGAGCAACTCATGACGGTGTTGAGCGAAGCCTACGATCGGGATTTGAAGCGGCGTGTCAAGCAGTACCTGTTGGACCGCCATCACCCCGGCTTGCGGTCGCTGGACGTCGAAGCGCACGGCGGCACCGTGATCATTCGCGGCACCGTGCGGACGTTTTACGAGAAGCAGCTTTGCCAGAACATTTGCCGCCGCGTGGCGGGCGTGATCGACGTGATCGACGAGGTGGCTGTCCAGAACGACAAGCCTAAGTCGACTGTGTCGCATAACCTCGAAAAGCACGACCTGGTAGCCGTGTAGCGCTCGAAATATGCCCGGACCGGCGGCTTCACGCCCCGTTGGTCCGATCTACCGACCCCCATTACCTCGGGCGAACTCTCTTCTTTTGCCCAAACAGCCCGAGGTCTACGCGCCGAACTGCGCCCAAGTTCCCCCGCCTGGGCGCAGTTCTTTTTTTGCGCGCTCGGTGTGCTGGTCGCTGGCTGCCGACATTCGGCTGGCTTCTGTTCGCTGGCGGCAAACGCCCGCTAGTGGCATTTGCATGCGGCGGCGGTATCATCGTCGGCGGGCCGCGGACCGTATTCACCCGCGGCCCGTATTCACCACTTCACGACCCTGGGAGCCAAACGATGAAGCACGCGATCTTACCGACAATCTTCGCTACGGCTTTGTTTGTGTCGCTGGCCGGGTCGGCCAACGCCCAGGGCACCACCCAGTTGGCGACCTCGAAAACCATTGAGTACCAGGCGTACGCCAGAACTTTCAAGGATCCCCACAAGCAGCCCGTGTTGGTGCTGCTGGCATCTTGCCATTACAACCGGGGCGGCTATGTGCTGGGATTTCAGCAAGACCGCGATGGCACCTGGAGCCTGATGGAGAGGAAGCCGCAATTCGGCAGCGAAGTGATCACGTATTACTCCATCACGACCAGCCAGCCTTACCAGGAGGTTCCGCGGAGCGTGACGGTGAAAGATGCCAGCGGCACCCACACCGTGCAGGTCAAGCCGTGGCCCAAATAGCCAGCCCCAGCGCGCCGGTGATGCCGTCAGGCTGATACATTTCGCCGGGCAACGTGCTTGATTGACGGGGGGACCTCCGCCGGATTCCGTAACACAAGCGGTAGGCGCCCGCCGCCCGAGTTCGTGATTGCGAGGTTGTTCCCTGTGCCGGATCGACGCCAGCATCGTGGGCCGCATCCGCACGACCGGCAGTTGTTTGACCCGCAGGCCGTGCCGCGTCTCCAGGCGGCAGTGCGCGATCTAAGCTGGCTGCTCAGCCGCGGTTATGCCGTGGTTTCTTCCACGAAACTGGTGGGCGATCGCTACGCGCTCGACGCTCGCCAACGGCTGGCCGTGGTACGCTGCGCGTGCAGCGACAGCCACCGGGCCCGCCGCCTCGCCCATCAAGTGATGGTGTGCGAGGTGGCCGGCGCGGACCTCTGGCTCGACGGATACAACGTGTTGACCACGATCGAAGCGGCCTTAGCCGGCGGTGTGGTGCTGGTGGGGCGCGATGGCTGCTTCCGCGATATGGCTAGCATGCATGGCAGCTATCGCAAGGTTGATGAAACCCTGCCGGCCTTGGAGTTGATTGGGGAACAGCTACAGCAATTGAGCGTACGGGGTTGCCGGTGGCTGCTGGATGAGCCGGTATCGAACAGTGGTCGCCTGAAAAGTATCATCGGGCAACTCGCCGCTGGGCGCGGTTGGAATCATCAGGTGGAACTGGTCCGCGACCCTGACGCGGTACTGATTGCCGCGGATGTGATCGTTGCCTCGGCCGATAGCCAGGTGATCGACGGGGCCCAGCGGTGGTTCAATCTGGTTCGAACAACGATTGAGAATCACGTGCCTGGGGCCTGGGTGGTCGATCTGTCCGGAGAACCCGATGCG
>CAZEEG010000068.1:0-16554 GCA_964511065.1 uncultured Pirellulales bacterium | reverse complement strand
TCTGGTTCGCAAGCGTGAAAATTCCGGACCAGAAATCGCCGGTCTCCTCTTACCGATGTGAACGTCGCAATGACCAATGCCCGATTTGCGGCTCGGGCTTTGCTGCGCGTCTTCCGCTTTCTCACAGAACCAGCGGCACCTGGACGGATCAACGAGAACTTAAGGCAGGCGAGCGAGCGAAGCTGGAATCCGTAACCACGGCACCGCCCGGCCCTATGCCCAGGTCCTGGCGTTGGTTACTCGCCGGGCGACTGCGAGCGTTTGGCGGCGGGATCGGTCGCCTGTTCGGCGGGCGATTCGGGTTGGCCCCCTGGCGGGTGGCCATCCTCGTCCGCAGATTGCGGCGCCTGATGGGAGTCGCTGGAAGCCGCGTCCGTGTGCGTTGGCTGTGCCGGTTCGTCTTCGTCCAGCAGTAACCGTGGCTTGTTGAACCGGGCCCTTAAGCGGTTGATGGCGGCGAGCACTCTAGGCCGGCCGATAATCATGCGTTCCAGGCGGCGTTTGCCCGGAAAATCCATCAACATCAGCCCGATCAGGATGGTGAGCAGTCCCTGGCCGGGCAGGACCAACTGGAGCACTCCCAACACAACTAGGGCAAAGCCCACGACGTTTTTCGCCCCGATGCCGATCCAACGAATGGTTTGCTGCTGCGACTTCCAGAACTTGCGATTGTAGCTGTTGAGGAAGTAGGTTGCTGGAAGCAGCACCAGCAGCGTACCGACAAAGAGGATGCTCCCGACGAACGTGACCACGAACAGGCCAAGACCCCAGGCGACCTGCTGCCACGATATCTGCCGGATGAATTCGAGTAGCCATTCCATGGATCGGCGTCGCTGCGAGCGGAGCGAGCAGCCAGGTCTCCGAGTTGTTGGCTGGCCAGGCCCCGCCTGATTCTACTCGTATCGCAAGGCGGTGGTGGGAGCCAGGCGGGAGGCCCTGTAAGCCGGCAGCATACCAGCGAACGCTCCGATGAGCAGTGCAATGATGGCGGCTTGCAGCAGCACGACAGGCTCGATCTCGCCTTGCATCTGGTTGCGGACGATCGGCAGCCGGGTCAGCACCTTGTTGAGCAGAACCCCGCCGGCGGTCCCCAGCACAGCACCAATGGCGCTAAGCACAACGGCCTCGCCCACAATCATCCGCATCACCCGCGACTTGCGCCAGCCGATGGCACGGAGGATGCCGATTTCTTTGGTCCGTTCCTGGACGGACATCAGCATGGTATTCACCATGCCCACGGCCCCAATAATGAGGGCCACGGTGGAGGTCAACCAGGCCATGGAATGGGCCAGTTTCACTTCGGGCAGTTTTTCCACGTGCTCGGCGGTGAGGTTGACTTTGAGGTTATTCAGATCGTCGCGTTCCGACTTCACTTGATCGAACAGGGTGCGAAGCTGCGTCTGCACTTCCCTGTTGAACGCCTCATCTTCGTGCTGCGCGGTGACGATGAAGAAGCCGCTGACGACGGGATCGTCGGGCTTGTTCAGGGCCGAGAGCAACTGCAGCTGCTCCAACGGGACGACGGCGGCGTTCTTTTCAATGAAGTTTGCCGTCTCAAAGATGCCCACCACGTCCCATTCCTGGCCCAGCGCCGTGAACTTGTCGCCGACCTTGGCCCTCATGTTCTCCGCCAACTGGCTTCCCAGCATGACGGAGTACTGGTCGCTGACCTGAAGCTTGCGGCCATCCAACAGTTGGAAGTGATTGAAGACTGAGGCCCCCGGGTGGTAGCCCTGGACGGGAAACTGGCCGCCGTCTTCGAGGTATTCGATTTCGGTCAGACCGGGGACGACCTCGGTGACGCCTTCGACCTCTCGCATCCGGTCGGCGAGGCTTTCAGGAATAACCTGGGACAGTCCGCCCCAGCGACCGGCGTTGTACACCACCAGGTCGAAGTTCCCTTCGCGGTACATCTTGCCGAAAGAGTCGCGGAATTCGCTGGAAACCCCCACCAGCGACACCACGGCGGCTACGCCCAATGCCATTGCCACGGCCGTGAGGATGGACCGCATCAAACGGCGGCTGACGTTCTTGAAGATGAAGGTTGAGAACCACATTTCTGGTACTGCTCAATTTTGGAAGGAAGCGTTGTGGGGGGGCGACAAGGTGGGGCAGCGAATCGTTGAGGATCGTATGGCCTGCGCGGCGAAATTCGCTCCGGGCTACCGGCGGCAACGGGCCGCCGCACTCCCGATGATTACCGCATGCGTGCGGCCGTGGCGGTTGTTACAGCATTCGTTCGCGAAGGTTGGATCTTGCCGCCCATTATTGTATGCCTGTTTCGACCCTGGGGGCTCGCACAAAGCATCGGCAAGTTACCCCAACTGGGATAAGCCGATCGGCCGAGGCAGCCCGGGCCCTCGCCGGCAGCAGAACCCTCAGTGGCCGAGCGATCCCTATGGCCCGATCGTAGCGTACACCCTGCTCAAACGCGAGAGGAAGCACCCCCGCCACAGACGTACGTGCTCCAGCGATTCCCCACCAAACTGGCTGGCTTTGCTGATTGCAGCACGGAGGAAAACGGGGCCGAATCGCTCCTGTCAGGCGTTTTGGCTAATCATCGTCGGACACCGCCACGCGAGCGGGCGGCCAAGCTCGCCGCGCGACAATCTGTCGCAGCAGCATGCAGCGGCCCCCGGGCAATCGCTGACTTTCCTGCTTCGGCGATTCCACCGCGTTACGGCCGGCATTTTCGAAGTAGGCTTTCCTTTGGCGGGGACGCTCTTGCAGGCGGTGACCTGCCCCGCCGAATCTTACGCCGGTACGGATCGGTCGCATTGCTAAGGTAGCCAGGGCATGCCCTGTGCCGCGCAGGGACAGTGCGGTCCTGGCCGCTTGAGGCGTGCGAAACCGCCACATTTGCCGTGGTCGACGTCGGCCATTGCCGCTGCACGCTGTCGCACCCCGGGGAGCTTTCAAAATGGGACAACGCTTTTCGTCCATGCGCACCTGGTTGGCTGCCGCGATTCTCTGGGGGGGCAGCCTCGCCATCGGGGGGGCGTCCGCCCAGGCTGTGGAGTTGCAAACCTATGGCGGCGAATTCGCGGCCGATTTTCCCGGGGTGCCATCCCTAAGCCGCGAAACCATTCAGACCCCACTAGGGCCGATTACGGTTGAAACGGTGGTGCTGGAAACCGGGGAAACCGCCTTTGTGGTGGTACATTACGACTTACCGGCAGAACACGTTCGCAAGATGGGAGCGGCGCAGATTCTCGACAGCAGCCGCAACGGGGCGGTTTTCCGGGTCCGTGGCCGATTGTTGGCCGAGGTGAAGACCAGCCTGGCCGACTTTCCAGGCCGCCAGATGCTGGTGGCGGTTGAGAACAGCGACCAGCATATTGCCGCCCGAATTTTCCTGGTAGGTAACCGGGTGTACCAGATCTGGGCGACTGGCAGTATTGAGGAGCTTCGCAGCCCCGTCTATCGGCGATTCTTTGAGTCGTTCACGCTGACGCCCAAGGCCAAACTGCCCTCAGAGGACTATCGAGACGACGCGCATTACGCCACGCCGGACGAATAGTTATTTGTCGCCTCGCGATAAGCGGGGGCGGTGAACCACCGGTCTACATGCCAGGCCGGGCCAGTGGGCGGGCCAACACTTCGCCCGCGGCGTTACTCCCCGCGCCACAAGTGGACGATGCCGGCAATATCTGCAGCGGCCAGCCACTGGTGATTGGGCGAGAGAGCAACCGCCGAGAGCCAATCTTTGAACTGGCCGCCGCGTGGCTCGTGGAGCCGTGCGATTTCTTTCCCGTCGGCTACCTGGCAGATTTGCAGCGTGGTATCGCGGCCCACGGAGAGCACATGTTGCCCGTCGGCGGAAAACTTCGCGTCGCACACACCATAGCGATGGTCGGCCACGGTGCGTGCCACCTTGCCGGTGGCCACTTCAACCAGGTGAACCTTGCCGGAGCCAATTTCACCGCCTTGCCCGATGGCCAGCAGCTTGCCATCGAACGAAATATCGGCCGCCACGAAGCCCGCGCCCACGAACTTCCCCCAAGTGCTGGCATAGCCGTAGGAACTGTCGCGAACCTTGACGTTGGGAAACTGGACCACCAGCAGGTCCACCAACACCTCGCCGGATTCCAGATCCCAGAAGCGGGCCTGCGCCGGTGGCCGATCGAAATCGCCCCGTTTGAAAGCGTACTCGGCCGTGAATGCCGCCTTGCCGTCGGGTGACAGGGCGGCCGATACGACCCAATTGCCGGGATGTCCCTGCCAACGTGTCACCGGCTGGCGCTGTTCGAGGTCCCAGACGATGGTCAGGCAGTCGTCATCGCCGCTAATGAGGCGGCGGCCATCGCGGCTGATGCCCAGTGCCTGAATCCAGTTTCCGTGCCCTTCCAGGATCGACGCTTGGGTTTGAAGCTCGACGGGTACACCCGGGGCCTCGGCATCGTTCTGATCGCGCTTGGCCGCCTTCTTACGAGTTTCGGCATCGAGCACGACTTCGGCTTGTCCACTTGGTGGAGCCTCTAAATCCCAGATGCGGACGGTTCGGTCGAGGCTGGCCGAGACCAGATGTCGGCCATCGGGCAGCGGCAGAAGTCGCGTGATGCCGTTATCGTGGCCGTCCAGCCGCCGAGTTGGCACAGGGGGGGAATCCTTCGACGGCTGCTCGGGTAACTCCCATACATAAATCTGGCCGTCGCGATTGCCTGCTGCCACCCGGCCATCGCCCACGAAGGCCACTGCCATCGGCCATGCGCCTTCAAACGGGAGTTGCCAAAGGTGCTCGAATTTGGAGGGGAGCGAAGGAGCCATGATCGCGAGATCTCCGGCAGAGGGGGCGCAAATGCCGATGTGGCGGACGGTTTCCGCGGGTCGTGTCGGTTACACGAGCAGCGGATCAACCACCTGGGAGCCAAAGGGGGCAATCGGGATCGGACGCACGCCCACGTAGTGTTCGGTGCCCGGGTCCACGCCCAGCGACTTGTAAATGGTGGCGAAGAAATCGCCCTCGGTGACGGGGTTCTCGGCCACGTCGATGCCGTCCTGGTCGGTTGCGCCGTAGACGACGCCCCGCTGGATTCCGGCCCCGGCCAGGGCCGTGCTCCAGGCCCGGACGTAGTGGTCGCGGCCGTCGCGATTGTTGATCCTGGGCGTGCGGCCGATTTCCCCCATCCAGACCACCAAGGAATGGTCCAGCAGGCCGCGGCGTTCCAGGTCGACCAGCAGGCCGGCCCAGGCAATATCGCAAGCGGCCAGCAGGCCCTTGTGGCCGGTGAAGTTGTCGGCATGGGTGTCGTAGCTGCTTTGGCCAACTTCGACAAATGGCACGCCGCGCTCGATCAACTGCCGGGCGAGCATGCAGCGGCGCCCGAACCGCGTATCGCCGTAGAGTTCGCGGTGCTTATCCCATTCTTCGTCGACCTCGAAGGCATCGAGCACGCCTTGCAACCGCCGGGCGGCATCGAAGGTTTCGCGATGGATCCGTGCCGGTTCGGCGGCGCTGGTCTGCGAGAGTTGCTGCTCCAGAAAGTTGCGCAGTTCACTCCGTCGGCTTTCGACGGTGGCATCGGTAGTGGAACGGGAGAACGGCGGCAATTGGCCATCGTGATTGAGCGAAAACGGCTGATACCGTGGTCCCAGGAAGCCCGAGCCGGAATTGCCGTTGGACGAAATCTTGATGAAGCTCGGCAGGTCGGTGGATTCGCGTCCCAGGTACTTGGCGAGCACGGCGCCCAACTCGGGAAAGCGGACTCCTGCGGCTTCCGAATAGCCGGTATGCATCAGGTGGATGCCGCCCGGGTGGTCCACCTGCGAGGTGCGCATCGAGCGGATCACGGCCAGCTTGTCCATCTGCTGCGAGATTTTGGGCAACAGTTCACAAACTTGCACGCCTGGCAACCGGGTGGAAATGGGCCGGAAGGGGCCTCCCGTGGGCCGGCCGGGCTTCATGTCGAAAGTTTCAAACTGGCTCGCGCCGCCGTTCATCCACAGCAGGATGCAGCGCTTCTGGCTGCGCTGCACCTGATCGGCCAAGGCCGGCGAGGAAAAAAGCGTGCCCCAGTTCAGCACGGCCCCGGCAGTCGTGGCGATGGCGCCTTTGAGTAGCATCCGCCGCGAAATGTGTTGATGGTGAGGGCAGAAAGGTTGCATGGCAATGCCCTTTACTTGGCGAGAGATGCGTTGGGGAGTTTTCTGTGTGATCCATGCGCGGCTCGCCATATCGGCGGGGTGCCGCTCACGCGAGGTTCGTGTATTCCCTGTTGTGGGCTGCCGATGGTTTTCGGAACCCCATACCCTTACAGGCCAGTTGCGAGCGCTCAGTGATTGAACCGAAATTCGCTACACGTCATCAGGGCCCAGATGGCTTCGCGCAGGCGGGGGCCTGGATCGGTTTCTGCCGTGATATAGGTGACGAACTTTTCACGTTCTGCGTCAGTGGGCTTACGGGTCAGCAGGCTGATAAATAGCCGGTCGATCCGTTGTTCCCACGGGGATTCCGACTGTATCAGCACGTGCAGCAACCCATTCTCGTCGCTGGTGATCAACCGGCCCAGTTCGCCGTTGTTCAAGTAAAGCTGTTCATGCAGCCCACCCTGGAAGTTGCCGACACCATCGACCGGTTCGCCGAAGAAGCGCAGCATATACCCGGAAGTGAGCCCGCCGAACCGCCCCTTGGCTTTCTGGCCGGCCTCGCTTTGGGCATAACCCGTGGCGGTACTCCAGGAGTCGTACAGTTCTTCGGCCGATAACGGACGCCACCGCGCCTGCTGATACCACAGCGGGGCCGCGCTTTCGTCGGGGCCAGTCGACGAAATTTGATATGCCTGGCTGTTGACCAGTTCGCGGATATACCACTTCAGATCGTAGTTGTGGTCTTTCAAGCCTTGAGCCAGCGCGGCGAGCAGCTCGGGATGGGTCGCCGTGTTGGACTCGCTCATGTTGTCGACCGGGTGGATCAGGCCGCGGCCCATGAACTGCCCCCACACCCGATTCGCCACGGCCCGAGCCAGGTACGGGTTATCTGGCGAGGCCACCCAGGCCGCCAATTGGTCCTTGCGCGAGAATTGGGGTTCGGGTGGGACTTTCCCATTGGGGAAGTTGCGCGGTTCCTGGAGGCCCTCGGGGGGCGGCGGTTCTTGCAATGCCTCGCCAGCCAAGAACTTGGGTTTGACCGGTTCGCCCTTCTGGCCGGGCATCTGCTCCATGACCGGTCCGGTGAACAGCAACTCGCCCGTGTTCTTTTCACCAATGGCCCACTTGGTGACGCTGCCTTTCTTGCCGATATCGACCACCTGCAAGCGGGCCAGGAAGGCGGCCATGCCGTGAAAATCCAATTGGCTCCACGGTTCGTAGGGATGATCGTGGCACCGCGCGCACTGCAACTGGATGCCCAGAAAGTTCTGCGTGATCGCTACGGCCGCATCTTCGGGCGCGTTGCGAAACTGCACCAGGTACATTGGCGCGCCCTGTTCGACGGAATTGCCCTTGGCCTGGAGCAACTCGCCTACCCAGCGGTTATAGGGCACGTTCTCGGCGAACTGCCGCTGCATCCAGGCCAGGAATCCATCGCGCTGATCGGTTTGGTATCCGGGCGGATGCCGCCCAAATAGCGCCAGATCCCAGACCTCGGCCTGGTGCCGGGCAAATCGCTCATCGGCCATCAACTGGTCGATCAGGTCTTGCCGCTTGGTGGGCGACGGATTGTCGAAGAACGCCATTGCCTCGTTGTAGCTGGGAATGACGCCAACCAGGTCGAGGTAGATTCGACGCAGAAACGCGGCGTCGCTGGCTGGCTCGGCCGGCTGAACCCCCTGCGACTGCCATGTGGCACGAATCTGTTCGTCGATGACCTGGCGAAGGGGGCGATCCTCGGCCCCCAGCGGCCCGTGACACCACGCCCAGGCGATCGCCACCAATGCTAAGGTGCGAATCTGCGACATGAGAAAACCTCAATCGACGTAATCGCCAGCAGCCGCCGCTGGAGAACTGGCTTCGCCGTTGAAATCGGAAGGGCAACCACAGATTAACGGTTGCTGATCCATTGTGGCAATCAGATTCCCCCCGAAATCGCTGGCTACTTGCAGAGTTGGCTTGCGGGGCTATGCGGCTATGGTCAATGCGAAAGGACGTCCAGACTGGGTTGCCGCTTGGGTTCACCCCAGTATTGGCGGCAATGGGCCAACCGTTACGCCGCTGCCGGCAGGAATTTGGGCGGCCACACGTTTCCCTGCCGGGCCCCCCGCGGTGGACCGGGGGCGCCGGTACCGCAGGATCTGTTTGCCTGCCAGGCTTCCCAATGCCTTAGCTGCTGGACCAGTTCGAGGACTTCTTGCCGCTTCTTTTCAAAGATGGCGAACAGGATCAGAATCACCACGCCCAGCAGAATGCCCGAGGCCGACCAGATCCAAGTTTGTTCCAGGTCGACGGCCGCATCCCAAATCATCGTGCCCAGCGACCGATGATTAACAGCAGGGCCGACGGTATGAGCCCCCCTGCGATCATTACAAATCGGGCCGTCGCAACCACTGTTCCACTGGCCAGCCAGGTCAGCCAACCAAACAAGGCGAGCGATGCGGCTTCGCCCGCGATCAACAACGGATCGCCCAGCGGGGTTCCCCGGGTGATGGCGGCCAGGGCGAGAAAATTGAGCGGCACCAACAGCGAAGCGATGACCAGCACACCTTGATTGGTGGTAGGAAGCCTGAATCGTTGGCGAACGTAGAAGCCCAGTCCGAACAGGCCGGCCGTTGCCATGCGAAAGGTGCGAAATGCACTGCACGTGCGGCAGTCGGAGCACGGCCAAATCACTGCTTGCCGCCCATTTGCCGCGTAATTCCCGCCACAGGTGTCGTGCGGTGGATGCGCAACGTGTCCCTCGGTCGCATATCACAGTAATTGGGGCATCGACGCGGGCGAACACTAGCGCTGCTGCCCGAGTGGATGCGATCGTCGCCTGGGAATCCCGGGGCCTGTTTTGAAATCCCCCGGCTACCGCATTGCTTGCCTGGTTTACTTGCCCACGCAGTGCAGGAACTTGTCGCTGCGGATCAGCAGTTGACCATCGTGTGCCACGGCGCAGGCATTCGCCCGATGGTCGTCGCTCGCAAACGTGTTGACGGCCAGCAGTTCAAACTCGGGTTTGGCCGCGATCACGAACGTACCGTTGTGCTGCGAGACACAGTACAGTTTGCCGTCGGCCAGCAGCGGCGAGGAATAGACCGTGCCAGGTCGCGGTTGCAAGCGTTCCTGATAGACCGTCTCGCCGGTCTTGGCGTCGAGGCAGTAGGCGGTGCCGCGGCCTTCGTGGACCCAGTACAAGTGCCCGTTGTGATAAACGGGAGAAACCACGTTGGAGCCCACGCCCTTGGTCCACAGCACGTGCGAGTCGGTCACATCGCCGCGGCCGCCGGCCTTCACGGCCATGGCCGTATTCTTCCGGCCACCAATGGCGTACACAATCCCGCCGTGCGTTACCACGCTGGGACAAACATATCCACTGTCGGGGATGCCTTCACATTCCCAAAGCTTCTCGCCGTTGGAGGGATCGAAGGCCAGCAGTTTTTGCGGGATGCTGACGACCAGTTCGGTCCCGCCGTCGGGCACATCGACCAGAACCGGCGTGTTCCACGATCCGCGAATGCCCTCGACCTTCCAGACCTGCTGTCCGTTCTTTTTGTCCAGCGCGACGATGCTGCGGCTTTCGATGCTGGCGTTCACGATCAACAGGTCGTTGAACAGGATCGGTGAATTGGAGGAGCCCCAGCCAGCGTTCTGGTCGCCCACCTTGGTGTGCCAGATTTCTCTGCCATCGGAAGGGTCGAGGCAGAAAACCCCGTAGCGCCCGAAGAACACGTAGAGCCGCTCGCCGTCGGTGGTGCAGGTGCTGGTGCTGTAGCCATGCCGGGCACCATTCCCTTGATACCGGGGTTCGTTGCCGTCGGACGGGTGCGACTTCTGCCAGAGAATGGTGCCGTTGGCCCGATCCAGGCAGAGCACATGGCGAACCAGATCTTTAGGTTCGCCTGGGGAGTCTTCCGCTTCGCCGTACCCGCTGTAGCAGGTCAGATAGATGCGGTCGCCCACGACAATGGGGCAACTGCTGCCGGCGCCCGGCAATGCGGTGCGCCAGACGAGGTTTTCGTCATCGGACCACCGCACCGGCAGGGCCTTCTCTTCGCTGACGCCCTGGCCGCGATCGCCGCGAAACTGCACCACGTCGCCATCGTCGACCTTTTCGGCGGCCATCGCAGGGGGCATCGACACCACGAACGCGCAGGTGGTGGCCAGAATCGCAATGGGCAAAGAGCGAATGGTCATGGCGGAAGACCCTTTCATCAAGAAGATGCGGCCAATCTCGATGGTCGATGGTGCGGCAAGAGAAGACTGCCGGCGCAAGCCACGCCGGCAACGGCCGGTTGCTTCAACGGCGTGACTGCCGCCGCGAACGCCTCCGCGGACCGGTTCATGGTAGCGAGCCCCGGTGGCCTGTGCCAACAAATCTGCCAGCCGACTTTCACAGCCCGGGCGTGCGGCGCTTCCGCCTTGGGAATAGCTATTTGGAATTGCCGTAATGCGGGCCGCAGCGTTCCACAGCGAGGCCGGCCGACGGGCCTTCCCGCATTGGGAGTCGTCGTCGAACGCTGATGGTTGCCAGCGTGTCCAGCCAGTTAAGCCTGGGGAGCGGCCTGCGAATTGGGATAACGGATGGGGAAGCCCAATTGCTTGTCGATCAGGTTCCGCAACGGCCGGCCAGCAAGAAAACGGCTGAGGTTGTCGCAGAAGAATTCCGTCATGTCGTCGATTCGACGGGCGCTCTGACCGCCCACGTGCGGCGTGATGATCACGTTGGGCCGATCCCACAGGGTGCTTTCCGCGGGGAGCGGTTCCACTTCGGTTACGTCCAAGGCGGCCCCGGCGATGTGGCCAGAATCGAGAGCGGCCGCCAATGCCTGTTCCTGCAGCAGCGGGCCTCGGCCGACATTGACCACCAGCGCACCTTTTGGCAACAGGGCTAGGCGGCGGGCGTCGATCATGCCCCGGGTCTTGGCCGTCAGCGGTGCCGAAAGCACCAGGATGTCCAGCCGAGGAAGCATTTCATCTAACGCATCAGCAGGCAGCAATTGATGGACATAATCGGGCTTGTCGTAAGGGAACCAATCCGTGGCAAGGATGGTTGTACGAAACGGCGCAAGCACTTCGGCCAACCGTCGTCCAACGCCACCAAAGCCGACAATGCCCACCGTACTGCGCGTGAGGTCGCGTGTCGGGCGGCGAATGAATTCCTTCTTCTGCTGCGCCCGGAAAAACACCGGCATCGAGCGGGTCAGCCCGGTGATCAGGCCGATCGTATGTTCGGCCACCTGGTCGGCCAGGACGCCTGAGGCGCTCGTAACCGGAATGTCGGACGCGACAACCGGCGGCACCAGGCAATGATCCATTCCGGCCGCTGACGATTGAATCCATTGCAGGCGGCCCCGCTGGATCACTTCTTCCCAGGGCACCGGCACCTTCGCATGGCCGCAATAGATGTCGGCTTCCAGCAGTTCTTGGGCGATGCGCTCCTGGCCTGCATCGACAATTTCTGCGTCGGGGGCAGCCGCCTGAATGGCGGCAATGTGTTTTGCTTCGACCGGGTAGCAAAGAACGATCCGCATGGACTGACAATGACCGTGTGCAGAGGGCGGTGGGGGGATGGCCAAGTGGCGAAACGCCAAGGCTGCTTTGCCCGCCGGCAGCGCACGACGACTGAGCATCAGCCAGGTGCGCGGAGAAACCGCCATGTCGGCGCAGGCAGCGGGCTATGGGGCATTCCGCCGTGTGGGGGCAGGAATGCCGGTTCTACCGCGCAAACTGCGATTTGCCTAGCGGGCCAAACCGTCTTATTCACGCAGTTTGCAATCGTGTGGTGTACCCCATTCAACGCTTACGCATGACTTTGCCCGCGGGGGGAAGGCCGCATGCCAGGGCGGTCCTGCATCGGCGGTGAAGCCGCCGCCATCCGCGGCGATTTGCCGCAGGGCTGAACGCTTTGCAGGTGCGTACCGTATAAATAGTGAACAATTGCAACGGTGGGTTTGCTTCCGCCGTTGACGCGTTACCGCCAGCATCATAGCATCGCGAATGTGTGGGGATGTTACCCATGCGTGCGGGCCCGGCTAAAGAGGGGGTGACGCGGCCAGAGTGTTTTGCGGGCCGGGCGCTGGCGAGTCCCGTTTCAGGGACCTATGGTATTTGCGGTTGGACGGCGAAATTCTACAGAACGGCCGCCGTAGATCCGCTTTCGAGGGGTTGCGCCGCCCACCTACAGAGCCGAGCGGCGCTCGCGTTACAACTTGTTGGGAGACCTGGCTATGCCGTTGTTTGAGATTGAGACCGACGCGCACATTTTGATCACTTGGGCCGACGACGAAGAGCAGGCGTCCCAAGTGGTAGCCGAGGCTTACCCCAGTGATAACGTCCTGCGTCTCACCAAGCGCCCCCGCAACAGTTGGGTGATTTCCAAGGCCGCATTGGGCCTGTCCGATAAGACGGATCCTTGCAACACCGCCCGAGACTGCCTGGCCAAGGCCGCTGGCGACAAGCTCAATGCCATCCGGCTTTACATGCATGAAACCGGCGTGGACCTCGATCGGGCACGCAAGGTGATCGAGTCGAACATGGTGATGGGCTGGTAAAGGGGCCAGGCGGCGTAAGCCGCACCACCATTCCAAGCATCTTGCGGCGGCAGCCGAACCGACGATCGGGAAGGCTGCCGCCGCACTTTTATTTGGGGGGGCGGCAGGCTATCGCAGGCGAGTCGTGGTATCACGCGCCTTGTCGTCGATGATCCATCGGGTCCGGGCCTCGCCGTCTGCCAGGCGATAACGCTTGTTGGGCGATATCGGCACCGCTTCTGGTCCGTAGACCATATCCACCGGCGAATCCGTCTTGGGCAATTCGGTGGTGACCGTGCGATCGGTCTCGGCATCGTTTTCTTGCTTGGGCTGCGGCAGTTTTTGCACAAGCGGATCGCGCCCCAGGCCGTTGAGATCACGCCAGTGGATATAGCGGAACATGGCCCGCAATACCGCCAACGACTTCTCGCGCTGGTTGGGTTCCTTCAAGTGGTGATCGAACCCCATGGCACCTAACGTGGGATGGCCCTCCAGGATGGCATCGCGGACCAGGGTCACGCCGTCGTTGGGGCCGTATTTTCGCAGGCGCTTGTAACCACTCTCGTTGGCTTCGAGGATATGGCCGGACAGCGGTACGGCTACGTAGTTGAGGATCGCCAGGTGCGGTGGCAGCGCCGGAGTTCGCGCGAAGGCAGCGCCGCGGACGTCGGCCCTCATGCTGTCGATGGCCTCGATTGTCCCCAGGTGCTTCACCCAAAGCAGGGTCTTGGTGATGCAGCGCAAGGGGGGATCGGTGAATTCGTCGGCCAGCGGCGTCCCGCGCGGGGTGCCTACCACGTTGATCCAGCCAAGAATGTGGGTGGTTTCCTCGGGACGCAGGTAGTTGCCCAGGGCGTGGTAGACTTCGGCCCCGCCGCGACTGGCCGAGAACAGGACGATTTCCTTACCTTCGGCGCGTAATGCCCGAATGGCGTTGGCTACGATACAGGCATTGGTTTCAACCACGCCCACGTCGATGGTGGGAATCACACAGCTTTTCCAGCCGAACTGGGCCATATAAGCCCGCTGAATACCAAAACTGCCGTTGAGTTCGGGGCGTGTCTGCCACAGGGCCCCGGGCACCACCACAAGCAGAACATCTTTGAAATTTGGCGGTACGTCGATCGGTTCGGAATACGGATCGACGGCCACCCGCTGCATTTCCTCAAAATAGAACGTGCGGAATGGTTCGCCATAGAAGTCTTCGTACACGATCTTTTCCGCCAACAGCAGCGTGGCGAAGTCGCACGAATAATTATTGGCGATGTATTGAAGCTGCTCGCGACTGGGAAAACCCGGCGGCAACGACGCCCGAACCTCGTCGATCATGGTGTCGGTCGGCGGGTGGATTCGCTGCCCGTTGCGGTAATTCTGCATGTAATACTGGGCCAAGGGGGAATCAACGCAGGTGCGCGTGTAGGTGTCGCCCAGCAGCCCCTCGGCGCAGTAGCAGGGAATTTCTTCCTTGTGATGGCAGCATCCGGCCACAGTGATCGCCAGTGCGGCTACCAGCGCCAATCTTGGCCCAGAAGGTAGGTATCGCTGCGACGTGATGGTCATCCCGCCTGCTTTCAACCTGGAAGTAAAAATCTGCGAAAAATGCCGTGCGCCACACAGCGCCCCTTTCCGTCCCCTTGCGGGAATCCCATGGCGCCGCCCCAAAGAGTGGCAATCATGGCGCGGCCAGGGCGGACCCTGGGTGCATGAGACTTCCCCTGCGGTAGATGGCTCGCCGTTGGCTGTGACTCAGTATCGAGTCATTGCGACGAACAAATCTCGCATTTGCGCAGCGGCCAGCATGTTTCCCCTGCGCCGTCGGGGCACCGCAGGCGACAGAGTTTAGCAAGCGGGGGGACAGCAAATGGCTGTTAGCGGCGCAGTGCAAAGGCCAGAACGTCTTGCACGCCCAGGGTTTTGGGGCTGAGAAACAGCTCGCCCGCCACAAACCCGGCCGCGGTGCCCTGGTGAAGGGCCACGGCCTTCACCCGTTCCAGCACGTGCTCCTTGGAAGCCGGGAACTGGGTTTCATAGCAGCGGATGGCGGCCAGCTTGATATCAATAGTGTCGCTGATGTCGGCCACAAAATGGCCGGCCGTGGGCGGGAGCGCAAGCGAGCCGAATGCTAACGAATAGTAAAGCTGCGACGAGATGGTGTGGACCGGCAGGCCATCAAAGTAGTCGTCCCACTTGGTGAGCCGGGAGTAGAACACCGCCGCATCGGTGATTTGCATGGCCTGCCAGTGGTCTGGCGAAGCCATCGGAGTTTTGTCGCCAAAGCCGATCACCAGGCTGGGGCGGTACTTGCGAAATTCCTTGGCCAGCGCCACGCGACTTTCGAAGGTGTCGAACAACCGGCGATTGGGCAGGTCCAGCGTAATGCGCACCGGGACGCCCAGCGTTTCTGCCGCACGGCGTGCTTCGGCCAGGCGAACCTCGGGGCCCGGCGAGAGCGGTGTCGGTTCGCCGTCGGTCAAGTCGATGATGCCTACCCGGTATCCTTGCTGTACCAGTCGGGCCAGCGTCCCGCCGCAGGCGATTTCGACATCATCGGGATGGGCCCCCACCGCGATGACATCCAACTGCGGATAATCCTCCGGCATCGTTCATCCTTTCAGCACGCGAAGCGGTCCGATTCGAGGAACGGCTCAATCGGTTGTGTGGTCGCCGGCCCGGGGACCAGGGCATGAGCACGTGCGACACCCCGGTGTGGCACTCATCGCTTCAGCCACTCGTCATAAAAACGTTCTACATACAACAATGCCGTTAATGTCTTGGCGTCCTTGATCTGCCCTTCCTCCATCAACCGGTAGATCTCGAACCATTCGAGGGGCAGCGTTTTGATCTCTTCACCGGGTTCCAACTGAGCCTGGCCGGGCGTCAGCCCCCAGGCCAAATACAGATACATCCGTTCGTTCAAGATGCCCGGCGACATCCAGAACCGCATGACCTGGTGCCAGTACTTGGCGCGATAGCCGGTTTCTTCGAGCAGTTCGCGCGCGGCGGCCACCGAGGGGCTTTCGCCCGGTTCGAGCGTACCGGCGGGCAGTTCGATCAACTCGTCATCAACAGACAGGCGGTAATTGCGGATCAGGCAAATCTCGCCGCTATTGAGGATGGGAACGATCACGACCGCCCCGGGGTGCATCACCACCTCGCGGCTGTAGGTCTGGCCGGCAGGGTTGGTGCGCTGCTTGCGGACGACGGAGAACCGCGGCGTTTCGAGCAGCAATTCAGATTCGGGCGGCGGGGCGGAATCTGGTGACAACGTGGTTTACTCCCACTCGATGGTGGCTGGTGGTTTACTGCTGATATCATAGACCACCCGATTCACGCCCGCGACCTCGTTGATAATCCGAGTCGAGATGCGCGCCAGCACATCGTAGGGAAGCCGGCTCCAGTCGGCCGTCATGAAGTCCTCGGTATTGATCGCGCGAACGGCGACGGTGTCGGCATAGGTCCGCGAGTCGCCCATCACTCCCACGCTTTGCACGGGCAGCAGCACCGCGAATACCTGCGAGGTCTGCCGGTACAGTCCCGCTTTCTGGATTTCCTCGACGGTGATGAAATCGGCCACGCGGATGCGGTCGAGCCGCTCCTTGGTCACCTCGCCCAGGCAGCGAACGGCCAGTCCCGGCCCTGGGAATGGGTGCCGCCAAACGATTTCTTCAGGCAATCCCAACTGCAAACCCAACCGGCGGACCTCATCCTTGAACAGGTCGCGGAGCGGCTCGATCAACTCGAACGACAGGTTCTCTGGCAGCCCGCCGACGTTGTGGTGCAGCTTGATGGTGGCGGCCGGACCATCGACCGCGGCCCCGCTTTCAATCACATCGGGATAGAGCGTGCCCTGGGCGAGGAACCGGGCGTCTTCGATCTTGGCGGCTTCTTCGGCAAAGCAGTCGATGAAGCAATGGCCGATCCGCCTCCGCTTTTCCTGGGGATCGGT
>CAZEEG010000067.1:0-32973 GCA_964511065.1 uncultured Pirellulales bacterium | reverse complement strand
GTGTCGTGGGTAGAACTTTTTGGGAAAGCACTTCGATCATTCGCTGCAACTACTCCACCGACAAAAACTCGCATACAAACTCGTCTACTTCTACGAAGTAGATTGTATAACCTCCCGCAACAGGTTGCGTTGTTGGTGGATCGAATGTTTCTGCCAGGTACCAAGGGTTGCCGTCCTGTTCGATATGCCCCCCCAAAAGCCATGGGGCTTCTTTTCCCGGACGGCTGCACCTGCGTCCAGTGGTTCTTCATCGCTGTCCAATCCCTGTGAAGGAAAGGCGGAATACGAGCAGGCAATCGCCGCGAGAACGGACCAAGGCATCCAGGTATCGGCCGGCGAACGCAGGTTTGCAGTACTGTGGATTCGCGAAAGCGGTAGCCGATGGCCAGCCAGCTTAGCGCCCGGGCCCCACTTCGAGGCGGGGGGGCGGATCTGATTTAGCCAAGCTGCCGCCATGGCCGGTCTCCTGTGAATGGGACCCTTGCCCGATATGCGATCAGAGATTATCTTTATCACTTTACGGAACTGGTCGCCGGTACGGCGATTCAAGTAACCGGACAGGTAGCTCAGTTGGTAGAGCACAGGACTGAAAATCCTGGTGTCGGGGGTTCGATCCCCCCCCTGTCCACTTCACATAAGTCAAGTCCCAGGGTGGGCTTGCGACCGTGGCTGTCTCTTCTCGCCGCGGTTGGGTCCAAGCGATTTGGAACTTTCCATTCGGTTGGGTTTGTTAGCTTGACAGGGCTTGCGGCGTCTCCGTATGTGCCCCTCGGTCGCATGCCAGGCTGATCGTAGGGGCGAACTGTCCAGCAGTGGGTGCGCCGTCAACCTTGGCAAGGCCACCACTAACCCTAGCCCCGTGGTCTAAGGCCGATTCCAGGCCGCCCTCGACGCCCGAGCGAACCGACCATGCCGTTCAGCCAGTCCCTTGCCGCGCGAATCCGCAATGCCACGGTTGGCTGGCGGAGGATCGAGGAGCGGAAAATGTTCGGCGGTGTTGCCTTTCTTCTGAACGGCAACATGCTGGTGGGGGTATGGAGGGACATGCTGATCGTCCGGTTGGGGCCTGAAGGCGGCGATGAGGCCCTGCGGCAATTGCACGTCCGCGCGTTCGATATCACCGGCAGGCCGATGAAAGGCTGGGTGATGGTCGAGCCAGAGGGGATCGAGGATGATGACCAACTGAGGAGATGGTTGGACCGCGCGACGAGGTTTGTACAAACGCTGCCCGCCAAATAAAGGAGTCAACGGCACATGACGCCCATCATCCGCACGGCAGGCCAGGGCCGCACGTTGGCCGTGGTCGGTGACGTGTACCGCTTTCTGGCAACCGGCGACGACACCCAGGGCAAGTATGCGATGTGGGAAGCGCTCGTCCCGCCGGGCGGCGGTCCACCGCCGCACATCCACAGCCGCGAAGAAGAATCGTTCTACGTTCTCGAAGGCGAAATCACATTCAGCGTGAACGGTCAAACCATCGTGGCCTCAGCAGGCACGTTTGCCAACATGCCTATTGGCAGCCTGCACAGTTTCAGGAATGAGAGCGACCGACCCGCGAGACTGCTGATCTCGGTGGCTCCTGCCGGCTTGGAGCAGATGTTCTTTGCGTCGGGCGTGCCACTGACCGAGGGGGCAACCACGGCACCGCCGCCCACACAGCAGGAGATTGAGAAACTGCTGGAAATTGCACCCAACTATGGGATTGAGATCCGGCTACCGCCGCGCGCGTAAGTGTACCAGGGAGCAAGGACAACCATGAAGAAGCAGTCTGAGAAGAAAGCCAGGCAAAGCTGCTGCCCTCTTACGAAGAGTCCCCGCTTGCGATCGGTGGCCGAGGCCCAAACGGCAGCGATCAAGGACCATTTCCCCTCTGGCATGGCGCGGCCCGCGCTGCGGGCGTTGTTGTCGGCCGGCATTACCCATCTCGACCAGGTGCCTCAATACACGGAAGATGAATTGGCAGCCCTGCATGGAATGGGCCCCAAGGCGCTGGCCATATTGCGGGCCGCCTTGAAAGCCAAGGGAAAAGACTTCCGCCAAGGCTGATTCGCCACGGGTTGGCCGTGGCGGTTGTGCCGGTTGTCCCGAGGACGGCAACCGGCACGCTCTTGCTCAACTTCGACGGGCACTCCCCACAGGGGATTAGGCTGGTTGCCGAGCGTATCGCGAATCCGTTGATGCGGACTGCACCACGATCAACCGTAAGCCGAGATGGATCGGCGCGTGGGCGGACCAAAGGTGAAGCGGGAGGAAATGGTTTACCGGTGCCGCAGTGGTCACCTTGTTGCAAAGAATGTTGAAAAGCACGGGCCTGAAGCGTCCTAAATTCGCGATGATCAATGCCCCCCGCGGCGATGAGCTTAATTGGCCTGATAAGACGCTCCTTGTGACCGATTGCCTGCTTCATGCCCCCTTGCGATTCGGCGGGTTCGTCGCAAATGCCTGTAGTTGTCTAGAATGGCTGAGTGGACGTAAGTGACTGCCATTCAATGGTATACAGCTTGAAGACCCGGTTCTGATCCGGCATGCCCGCCGCCTGGCCGTATAATCTTTTGTATCCTCGGGAAAACCGGGAGCAGCATGGTGCCGCAATCGGCAGGGCAATCCATCCTTTGAACGAAAGCAAGTCATGGTGAGCAAGGCGGATCTTTCGCAGCAACCGATGGACGAACGCGAAGTTCAGCAGGAGTCGTTCGCTGAAACTGCATTCAAGCTCGCCGGGAAAAGCGAGGAAGAGTCGCGGCGGACCGGCGCGCTGGACCGGGCCGACGACGAAGTTGAAGCCCTGTTCGCCAAACGTTACCAAACCATCAATAGCCCAATTCACCGCGCGGTGTGGGATGCCCAGGTTGACGCCGAGGGCTTCTGCGCCGCGCCTTCGGACACGCCGCCGGAAGTGCAGCGCGTGATGGACGCCTCGCTGGCCACGGTCCGCCGCCATCGCGACGCCGGCACACTGATGAACGACGAGCAGAAAATCTCCAATCAGGTGCTGGAGGACGTGGCGGCCGACGGCTACTGGGGATTACTCGTCGATCGTGAGTACGGCGGAAGCGGCGCGCCGTTCCACAGCTTCGCTCCGTTCCTCACACAGATGGCGATGGTCGATCCCACCATCGCCGGGTTGGCGAGCGTTCATGGTTGTATTGGCGCGGTCGATCCGGTGCGCACGTTCGGTTCGCCTGAGCAAAAGCAGCGGTTTCTGCCCAAGCTGGCCAGCGGCGAGCGGCTATCGGCCTTTGCGCTGACCGAGCCCGGCGCCGGCTCCGACCTGACGGCCCTGCGGACCGAAGCCCGCCTCGAAGGCGACCGCTACCTCGTCAACGGCGAAAAACTGTTCATCACCAATGTGGTACCTGGCCGCACCATCGGCCTGGTGTGCCTGATCGACGGCAAGCCGGCCGTGCTGATCGCCGACCTTCCGCCCGAGGAGAACGAGCATTTTCAGCTCAAGAAGTACGGGCTTTGGGCGCTCAAGCACACCTACAACCAGGGCATCGTGTTCCGCGATTTTGAAGTGCCCGCCGCAAACCTGCTCCGGGTGGAACGGGGCGATGGGCTGACGATCGCTTACCACGGTTTGAACCTGGGCCGCGTCTCATTGTGCGCCAACGCGGCCGGAACCATGCGGTTGATGCTGGCGAGCATGCTGCCTTGGGCGCGGTTCCGTCACACCTACGGGGCGCCCATCGCCAGCCGCGAACTGGTGCAGCGCCGCCTGGGACGCACGGCCGGGTTGATCGTCGCCTGCGATGCGCTGGTCGACTGGTGCAGCAGCCTGCTGGACCAGGGATACCGCGGCGAGATGGAATGCGTGATCGCCAAGGTCTTCGGCAGCGAAGCGCAAAAAGAATGCGCCATCGAATACTTTATGAAAACGCACGGCGGGCGGTCGTTCCTCCGCGGCCACCTGTTTGGGGACAACGTGCACGAATACCTGGCCCCGTGCATCTACGAGGGCGAGGGCGAGATGCTCGGCATGGCGTTCTTCAAATCGCTGGTCAAGCATCACGGCATGACGTACTTCAAGCCCATCGGCGAGACGTTAAGCAAGGCGGGTATCCGGCAGCCGAACCTGGCCAACCCGGCGCACTTGTGGAAGCTGCGCGGGCCGATGTGGCAGTACGGCAAGTGGATGATGAAGCAGATGCTGCCCAAGTCCAAGCCCCAGCTTCCCAAGCTGCCGCGGGCCCTGGCTGAGCACGCCGAGTTTGCGGCCAAATGGCTGCAGCGCTCGCCGCAGGAAATCAGCGGCACCATGCGCAAGTATCAACTCAAGCTGGCCGACCGGCAGTGCCGGATGTCGGAAATTTCGCTGCGAGTGCAAAAGGCCGTCGTGATGCTCTGCACCGCGCTGTACGCGGGGCGAAAGGATGATGAAATCGTCCATGAAGCGGCGGCCGTCATCTGTGGCGATTTGCGGCGCGAGCTGGAATGCCGCCGGCCTTCCGACCGCGATTTCCGCCAGGTCACCAGGCTGGGCGAAGCCATCGCCGACGGGCAGTTCCGCTCCATCGCCGGCCTGCAACCTGACGAAATCTTGATGCCCTACGAGCCTTAAGCTGCCGCCATCTGCCGGCAGCGACGATGCACCGACAGCACGCCGGCCGGGAGGATACCCCGTGCCGGCGCGCTGATGAGGCTCATCGCGTCAGTCGCGGTAACGCTTCAGCAGGTCGTCGTAGGCATCGATCCGCCGATCGCGCAGAAACGGCCAATGCGTGCGGGCGGTGTCGATCAGGTCGAGCTGGCAGTCGGCGTAGAGGATTTCCTCTTGATCGTGCGAGGCCTTGGCGAGCAGGTTCCCGTAGGGATCGGCAATAAAGCTGCCGCCCCAGAATTCGATCTCGCCTTCCCTGCCCACCCGGTTGGCGGCGGCCACGAACACGCCGTTGGCGATGGCGTGGCTGCGCATTACCGTTTCCCAGGCGGAATGCTGGCTGGGGCCATAGGTATCTTTCTCGTCCGGAAGCCATCCAATGGCCGTGGGATAGAACAGGACTTCGGCCCCGGCCAGGGCCGTCAGCCGTGCGGCCTCGGGATACCATTGATCCCAGCAAACGCAGGTGCCGAGGTGACCCTGGCTGGTGCCGATGCTGCGGAAGCCCAAGTCGCCCGGCGTGAAGTAAAACTTCTCGTAGAACAGGGGATCATCGGGGATGTGCATCTTGCGATACAGCCCGGCGATGGAACCGTCGGTGTCGTAGACGGCAGCCGTGTTGTGGTACAAGCCCGGGGCCCGGCGCTCAAACAGCGACCCCAGCACCACAATGCCGTGTTCCGCGGCGGCTGCGGCCAGGCGGTCGCTGGTGGGGCCCGGAATGGGTTCCGCCCAGGCAAACCGCGCGTGGTCCTCGCTCTGGCAAGGATACGGCGTGGCGAACAACTCTTGCAGGCACACCACCTGGGCACCTTGAGCCGCGGCTTCCGCCACGCGCTCGATGGCCTTCGCGACATTCGACTCCTTGTCTTCGCTGCTCCGCATCTGTACGACGGCCAACTTCAGGACGTCGCCTTGCTTGCGGATCGGTACTGCATGCTTTGCCGCCGATGACTCTGCCAACGGATGCTCTCCCAACGATGGATCCAGTGCGGCCGGTCGCGCACCGCCCAGCCGCCAACCAAGAAAAGATCAGGGCCGCCGGCAAAAGCCGGACGACCTTGCCGTAGAGTATTCAAGGCGCAAGGACCAAGAATGTCCAGAGCCGTAGCGGGGGATGTGGGCGATGCGGTCGCCCTGCCGGGAGATTCTCAACCAGCAGCAGAACGCGCCGCCGCGTGGAAATTCCCAAATCGAGGGCCGCCCCCCAGGCAACTTCGGCGGCTGAAAACCTGGATTTACCGTGGCCGATTAGAGGCCTTTACCGGCCAGATCTTCAGAGACTAGCCGGTGGCCGAACTCACCGGCTTCGCAGGCGGTTCGTGGCCACTTACGGCCCGACGCCTGCCTCTAGGGCTGCCTCGGGTTCGCTCAGGGTATCGCTGGCCGGATCGAGGGGAGCGACATCCAATCGCAGGGTGTGCAGCAATCCGTCGCGTTCGATGAGCAGTTCCAGCGGACTGTCCGCCGAACTGAAAAGTCGGTGAAGCTCGTCGTCATCGTTGAAGGTCTGGCCTGCCACTTGTTGGACATAATCGCCCACGGCCACTCCTGCCGCAGCGGCCGGCGAGTGGGGGACGATCCGCGTGACCATGGCAGCGCCGGGTTCGGCCTCATCCATCCGCCAGCTAATTCCGACGCGGATAGGAGACCCTTCCAACGCAAGGGGTACTTGTAAGTTTTCCCCGTTGCGTTCGATGGTCACCACGGTTTGCTGCGGTGCCTGTTGGACGAGGCGGATCAGGTGCGTACCGTCCTTCACCCTGGTGCCGTGGAATGCCACGATGCGATCGCCCGGCACCAGCCCTGCTTTATGAGCTGCCGAGTCGGGCACCACGATGGTTACCACAATGCCCGCCTCCTCCTTGGAGCGGTTCCAATGGATACCCAGGCGTCCCGGCAGCGGCGGCAAGGCCGCGGCCAGTTGCGCTTGCAATTGCGCATTTTCGCGCCGCGAGGCTGCACGAAAGCCGGGCAATTGGTCGGCATTGGCCAGTTCGTCAATCACCCCCAGCATCAGCCGGGCAATCTTCTGCATCCCGTCGAAGTTGAGCTTCTCGGCATCGTCGCTCGGGCGGTGATAGTCCTCATGCAGCCCGGTATGGAACATCAAGTAAGGAATCGACCTGGCGTAGAACGGGTAGTGGTCGCTGTTTTCTTCAATCGTCCACGAGAAATCGAGCTCAAGCTGCTGATGGTTGTGGCGGGCGATCAACTGCCGCTGCCCCCAACTGGTGCGACTGCCGAAGATTTCCAGGCGGTTATCGCGGAGGCGGCCGACCATGTCCATGTTGATCTTCATCCGCACGTTGGCCAGCGGCAAGGTAGGATGGCTTACCCAGTGCTGCGAGCCGAGCAGGCCTTTTTCTTCGGCATCCCATAGGGCGAACAACACCGACCGCCGGGGCGGTGTCAGTAGGGTTATGGCCTCGGCCAGTTCGAGCAGGGCGGCGGTACCGCTGGCGTTGTCGTCGGCCCCGTTATGGATGTAACCCGTTGGGCCGAAGCTGTTCTGCGCCGTACCGTAGCCCACGTGGTCGTAATGGGCCCCGACCACGATGATCTCGTCCTTGAGTTGCGGATCGCTGCCGGGCAGAAGGCCCAGGATATTACGGTACCCGGAACCGAATGCCTGGTAATAGCTTTGGTGATCGCCGATTGGCTTAAGACCCAGGCGGGCGAACTCGCGAACCAAGTACTTACCGGCCCCGTATCCGCCGCGGCTGCCGGCCTCCCGGCCTTCGTAGGTATCGTCGGCCAGGGTGTGAGCGTGCCGTTTGAGGTCGCGAGCCAAGATCGAATCGTAGGCCGAACGGAGCCGGCTAACAGCCTCCGCCCGCTCGGCCGCACCGGCAACGGCTGTAACCAGGAGCAGCAGCCAACAGACGCCCAGCCGAAGTGAACCTTTCACGGCTTTACCCCTACTTTGATGTTGTGGCATCCGGTCGCTCGGCCGGGGCTGCGCAGTTTTCCCGCTGCGACCATATTAACATCGGTGAAATGCGGGGGGGCGGTTAAGCGGGCTTGCCGAAGCGAGCAAAAAGAGTAGAATCGCCCCAAAGCGGTGTGGGTTGCCGATTGGCACCCACATTTGCCCCTGGAGAGGTGGCTGAGTGGTCGAAAGCGCCGGTTTGCTAAATCGGTGAACGGGGTCAACCCGTTCCGCAGGTTCGAATCCTGTCCTCTCCGCTGTTGCGACAAGCCGTCGGCGTAAATGCTTGGCGGCTTTCATTTTGCGCCGACTTCGATGCGCGCAGGCCGCCAAAGGCTCCAAGAAGGCTCCCGGTAAAGCTTTCTTAACTACCTGGGTTCACGCGGCAGGGAAACTGCCCCCAAATGCGGCGGGGCACGTTCACGTCATGTCCACCAAAGCGGGGCGTCGTGGGGGGCGATGAACGTCGGTAGGCTGCAAGAGTCCCTGCCAAGGCAGTGTGATGGTGACTTCGGCGCCGCCATGAGGGCGGTTTCGGGCTTCGATCTGCCCACCGTGCCGTTCGGCAATCTGCCGGCAGACTGAGAGGCCCAGCCCCGTGCCGTTGGGTTTGCCGGTGACGAACGGCTCAAAAGCCTTGGGCAGTAACTCGGGCGGGAAGCCTCGCCCGTTGTCCCAAACGGTTAACGTCGCCATGCCCTGCTTCTGGTTGGCGGCGATCGTGATTCCCAGCGAACCGCGGGTGCCGGTGCCTTCCATTGCGTTGAGCAGCAGGTTCACCACCACCTGGTGCAGATGTTGCCGGTCGACCAGAACCACGACAGGTTCGGGCGGCGTTTCCACGACGAATTCCAATTGTTGACGTCGCAATCGGGCTTCCAGCAGCCGACAGGCATCGCCGACGATGTCGCGCAGGTCACACAGCGCGCGCTGTGGCTCCCGGGGTTTGGCAAAATCGAGGCATGCCTGCAGCGTGCGTTCCATGCGGCGCACTTCATCCTCGATCACTTGAAGATCGGCCGGCTCGTCGGCATCGGCCGTTTGCACCATCATCATGATCGAGGTCAATGGGTTGCGCAGTTCGTGGGCCATCCCAGCGGCCAATCGCCCCAGCGCGGCCAGTTGTTCCGACCTGAGCAGTTCTTCGCGGCTGCGCTGCAACTCGCGCGTGACGCTGCGCGACACCAGGTAACCCACGGCCACCCCGATCAGTGGAATCAGCAGCCCGGTCAACACGACCAGGTATTGGAGGTACAAGATGTTGGATCGGTGCTGGGCCTCGGCCTGTTCGATCGCCTGCTCGGCGTCGTCGAGAAACAGCTCGCAGAGGACCATGGTTTGGTGGGTGAGAATGTCGCCCAACTCACGGGCCTTCTTACGCCGATCGCCTGGCGCTTCGTGCAGGCCGATATCGTTGATCAACTGCCGGACGCGACGAAAATCGGCCTTGAGATCGGCCACGTACCGGCGTTCCTGAAGGCTGGTGGCGTTCAACTCGGCCTGGTCCAGCCGCGCCGCGACATGGTGACCCAATTGCGGCAGACCATCCGCGATGCTGGGATCGCCGCTGAGTGCGAACTGGTAGAGGTTGCTGCGGACGTCGCGCATGGCAAACGCCAATTCCTCGGCCGTGCGCAGTTTGGTCACGCTGTCGGTAACGAGTTTGGCTGTTTGCGAATGCAGCCGGTGGATGTAGATCACGGCCCCACACGTGGAAGCAACCAAGGCTACCGCCACGCACATGGAATGGACGACCGGATGGACAAAGAGTTTCCACCGCACTCGTGGGCGCCTCCCTGCGACTGTTACCGTAAACCTCGCGTATTGTCGAATGTGCGGCGCGTATTGTCCAGCGGCCATACTTCCGCGGACGAAGTCAGTAAGCCGCGCCGCGGCAGTAACCTCGCGGCTTCTCGACACCGGCGAGGAAACATGGCCCGCGGGGCTTCAACGCACGGCCCCTCAAGGCCCGCGGGACAAACAGTATGGGCCAAGAATGTGGGGCGGGACGATCGATCTGCCACGGCGATGCCATGTACCTAATACTACACAGCACCTTCCAACGCTTCAGCGGGATGCTGGTCGGCGTGTGACCGGCGGTTCAATGCCCTGGGAAGGTTTGTTCTGCGCGGCCGATTCGCCGCGGCGGATGTCGATATCGCGGGGGGCATCGATCGCGATGCGGATGCGGCCGCCCCGGACCGAGGCTACCCGCACCGTAATGGGTTGGTCACCATGGCCAATCACAATGGCTTGCTGCGCATGGCGCGTAAGAACCAACATGATACAGACTCCTTTCTGTGTCGATTTGGAAGGCGGGTCGGATTCCAACCGGCCACCGCTTTCGAACGGTTCGCAGTCGAGTTGTGCAATTGGGCCGCTCAACGGGGCAAGGTTCATGCCGATTGCGCGGATACTAGGGATCGGTGCAGCTGGGGTGATTGGGATGAATGGGCAACATGCTAGCTGCGTCATGCTGAGACGCGCCATGCAGAGGGATACCTACGAGGGTGTGCAGATTCCGAACAGGCGTGCATTTCTTCACCACCAAAGTGTGAAGAAGTTGAGCACCTAGAACGCCGGTTCGCGGCGTCAGAGAAAGCCGCCGAATACGTCCAAGCCGGCGTGGCGATGGCCGGATCGAGTGCCGCGTTTGAAAGAACGCTCACGGGATATCCCAGGCGTTGAGGCGACGAGATGCGGGCCAGTTGGACCAATTGTGAGGACGCGCGAGCACCGGGAATTAGCACCGCGCATAAAAGAGGCCTCCACAGGCGGGGCAGGGACCTGTGAAGGCCATGCTGTCAGGGATAACCCTGCCAGTCATTTCCAACTATTGCCACGAATCGAAAGAAAGCAAGGGGGAGAGCCAAATTTGATAAATATTTTTGTGACAAAGACTTATGGGGATCAAGCCACCCCTAAGCTGGGGTGATTCTCTCTCCCTGAAGGGGTGGCTCCAGCGTGGATCGCTTCCCTGTTTTGCGCACTGCCCGCAGTTTGACCCCCGGGGCTCTAAGACGTAGGGTTCCATAGCAATAAGGTCCCCGAATTGTGCCCCTCTTGGCCGCTTGAGCAACAGAGCGAACTCGCAGGTTAAGCAGGGCTGCTCGTGCCGAGGGTAGGTTTCCTGGGGTGATGGGGTTCGCCGGTTTCGCGTTTTTTCGCCTCCTGGTTATCAGGTGCGCGTGCCGCGGACCTCACCCGTGTTGAAGCAGCGATGCAATGTGAACCCGTGCCACATGATGCCCCCCACATGATGCCACCCATGCGGAATTGGACCAGGTATGGTGGAGCGTACTTCACCGCGCTGGGCATTGATGGACTTCGTGTGTGTGAATGGGCTCTGTGTGTGAATAGGCGCTGTGTGATGCAAGGTGCATGACGGCGTTGAGTGCTCGTCCGCGCCCAAAACGGCGTTCAGTACCACCCAGGTAATGTTCGGTCGTAACCCGGGGCCCATTGAGGATCCGTCAGGCAATGCCTGACCTGCTGATGGCGACTGGCGCGTTCCCTTTCTGTCTCCAATGGCAAATTGAGTGATGGCAGCAGACGTTCCCGACGATCGTTTGTATCAGCGGCTAGCCAACCTGGGGTTATTGAAGCCCTCTACGACGGCCGGGGCCCAGACGGCAGACCCGGTGGACGATGCCGCGTCCCAAGCCCAGCAGCCTGTTGCATTCGATCCAACCGATGGCGAGTCGCCCAGCGCCGCTGAGTCCGAGCAAACTCCGCCCGGAGGTAATGGGTATGCTGCCGCGCAAACGCCCCTGGCAGCTCCGGGCAAACCCCAACAGGATCGCCGGCTGAACGAATTGCTGCGCCGGATTTCAGAACTGACGGGCGATCCTGAAGCCGTAAAGGTGGAAGAACCGTCGGAAACGGAAACGGCCGATGCCGCGGTTCAGCCACCGCGTCCTGAACCGCCTCCGCGCAACACCCCTCCCCGGTCGCGCAAAGAACCCGATCCAGAAGGTGTGGCCGACGAAGAAGTCCAAGGCGAGTACTTCCCCATTGAGCCAGAGTCGTTCGATGCGGCCAATATCACGGAAGGCCAAGTCGAGGAACTGCTGCTCAAGTACCTGCTGGCCGTGGGCACGGCAACCGGCCGCGCCATGGCCGACCAGATTAAGCTGCCGTTCAAACTGATCGACGACCTGCTGCTGCGGATGAAGCAGGACCAGTTGGTGGTGTATTACGGCTCTGCCCCGATGAACGATTACGTTTATCAGCTCACCGACGTCGGTCGGGAGCGGGCGAGACGCCACCTGGACCACTGCACCTACTTTGGTGCCGTGCCGGTGTCGCTGGAGGACTACATCCACAGCGTCAAGGCGCAGTCCATTGCCCATCAACACCCCACGGCCGAGGACCTCAACCGGGCCTTCGGCGATTTGCTGATCAATCGCAAGATGCTGGAGCGGCTCGGGCCGGCCATCAACTCCGGCCGCGGTTTGTTCTTGTTCGGCGCGCCGGGCAACGGCAAGACGAGTATCGCAGAGCGCGTGACGGCCGCTTTCGGTTCGTTGATTTGGATTCCCCGCGCGATCGGTATCGACGGCGAGATCATGCGGATGTTTGATCCCAGCGTGCATGAGGAAGTCCCGCTGAAGCCGTCTGACAAGCTATGGCACGACAGCCGCGTGGACCGCCGCTGGGTCCGAATCCGGCGGCCCACCATCGTGGTCGGCGGCGAACTGACGATGGACAATCTTGAAGTCACGCTCAATACATCCACGCGGGTGTGCGAAGCGCCGTTCCAGCTCAAGAGCAACTGCGGCACGCTGGTGATCGACGACTTCGGCCGCCAGAAGATGAGCACCGACCAGCTTTTGAACCGCTGGATTGTGCCGCTGGAAAAGCGGTACGACTTTCTCAACTTGCCCAACGGCAAGAAAATCCAAGTGCCGTTCGACCAGCTCATCATTTTCTCAACGAACCTGGAACCCAAAGACCTGGTCGACGACGCCTTCCTCCGCCGCATTCCCTACAAAGTGGAAGTGAAAGACCCCAGCGAGGAGGAATACCGCGCGTTGATGAAGATCATGGCCGAGAAGCTGGAAATTGAATGGAACCAGGATGCGATTGATTACCTCATCGAGACGCACTATCTCAGCGTGAATCGGCCCTTCCGCTGCTGCCAGCCGCGCGACTTGCTGATGCAGATTATCAATTACTGCCACTTCCAGGGTCAGAAGCCGGCCATGACGCGCGAAATGTTCGACTTTGCCGTCGAAAACTACTTCGCCGTGATGTAGCCCGGTATCGCCGCGGTGCCGAGGTAACGGCTTCCCGCGGGCAGGGCATCACCAGCATCCACAGACTGCCGTCGCGACCTTGAACGATCATGTGTTCGTCGACGCGGGTGCCAGCGATGCGGGCCAGCGACGGTCAACGTTCGCATCTCACCGCCTATGTTTCCGACGACGATGGGCAAAGCTGGAAAGGCGGCCTGCTGCTGGACGAGCGCGAATGCTCTTATCCCGACGGCGTGCAAACCCGTGACGGCCGAATCTATGTCGTCTACGATCATCAACGGTACACGCTCAATCGGGCCGGGCAGCGCGGAGTCGGATCGGTCGTGATGGCGGTGTTCCGTGAAGAAGACGCATTGGCCGGCCAAGAACGCAGCGGCGACGTTCGCCTTAAGCGTATGGTTAGCCAACTGCAAGAGCCTGCCGAACCTGCGGCCACCGCATCTTGAGTTGTCAACTTCGCGACTTGCCAATTCCGCCGGGTCGTGCGAAAGTGCGGGCGTTGTCGTCGTGCGACTCCATGCCTCTAGCCCACGAGTGCTGCGTTGACTGATTCCGTCGATTTGTCGGTCGCCTTAGGAAGGCTTCAGTTGCCCAACCCGATCCTGGTGGCGTCGGGCACGTTCGGTTATGCCCGCGAGATGGAGGGCCTGGTTGATCTTTCGCGCCTGGGTGGGATGATCCCCAAGACGATTACCGCCCTGCCCCGGGCTGGCAACGCACCGTGGCGCACGGTGGAAACCACCGGCGGGATGCTCAACTCAATCGGGCTGGACAACGACGGCATCGACGCTTTCATCGAGAATCACCTGCCCTACCTGGCCGGGCTGGGCACGCCGCTGATCGTAAGCATCGCCGGCAGCAACTACGAGGAGTTCGTGGCGATGTCGGCCCGGCTCAACGCATGCCAAGGTATTGCGGCACTGGAGTTGAACATCTCCTGCCCTAATGTGAGCCACGGCGTGGACTTCGGGGCCGATCCGGCGATGTGTGCCAAGGTCGTAGCCGGGGCGCGGCAGGCTTGCCAGTTGCCGATCCTGGCGAAGCTCACCCCGAACGTGACCGACATTGTTTCGGTGGCCCAGGCGGCCGCCGACGGCGGTGCCGATGCGGTGACCCTCATCAACACGTGCCTGGGCATGGCCATCGATTGGCGGAAGCAGCGGCCGATCCTGGGCAACGTGGTGGGTGGGCTGTCCGGCCCGGCCATTAAGCCCATCGCCTTGGCGGCCGTTCACCGCGTAGCCCGCCAGGTAGACATTCCCATCGTGGGTGTGGGCGGAATCGCCAGCATCGACGACGTGATGGAGTTCTTGGTGGCCGGGGCCAGCGCCGTGCAGATCGGCACCGCCAACTTCTATCATCCTACGATCACGATGCAGATTCTTGACGCGCTGCCCGGCGCCCTATCCAGCCTGGGCGCCAGCGCCGTGCGCGAAGTGGTGGGCACACTGCGAACCGAGGCCAAGCCGCAACCGGCCGGGGCGCCCAAGTAGCAGAGGCTCGTACGCCGCCCATGCCTTTCCGGCGTACCAGCGCGAGCCGAGCTGGCCGCGGCCATCACCCGCCGTGGATGCGAAGCGACCATCCCAGCGTGCGGGATTGTGAGCAGAGGCGGAACGACGGATCGCCCGACTAGGATTCGGTGATTTCTTCCTTCACCGGGCGGACGAAGTGCGGCGACTTTTGCGAGGTGCTGAGTTCCTCGGCCTTCTTCTGGGCCGCGTCGCGCTCGTGATACTCAAACAGGGCAACCCGCTTGAGCTGCTGGTTGAACACCCCCCAGTAGGCGCGGAGGCGAATCTCTTTCTCAACTTTGGCACGGCTCTTTCGCTTGGTGGCCTTCTTTTTCTTCACCGCGCCTTCGGCTTCGAGTTTTTCGGCAGCCTCGGCTGCCTCTCTCAATTCCATGCGGTTCAGAGTCTTACGCGCCATATCCTACTTTCCAAGCAAAGACCATGCGGGTTGCCAAGGGCGTTCTACCCCCCACAGCATACCATGTTGCGATAACCGGGGCTAGCGGGACCCGTTTTGCTCCATCGCCGTGGCGCGGTTCGCGGCGATAACGGCTTTTACTACGCGGTCATTTTCGATGGTATTTCGAGCCGCAGGGAGAAGTGGTGCTTCAATCGCCCCGGGCGATGTGGTCCCAATCGAGTGCGGCATCCTTATCCAGCCTGGGCAGGTGAGCCGGCATGACCTCAGGATACTTTTGAACCGCCCCGGTATTGAAGATCACCACGCGCTCATCGGCACCGATCCAGCCCGACGCGGCCAACTGTTCGGCGGCCCCCACGCAGGCGGCAGCCTCAGGACACACGGCGATGCCCTCGCTGCGCACGGCCAGTTCCATCCATTCTGGGATTCGTTCTTCGGCCGCGGCAAAGGCCAAACCGCTGCTTTCCCGAACGGCGTCGAGGATCATAAAATCGCCCACCGCCGCGGGAACGCGAATGCCGCTGGCGATCGTGGCCGCTGCCGCAAATGGTTCTGCGTGGCGCTCGCCGGATTCAAATGCCCGCACGATCGGCGCGCACCCCGTCGATTGCACCGCAACCATCCGCGGCTTGCGGTTACGATTGAGCCAGCCCAAGGCTTCCAACTCGGCGAAAGCTTTCCACATGCCGATCAGGCCGGTTCCGCCGCCGGTGGGGTAGAGGATGACATCGGGCAGTTCCCAGCCAAACTGCTCGGCCAGTTCCAGCCCCATGGTCTTCTTGCCTTCGATCCGGTACGGCTCTTTCAAGGTGGAAAGGTCGAACCAGCCCAGGGCCACTTGTCCTTGCCGAACGATGGCTCCGCAATCGGTAATCAGCCCATTGACCAGGTAAGTCTTGGCGCCGGCCAGTTGGCACTCCCGCTGGTTGATGGCCGGGGTGTCGTCGGGCATGAAGACAAAGGCTTCCATCCCGGCCCGGGCGGCGTAGGCCGCGGTAGCTCCCCCGGCGTTCCCTGCGGTGGGAATGGCCACGCGGGTAATGCCAAACTGTTTGCACATGGTGATGGCCATGCACAGCCCTCGGCTCTTGAAGGAACCGGTCGGCAGTTGCGATTCGTCCTTGATCCACAAGTGGTTGAGGCTGAGCCGTTTTCCCAAGTTGGGGCACGGCAGCAGCGGCGACATCCCTTCGCCCAGGCTCACGATATGGCGATCGTCTGCTGGCGGCAGCAACTCGCGATAACGCCACAGCGAAGGCTGGCGGCCCGCCAGATCGCTGCGCCGCACGGCGCGGCCCACGGCATCCAAATCGTAGCGCACCCACAGCGGCCTGCCGTTGTGCAGCGTCTGCGGCCGGTCGGCAGGCAGAATGGTGCCGTCGATCGCACTTTCAAGATGGGTGACGAAGGAAGGCATTTGGCAAGCCGTGGGGCAAGGATATAGGGGGCGGGACCGCGTCAGTCGCGTTTGATCTGAATACCCAACTCCTCAAGCTGTTTGGGCTCGACGGTGCCCGGCGCTTCGGTCATCAGGTCGGTCGCCTTCTGTGTCTTGGGGAAGGCGATGCAGTCGCGAATGTTATCCAAGCCGTCGAACAGCATCACGCAGCGGTCGATCCCCAGGGCAATGCCGCCGTGCGGCGGAGCGCCGAACTTCAGCGCATCGAGCAGAAAGCCGAACCGTTCCTGGGCCTGCTCGGCGGTAATCCCCAGCAGGTCGAACACAATCTGTTGTGTCAGGGCATCGTGGATTCGGATGGTACCGCCGCCGGCCTCGTAGCCGTTGATCACCAGGTCGTAGGCTTGGGCTCGGCACTGCCCTGGCTCGCTTTTCAAACGCTCCAGGTCCTGGGGCCGCGGAGCGGTGAACGGGTGATGCATCGCGACCCAGCGATTTTCCTCGTCGTCGAACTCAAACATCGGAAACTCGACGACCCAAGAGAAATGCATCTGGTTGGGATCGTACAGCTTGAGTTCGACGCCAAACCGCTTTCGCAGCGCATACAGGGCTTTGCAGGTCAGCTCGAAACTGCCGCCGGTCAGGAGCACCATGTCGCCAGGCGCGGCGTTCATCCGCTCGCCAAGCGGAGCCAGTACCTCCGGCTCAATTTTCTTGGTCCAACTGGAGACAAGGCTGCCATCGGCCTCGACCTTGGCCCAGATCAGCCACGGCGCCCCGAACTCGTTTTTCAGGTAGTCAGCCAATTCGTCGATCCGCTTGCGCGAATACAGATCGGCCGCCCCCTTGGCGTTGATGCCGCGGAGCACCAGCTTTTTCTCGACCAGCTCCTGGAACACCGGGAACGACGACTTCGCCGCCAGATCGGTGCAGTCCACCAGTTCCATGCCGAACCGCAGATCGGGCGCGTCGTGGCCGTAACGGTTCATGGCCTCGTCGTACGTCATCCGCGGCAGCGGGGTGGGTACGTCTAGGCCCAGGATCTCCTTCGCCATGCGAGCGACCAGGCCGTCGATCACCCCGATCACGTCGTCGGCATCGACGAACGACATCTCCAGGTCCAACTGGGTAAACTCCGGCTGCCGGTCGGCCCGCAGGTCCTCGTCGCGAAAGCAGCGGGCAATCTGCATGTAGCGGTCGTACCCGGCGACCATCAATATCTGTTTATATAACTGCGGCGATTGCGGCAGGGCGTAGAACCGCCCCCGGTTGACGCGGCTGGGAACGAGGTAGTCGCGGGCACCCTCGGGCGTGCTGCGGCCTAGGATCGGCGTTTCGATCTCCACAAAATTCTGCTCATCAAAGTAATCGCGCATGATCTTGATCATGCGGTGCCGCAGGAGCATGGTCTGCTGCATGCGAGGGCGGCGCAAGTCCAGATAGCGGTATTTCAGCCGCAGGTCTTCGCCGGGCAGGTCGTTGCCGCCGGGTTGGACCGGTGGGGTCTGGCTGCGATTGAGCAGTTCGACGTTTGCCGCCCGGACTTCGATCTCGCCGGTTTCCAACTTGGGATTGATCTTGCCTTCGAGGCGATGCGCGACGCAGCCCGTGACTTTCACCACGTACTCGGCCCGAAGCGTGCGGGCAAACGCCAATTGCTCGTCGCCGCTTTCGGGCGTAACGACCACCTGGGTTTTGCCGTAGCGGTCGCGGAGATCGAAGAACAGGCTGCCGCCATGATCGCGGTAGCTGTCTACCCAGCCGCAAAGGATAACGTCTTGGCCAACATGATCGGTGCGCAGCTCGCCACAGGTGTGGGTGCGAATCACAATAATCAACCCTTAACAATAGTGAGCGTCGGTCGTGCGGTCGGCTTTCGCCACAACATCCGTCGAAATCAGCGGAGCCGATCGCAAGCCGGACATTCTAACGTGGCACCGCCACCGTCTTAAAGACGGCCCGCCGAACATTTAATGGCCCGGGTGCGTTCCAAGTGTCGGCCGCCGAAGCGGCACGCGGTAGGCAACGCAATCCGGGCTTGCTGCTGAGCGGCGGATAGAAGGCAGTACTTATGGATTGCTGCTCCGCCAATGTCCGGCTGCCGACGATCAGCGGCGAGCATCTGGCGTTCTTCAGCACAATCCGCGGCATTTAGGCAGACCAGTGTGAAATGAAGCGCACCATAGCTGCGGTGCCGATCAAGGACACGGCCGCCCCCCGCATTTGGGTGGAGGGTCGCACCCCGTTTGACGGTTGCGCCGGCGGCCACCACCGGGCGGCTGCGCGGGCGGGCCGCATAAGGCAGCGGGAACATCCCCTTGTGGCCGACTCGGCACGATCGGATAAGCTATTGTGTTATAAGGGCTTGTGGGGGGTGGACGCATCGCGGCCAAGCCTTGGGGGAATGCGGCCGCGGCTTGGCCTGCGGACCGTTTCGATTCGCGCCTTTTTCGTTGACAGTGACTTTTACGGCTGCCTATACTCAAACTACACTTCGTGCATCCTATTACTGGATAGGTGTTTGGGTACACAGTGCTCATGATGAATCCGGTGCGAGCGGGGAACCCGGAACCCTCCGCCTCTGCGCCGGCACTGGGTGCCGCCCGAGCTTAAACATCGACCCGTTCGCGCCGATTGGTGGCCGGTTTAGACAGTCTGGCGACCTCCAAGTTGGACTGCCAGCACCGTGGTCGGATCAGCAACTTGAGTTGCGCGTGTTCAGAGGAGAAGCCTGGTGAACCTCGTCGGCAAAATCCTGGTGGTTTTGGTGTTCGTGATGTCGTTAGTCTTTATGACGATGTCACTGGTCGTCCATGCCACGCACAAGAATTGGCGCGATGCCGTTCTGCGGCCGCAGGATCAGACCGGTCCCGGCGAACCCCTGGGCCTGCAGCACCAGTTGGCCGCAGCCCGAGCCCAAATGCAGGAACTGCAGGCCGAGCGGACCCGGCTCGAAACCGATACCGAACAAGCCAAGCGTGAGTGGGCGATGCGGCTGGCGCAGCTCGAAACGCGTTCGGCCGAGCTTCAAGCCGAGTTGCAGCAGGAGCAGGAACAGTTGGCCACCGCCAACAACAGCCTCCGCGATGCCGTGGCCCAGATGCAGGCCGCCCAAACCAAGGCCGACAAGATTCAGACCGAAGTCGAGATGCTTCGCCAGCAGGTCGATACGATCCGCATGCAGCGCGACGAAAACTTGAAGAAAGTGGTGGAACTGGGCGATCAACTGGCCGACCTGTCCGGGAAGAAAGACCGGTTGGAAGCCCGCAACGCCCAACTTGCGCTCGAACTTTCCAAGTACCGTCTGGCTCTGAACGATGCCGGCGTGCAGCTTGACCGCACGGGCCCGCCGTCGGTGCGGGGGATCGTCCTCAAGACCGATGCCGATGGCTACGTCACCATCTCGCTGGGCTTTGACGACGGTCTGGAAAAGAACACCGAACTGGATGTCTACCGGATTGGTGCCACTGAGGCATCCACCAAGTATCTGGGCCGGATTCGCGTGGTTGAGATTCAATCCGACCGGGCCGTGGCTCAAGTGATCCGCCGCGAGGGGGTCATTCAGCCCTACGATCGCGTGGCCACCCAGCTTTAATGGGCGGCCCGATTTTCATGGGCAGCCCAATGCCAGGCTGAGGCGGTGCCGCCGGCCACCCCCGGCACGCTGCACTGATCGGCCGACCTCCCGTCGCCATTCAACCTTCGGTTCCGATTTACCGGGGAGTACCCAACTGTGTCCATTGGCGGTCCTCAATTTCAAGCGTTTCAGCAACCCCAAGGTCAGCCGGGCGCCGGGCAGCAACCGGGCGTTCCTGTCCAGAAGCCCAAGTCAAACATCTACACGATGATGTTGTTCTTGTCGTTGGTCGCCTTGGGATTGGCCATTGCGATCCTTTGCCTGGAAATGCAGAAGTACAATTGGGACTTCAAGGCAAACGATGTGCAGTTGCGCGGCAGCCTGGAGGTGCCGGCCGCCATTGAGGTGGCGTGGCTCCCGGTTGACTCTCCCCATTTAGGGTAGCGCCGTGCCGGCCAAGGCGGCTGCGATGGCTCACGTGCCACTCACGAAGCGGCTGTTGCTGCTGCTGAAGCTGTGGCCCCGGCCCGGCCTCCCGCACAACCCATTCAACTTGAAAATCACGAGCAACGGCAGCGAGGTTTTGTCTTCGCTGCCGTTTTGTCGTGCGCGGCGGGAAACCAACGACGCTGTGCCAGTGGGCAAATCCGGTCATCCCCCCCAACCCGAACCTGTCGCGCTGAATGTGCGACCTTAAGGAACGCGCAGGTGAAATCGTTGCTTGATGCACCGCCAATGCCGGGGCGTCGAACGATTCGGCACCGCAAGACTCCTGTTTTCCAGTACCACCGGCAGCATGGCTCTCTGCCTGAGAACTCCCCACGATGAGGACATCTCATGCCTGTGACCGCGTTCACCAACCTCTGGGCACAACTTGAGCAACTTCTTTGTCCGTCCCAGCCGCAAGTTGCGGTCGTGCATTACGACGCCCCCTGGAGTGGCAAGACGCCGCCCCCGCATTTCGTCCACGCTCGGCAGCGGCCGATCGAGGTCCGACGGATGCTCCGGCAGCGCAGCCGGCTGCCCAATCACCGCGGGACTAGCTGAGTTAGAGTCGTGGGCGCTCTTGCGGTTGATGCGCCCGTCCGTGCGCATTGCGGCTACCGGCCTCCCTTGCCGTGCGGCCGCAATTCCCCGCACTTGTTCCAGGGCGGTTGCCAAACAGGCTGAGCTACCAATCGCGAGCGATGTTCCCGAAATGGGGAACCTTTTGGTCCTCGGCGCCGTCTGAACGTACAAGGTGGCAAGCGGCAGTCGCCGCGGTGCTCCTGGCGATGGCTCGTAAGTGGAACCTGCCGTCGAATCGTTTCTGCAAGACAGGCAGGTTATTCGCTACGCCTCCAAGCTACCTGAAGCGCACGATTCACCGAACCGGCACAGGCAGGAATCGGCCATCACGCACGGCTTACCGAAAGCCGTGGTACGCAAGTATTCAAGTATTGGCGGGAGCGCATGACTCACAGCGCCACGTGGCACGCAAGAAACGGGCGGCCGACGCGAAACCCAACTCGACGAACGGGCAATTACCGTTCGATGGGAACGATCCAATGGTCCGCAACGACAAAATGGCGGATGCCTGGTCTCCGGCCAATTCCCCCACTTCATCTGGCATGTGCGGCGATTTAACGGTTACGATAGAAGCCGAGCCGCACCATTCCTCGTCTCAGGAGTTTGCTCACCTCGTCCGGAGTGTCGCCGATTTCTCCCGCGCAGCCGCGCACCCACCCTGCCGGGCCGCCGTTCACGCGCGACGCTCGCCGCGAACCCCTTTTGATTTTCCTGCTCTACGACGGGGACCTGCTGCACCGCAGGTTACCCCCGGTTGCGTTCTGACGTACAAGCCTATGCCGGTATCGACGCCAGACCAATTGATTACGGTCGTTCGCCGTAGCCGGCTATTGGGCACCATGCAGCTTGCCCGGGTGAAGGATTATGCTGCGCGGCGGGGAGCGAAGCTCACGCCCGAGAAGCTGGCCCAGTGGATGGTCAAGCAGAACCTGGTCACCGTCTGGCAGGCCGAGCGGCTGTTGGCGGGGGTCAGCAGTTTCTTCCTCGGGAACTACAAATTCCTCCACCCGATCGCCGAAGGTGCGATGGGCGTGGTGTTCAAGGCTCAGCACTCACTGATGGGCCGTACGGTTGCCATCAAGGTGCTCTCCAAGGCGCGGTTGTCGCATCCCAATGCCGTGGCCCGGTTCGCCCGCGAGGTGCAGGCGGTCGCGGCGCTGGACCATCCCAATATCGTTACGGCTTACGACGCCGGCCAAGTCGGGCAGACGCATTACCTGGTGATGGAATACATCGACGGCATCGACCTGCACTGCTTCGTGGAGCAGTGCGGCCAGATTCCGCTGCCCTGGGCATGCGAACTCATTCGGCAGGTGGCCTTGGGACTGCATCACGCGCACAGCCAAGGTATGGTCCATCGCGACATCAAGCCGGCGAACATCCTGGTCACCTGGAAGGAAACCGACGATCGCCCGGTTGCCAAGATTCTCGACCTGGGGCTGGCCCTCATCTTCAACGAACAGCAGGCCGAAGACAGTGCCCAGCCGCCCAAGTTCCTCGACGATCTTCAGTTTCAATCCGGCGAAAGCCATTTGACGCAGGCGGGAACCATCGTTGGCACTCCCGATTACCTGGCACCCGAACAGATTACCCGCAACCGCGAAGTGGATGCCCGCAGCGATATATTCGGGCTGGGTTGCACGCTGTTCAAGTTGCTCACCGGGCAACTTCCCTACGGCGGACCGAACCTGCTGGGCAAGCTGCATGCGCGCATTTCGCCTTCGGCACCTCCGGCGGTTCGGCTCCGCACGCTGCTGCCGGATGCCGACCCTCGCCTCGATGCGCTGCTGGCCCGCATGCTGGAGCGCGATCCCGAGGCACGCCCGCAATCTGCGCTGGAAGTCGCTGAGACTCTGGCGCTGTTTGCGCAGCCACCGCATGAGAAATGGGACATTCGGCCGCGCAGTCTTTCCGACGAAGAAACCGGGGAGATCGGCAGTTCGCAGTTGCAGTATGATCCCCTGCTCCGCGACTTCCTGGGCAAGCTGGACAACGATCAATCGTCGTTGCCAGCCCGGAGCGAAAGCGACCCTGGCAACCACCCGTCGTTGCCGTACCGGCGGCGTTCGAACATGCTGTGGGGGATCACTGGCGGTGCGCTGACTTTGGTCTTGTTGTTTGCATTGGTCCATGTTCTTCGGCTGGATCATAACCGGAACAATGTCTGGCCAGGCAATTCCGATGGGGTCGCCTTCGTCTGGGCGCACCGGACGGGATCGCCGGGACCATCGGACCCGATCTCGCAGATTCTCACGCCGCGGGGCGGTGCCACGTTCTACGACGACCAAACGCTTGCCTTCTCCGGGAAAGGGGCCGCCATGATCGCGGCCGGCACCGGCTTGGCCCTGCAGCGTGCCTGCCGCCTTAGCGATTCATTCACCTTTGAAGCCTGGATCACACCGCACCAGCGGTCCGTTCCAGAACCCCTTGCGATTGCCAGCCTGAACTGTGCCGACGACATCCCTAACTGGGGCATCTATCAACGCGATGACATGCTGGTCATGCGACTGCGGACGTCGGTCACCCCGGCCGCGCCGGAAATTCCGCTGGCTCGCCTGCGTACCAATATCCCGCAGCACGTGCTGATCAGTTACGGGCGCGGCGACCTGCGGTGCTATGTCGACGGCCGGCAGGTGTTGGCCACCAGTCGCGTAACCGGCAGCCTGGTCAGTTGGCAGCGCTGCACGCTGATCTTTGGGCAGGAAGATGATCGCGACGGCTGGCAAGGCTGGTTGCAGGGGATCGCCATTCGCAGCCGGTTCATTGACAAGTCCGAGGCCGTTCAACTCTACGCGCTCTCCAAGTCGTGGCAGACGGGACAATCCCGCACAGCCAAGCAAACCGCCAAACAGTAGCGGCGAACCGGGCGTCTCTTGCGGCTATGCACAGTGATAAAGCTGCCGGGCGACCCTGGTTGCGCTGGTTACGGTGTATCGTGGATGCGTGGGGATTGGACGCGCAGTCCCTGCCGAATCTGCCGAAGCAGGGCCTCGATTTCACTCTGAATCGGGGACGATTGACAAATAATCATCACTCCGCCGAAGGTTTCAATTTTGCCCCAGCCACCGGTTCGGGACCAGGACTCGGGGGCAATGCTGTACTGGATGACATCGCCGAGCCAGTCCGCCAGTTCTCCCTCAGGGCCAATCAGATCGGCCAAGGGGTAAGTGCGCACCTCCATGAACCGATAGGCCTGGTTCGGCGTGGTAACCACGATCGTACCGTGGCGCATGGCATACACGAGCTGATGTTGCGAAAGGACCAGTTCCAATAGCCATTCTGCAGGCACATCTTTCAGTTGAAGGCTGACGGTGGCTGTGTCGGCGGAGACTCCGTGTTCCTCCAGGGCCAGCTTATCGAAATGGTATCGAACGCCGCTGGAGTTGCAGATCGCGGCCACCGCATCCGCCAGCGGTGTATCCGCGAACTGCCCGCTGATGGGCGCTTGCAATTTCTTCCATATTTGGGCATTCGGCGAGTTAGACGCAGGCACCGGCCATGTGTCTGGCACCGGTTCTGGTTCAAGGCCTGCGGCTGTTTTGGAGGAGTTGGCAACCTCTTGGCTGGCGGGCTGAGCTGCATGGGTCGCCGTCCGGCTTCCGCCGTGGTTACGGGCGGCCAGTCCCAGAACCAGCGCCATCAGCGCCACGAGCAATAGCGTGGCCAGCCGCGTTAGCATGGTATGGTCTTTCCTGCAAATCAGGGGGTATCCGAGAACTGCGCTGCAGCGCCTCAACGGCCGCGATTAAGGCCTGCCCAGGGGAGATTCCTGTTCCTCTTCCTCTTCCTGGACCCAGGGCTTTTTTACGGGTGCTGCCTGGGTGGCTTTGCGCAATTGCAGGAGAAACTGTTCAATCTTCTGATGGACGATCGGGTTCTGGGTGATAACCAGCGTGCCCTGGAAGTTCCGGATAACTCCCAGGCCGCCCTGCAGTTCCCAGCTATCGGGTTCGACCGTGGCCGAGATCAGGTCGGCGAGGTTCTCGCGTGGATTGCCGGCATTGGCCAGCAGGTCGGGCACGGCGTAAACGCGCGTCTCACGAAGGTTTTCGACATACCCCCGCGTAGTAACGATCACGACCCCGGATCGCAAATAGTACGCCAGGCCCACCTGCTCGAGCGCAAGCTCTAAAGCCGTATCGCCTGGTACGTTGTCCAGGCTGAGCGTGATGGTGGCCTCATTGGTAATCCCTGCGACCTGGAGTGCCTTGGAGTCCACATGACTTTGCACGATGAGCAGGTCTGTGAAGAAGTTGATCCCGTCTTGGATGGAAACGTCGACAAATTCGACCCGGATTGGTTGCTGCAATCGCTCGCGCGTGGCGGCGTTGCGTTCTTCATTTGAAGGCAGCACGCCCGGGGCCGGGCCTTGAGCGGCTAGTGGCGAGGAAAGCCATCCCCCAATGGCCAACAACGGAAAGGCTGCCAAGACTACCCACGCCAGCGGTGAACGATGCATTCGGACCATTTTGCTTCCCCTCTGAGTTCCTGAGATGGTGTGTTCCAAGCTCCGCCGCTGCGATGTTGCCATCGCGCATCTGTAACCTGCTCCCGAGCAGCACGGTAAAGCGCCACAGAATGCAACTGCGAGGATGCGATCGCGCAGACCAAGCGACACGGCTAAAGATATGTACCTTGAGCCGCAGCCATGGTGTATCGCAAGCGACAAAGGAGTTGCCTTTAAGACAAGAACCAGAGAAACGTGGGCCTTCGTCGCGTCGAGAACCGATGATGGCGATTGCAGAAACGGCTACAGGCTCGCTTGTGCCATCATCATAAATGATGGCGGAGCGGATGCCAGACAGCAATCAAAAAGTGCCCAAGTTCATTGCCAATTCATGATCGCCCCGCAATATCCGGTCGTCGAACGATCGGCGCCGGAAGTCTGCCGTTTTCCAGCATAAGCTGGCCGAATTCGAGAAGGGCAGCACGAACGTGAGCGGAGATTAACTGCGCACGTGCCAATAATGGGGTGGGGGCACAGCGCACATCGGCTGCCGCGATCCGAATGCCCACCACCTCAAGCTCATGCGACTTCCGGGCTATGAACAGCGGGAGTGCTGAAATCGTACCGGGCGCATGGTTCCACATTTGGTTAGCGCGTGCGCTTGCCGAGGGCGCCGCGGCATGGTCGCTAGAAATCGAGCCCAGGCGGTGGAGGTGCTGGACTGCTGCCCGGCGGGTTGGGGGCGTCATCGGGCGATGCGCCCGATTCGTTGGGCGGTGCGGCGGGCGTGCTGCTGCCGGGAAGTTGCGGGGCGGGCTCGGCGGGGGGATTACCGCTGCGACCGTTGGCGGGCGCGGCGGGTTCGCCATCGGCCGGGGTGGAACCGCCCGGGGGCGCCGGCGCTGGGTCCTGGCTTAGCTCCGGCGGTGTGAAACGCGGCCACTTGCCATACAGGCGCTCGCGGTAGATCAGCAGGCCGTGCAGAGCGTGGTACAGCGAACCGCACTCCACGGCAAGATTCTCGGAAAGCTTGAGCATTTCGCACAAGGCTACCACGCCGCGGACCACCCAAGGCTCGCGGAGTCGTTCCTGCGGCAAGGCTTGCACGATGAATTCAACCGTATGGCCGGTGGTGTTGATCCGCCGTGCCATATCCGTGGTGATGCCGCGTCGCACCAGGTAGTTGGTCGAGAACGAGCCGTCCTGCTGGTTCTGAAATTCACGGAACCGGGCCACGGCGCCGTCTATCTTCTGCTGGGCCAGCAGCCAGCCGCCCTCGATCTTGCCACCGAGCGAACGGTACTTGTTCAAGGCGCCAGTCAGCGCCATCAGCCGGTGCGTGCCGCCGCATGCGCTTGTGGTGAGCTCAAAGCCGGCTTCCATCTCGACGATGCGGGCCACCGACCAGTCGCCGCCGTCGCGAGCCTTCCATGTCTTGTCGTAATCTTCCAGCGAGTTGATGAGGTACTTGTTCAGCGAGGTCAGCGTCCAGCTTGCCTCGGCACCTTCGTACAACCCCCACTGGGCCTCCGTAACCAGGTCCATGATCGTGTATTTCTGCCCGTTGACCACGATCGTGGCATCGGGCGGCGTATTGCACAGAGCGATGATCGCCAGCCACTGGTCGTCGTGCCCTTGCCCACGCTTGCTGCCGGGCTGCATCACGGAATCCAGGCCGTGGGTGCCGGGCCGGAAGACGAAGCCGTCGATGTTGCCGCCATCGAGCCCAAACTGCAGGGCGGCCACCAGCTTGCCGTTGTCGTAGATGTAGGTGTCGTACCCATAGGCCAGGACACCATGCAGGATTTGCCAGGCGCCGTGGTCGAGGGTGTTCATATACCGCTGCTGGTTGAAGCTCAGCACGTCGTCCAGCAGGGCTTTCAATTCTTCGTCGTTGGGCAGACGGTCCTGGTCGCCGTCCAAGGCACGGTCGAGGTCGAACGCCAGGCCCCCACAGCCGGAAATCAGCAATAACGTGACCAGGGCCACGCTCCACACCGCGCGAGTAACCGACGAAGCCCACATGGTATTTTGTGCCTTGAAAGTACGGGGGGATTGCAACCGCGACAACCGTGGCGCGGACGGCCGCACGGCATCCGCGGCCAAAGCTCGCTCGGGTCGGAAACCTTGCATGAAGGATCGCTCGCCGCCAGGAAAAAGGCGTTCCTTCTCAGTGGGGGGGTAAAGGTAAGCGGCTTCCCTGTCGCCTGCCTGCTGCATCGTGCGACCCGGTTGGACGGGTTTATCCAACGGCGCCATCGGGTGGTCTGGCAGCTGCGGCCGGGCCCGACGCACCTCGCCGACCTTGCCTAGGCAACGGTTGCCAAAGCGTACCATGGCCGCCGATGCCGTGATGGACGGCCTCCCAATGTATATCCGGGTAAACAGGGCGATTTGTTCAAAACTATCGCCTGTTTTTCGGTTCTGTCAAATGCGAGGGTTTACCACTGGTACCGGTTGTGCCGCCTACGGTTGGCGGGGCGCAGCGCCGCGAGGTTGGAAGGCGGTCATTGCCCTTGGGCCTTGGCCGGTTGTTGCAGGTGTTCCCGAAAGAAAGCAATGGACTGGTCGAGCGTTTTCACCAATTGCTCGCCGCCCCAGCCGTGGTTGGCGTCCTGCTGCGTTTCCAACCGATGTTCCAGGCCAGCCTTCTTGCAGGCCTGGTTCAATAGCTCGGCCTGTTCAAAGGGAACGATCTGATCTTTGGTTCCATGGAACGTGAGGATCGGAGCGTCGTTGCGGTCGATGTAGGTGATGGGGCTGGCCGCCTTGACCACTTCTGCCTTGTCCTCCGGCGTTCCTCCCACAAAGTCGTTTAAGATCGCCCGCACTTGCTGCGGAAAGCTACGGGCCAAGTCGGTGGGGCCGAAGTAGTTGACCACCGCTTGTACCTTGCTGCTGTGGCCGGAGTGGCACCCGTTGTCGGCGGGCCGGTCGTCGTCCTCCATTAAGCCCAGCATCAGGGATAGGTGCCCACCGGCCGAGAAACCGATCGCTCCGATCCGTTCCGGATCCAGTTGCAGTTCTTCGGCATTGGCACGCAGCCAGCGGACGGCGCAGCGCACGTCGTCAACCTGCGCGGGAAACGGATCCTTGGGAGCGAACCGGTATTGTACGGTGACGGCGACAAAACCTTCCTTCGCCAGCCGCCTGGTGAGTGGGATCAGCGATGCCTTGTCGCCACCCCGCCAGCCGCCACCGTGGATGCAGATTACGCCGGGATACTTTCCGGGGGCCTTGGGACGCGCTAGTTCGAGCTTGAGCGGTTGATCGTCCACCCGCATGTATTCGACACCTTCTTGTGTGACGATTTCCAGGGCTTGGGGGGCGGCCGCTTCGCCCTGGCGTTCTTGGGCCTGAATGGCCCTTGCGGGAAGCACCAGCCAACAGGTGAGGGCCAGGAGGACAACCATGACCGGCCAAGTGATAGGGGCGCGTTTTCCCATCGCGAGTACCTTTCTTCCAAGCGACGAACAAGAGTCAGCAGGTTTAAGGTGGCAGTCCCAGCTCGGCGGGCCGCATCGTACGGCGGCGCCGATTGCTACGATAGTCGACGCCGAGTCGCTTGGCGAGTTGTGGTCAGAAAGTTGGCGATTGTGGGCTGGCACCCGGTGCAATCCCCTTTTCGCCCGGCGCAACAAATTGGATGCCCTGTTCGGCACCCTCGGCGTTTGTCGGCATCCTTCGGGATTGCGGATACCTGGCCGGCACGCAAAAGGTTTGAAAACGCTTGGCGGCGGCGACTAGAATCATCCCATCCTGCCGGCCGCCGCCCCACCATTGTGCCAACCTGGCAGCGGCTTTCCGGTTCCCACCTTGGAGGAGAAGTTATGAAACGCTTGGTGTTTGCATCGTGCGCGGCGGTGGCTGTATTGGCAACCGCTGTGGTGATCGGCGGCGAGAAGGCGCAGGGCGACGTTCCGCCGGTGCTCAACTTCACGATGGAAGGTTTGGACGGCAAACCGGTCGCGCTCAAGAAGTACCAGGGCCAAGTGGTGCTGTTTGTGAACGTAGCAAGCCGCTGCGGCAATACTCCGCAATATACGGCGTTGCAGGCGCTGCACGAGAAATACTCCAAACAGGGCCTGGCCGTGGTTGGCGTGCCGTGCAACCAGTTTGGCGCTCAGGAGCCCGGCTCGGCTTCGGAAATTGCCGAGTTCTGTTCGTCCAAGTACGGCGTGACGTTCGACATGCTGGCCAAGGTGAACGTCAACGGCGACGACGCGTGCGATCTGTACAAGTACCTTACCAGCGAGGAGGCCGGCAAAGCGACTGCCGGCAAGATTCGCTGGAATTTCGAGAAGTTCTTGATCGGCCGCGATGGCCAGATCGTGGCCCGGTTCGCTCCCGGAACCAAGCCCGACTCCGCGGACGTGGTGAGCGCCATTGAGAAGGCGCTGGCGAACAAGTAGGCGAGAAGCGGGGGGGCCGGCACGCTCTATTCGCTCCATAGCCTAAGCAGACCGTTAGCGGCCGGGACCAGAGTCGGACGTTTCCAGATTCTGGGCCCGGCCGCTATGGTTTCGATGGTTTGCTTGGGCAGGTGCCGCCGAAGGTTACTGGCAGGGCAGTCTCTTTGTTGACAGACGCAATAGCCGTCGGTACTGTGGACGGCAGTAGAGAGTAGAGATGTGATAACAGTTTGCGCCGGAATGAGTTCGGTGGCGTGCATGCGCGTAGCGCCGCCGGCGGCGTGTCGCGGTTTGCCGCCGATGGCTGGCTGCCGTGGTTCGACTTCAGGGGTTGGCCGAGCCCTGGAGTTTTCCCTGTCTCGTCTGGTTTTGAGCGGTGCGGCAATTCTAAGGTCGCCTGGCTCAAGCCCCCCTTACAGGGTTTAACGTGATCTGTCGGCCAAATGCTGATGCACACCTAAGGTGTTCGCGCTAGCTGTTTTGCGCTAGCGCCGCGGAGGGAGAAGACTGCACATGTCGAACAATGGCATGGGAGAGTTCGAATCGTATCTGATCCGCAAGGGGATTGCTTCGGCGGATCAGATCAAAGAAGCCCAACGCATGGCCGAAAACTCCCGCACCAGCGTGGGAGATGCCCTAGTCCGCCTCGGCTTCGCCACTAGCGACGAAGTGATGCGGGCCATGGCGCGGCAGCATGGGATGAATTTCGTCGATCTCCGCGAGGTGGATATCCCCCCCAACGTCGTGGAGTTGGTTCCTGAATCGGTGGCTCGCGAATGCTGCGTTTTGCCGCTGACTTCCGACGACGACTCGCTAACCGTGCTGATTAGCGATCCCAACGACGTGGAAACCCTCGACAAGCTGCGGTTCATCCTGGACCGCCGGATCAGCACCGCGCTTGCCTCGCGGGAGAGTATCCTTGAGGCGATTAACCGGTACTACGGGCAGCAGGACGCCGAAAGCGCCGACTCCATTCTCCAGGAATTTACCGAAACGGCGATCGACTTCACCGAAACGGCCGAGGAAGTGGAAGGCGCGGCCGATGAGGAGGTGGTCGACGAATCCAGCGCTCCCATCGTCCGACTGGTCCATCTCATCATCACCGAGGCCGTGCAGCTTCGGGCCTCAGACATCCATATCGAGCCGTTTGAAGACCGGGTGCGGATTCGTTACCGGATCGACGGCGTGTTGGTCGAACGTGATGCATGCCCCCGCCGTTTGCTGGGGGCGATGATCTCCCGCATCAAGATTCTGGCCCGCATCGACATCGCCGAGCGGCGGCGTCCACAAGACGGTCGCATCAAGGTCACCGTGGGCGAGAAGGAACTCGACCTGCGGGTGAGCGTGCTGCCGACCAACCACGGCCAATCCATCGTGATGCGGATTCTGGACAAAGACAGCATCAAGGTGGGGGTGCGGCAACTTGGGCTCAGTGAACAAGATTTCAGGACATTCAAACAACTGATTCGCCGGCCCAACGGCATCATTTTGGTGACGGGGCCGACTGGCTCGGGCAAGACCACCACGCTCTACGCCGCGTTGAACGAGCTGAACCGTCCCGACCGCAAGATTATCACCGCCGAAGACCCGGTGGAGTACTATCTGCCCGGTATCAACCAGGTGGAGGTGCGGCACGAGATTGGACTGGATTTCGCCCGAATCATCCGCGCGATGCTGCGTCAGGCCCCGAACATCATCCTGGTCGGTGAGATGCGGGATCAGGAGACGGCCGAGATGGGTATCCAGGCATCTTTAACTGGACACTTGGTATTCAGTACATTACACACGAACGATGCGCCCGGGGCTATTACGCGCATGGTCGACATGGGGGTGCCCTCCTACTTGGTGGCAAGCAGTGTGGTGGCCGTACTGGCTCAGCGGCTTGTGCGGGTTATTTGTCCCAAGTGCAAAGTCTCTCATCGACCGACCGATGCGGCCCTGGAAGCTGCGGGTATCCCGCTGGAGATCGCCGAGAAGGCGAATTTTGCCCGGGGTAAGGGATGTAACTACTGTCAGAAAAAGGGTTACCGCGGCCGGTTGGGCGTCTTTGAACTGATGCTGATGACCTCCCGGATTCGCGAGTTAGCGTTCAAGGGAGCATCCACGCAGGAAATTCGTAAAGCCGCTATCGCACAGGGGATGCGCACTTTATATCAGGACGGTTTGCAAAAAGTGGTCAACGGGATCACTACCCTCGATGAGGTGTTCCGTGTGGCAAAGCGGACGTCGCAAGACTAACGTTTGCATCCTGGGCAACCACGGCGTCTTAAATCCTTGTATCAAAAGGTGCTTCAGCAATTGCAGGTGCGGTCGATCAGCCGGCAGCTAGCACCATTCACGGCATTTGGAGGTTTCATCGCAGCCGCAAGAGACAGATAGAGCAAACGGAATAGGGAGCTTGGCGAAAGTCAGTGGCAGGAATCGTGATCGCGGAATTCCTGGCGATCACTTGCAAGGGAAACGACGACACATTGACGCGCTGTTTTTGCCTCCTGCCGGCCTGGGGGCGAATAATCGGTCACGGGTCGAGCGGCCGGGGGGCGCGTCACCTTTCTTAGCAAGATCAATCGTGGCTTCCACCATTTCGCCATTGGCCTATGCCAACGCAGCAATCCTTGGTTGCCTGCGTATCGGTTCCTTTTCCGCGGCGTTCTCGCGGGCTGCACAGCATGGTGTGAACAGGCGAGACACTTTCTGTTGAGCTCCCTTGGCGTGTGGAGCGGCAGAAACTGGGCAGTCGATGAACGAAAGGAACAGGCATGGCCACGCTCTTGATGGATAAGTTGCTGCAAACCGTGGTAAACACGGGCGCCAGCGACCTCCATATCACGGTAGGGCAACCGCCGGTGATTCGGCTTCACGGCCGCTTGCGCCGGCTGGAAACTAAGGAACTGGAAGGCGAAGACACCGTCTCGCTCATGAAGCAGATTGCTCCCGAGCGGTGCCAACAGCAGTTGCAAGAGGTTGGCGGCTCCGACTTCGGTTTTGCCTTCGGTGAGCAGGCGCGGTTTCGTGTCTCGCTGTTCAAACAGCGCGGCAAGGTGGCGATGGTGCTGCGGATCATTCCCAACACCATCCTCACGGTCGAACAACTCAAACTGCCCTGGCCTTGCACGCAACTGGTGCAGCGGCCGCGCGGGCTGTTCCTGGTAACAGGGCCAACCGGCTCCGGCAAGAGTACAACGCTGGCCGGTCTGGTGAACTATCTCAACGAGAACTTCGATCACCACATCATCACGATCGAAGACCCGATCGAATTTTATCACTATCACAAGAAGTCGACGATCAACCAGCGCGAGGTGGGCGTCGACGTGCCGAGTTTTGCCGCGGCGCTCCGCGGTGCGT
>CAZEEG010000066.1:0-33123 GCA_964511065.1 uncultured Pirellulales bacterium | reverse complement strand
GATTCCGTGAAGGTAGCGTTGCGCGCCGCGCAATACGACAAGTGTTGCTTCTGTGAGTCCAAGATAAGCCACGTTAGCTACGGTGATGTTGAGCATTTTCGCCCCAAGAAGGGATGGTGCCAAAGGCCAAACGATCCCATCGAGAAGCCCGGCTATTACTGGCTAGCCTACGACTGGCAAAACCTCTTGCTATGCTGCACGCTCTGCAACGGACGGCATAAACGCAACTACTTTCCATTATCGAATCCAACACGCCGAGCACGAAGTCATCACGACGACGTAACATTCGAACGTCCGTTCCTGGTCAATCCTGTTACGGATGATCCCAATCAGTTCATTACATTCCGCCAGCATGTGGCGATTCCGGTAAGACGCAGCCGTCGTGGAAAAGCAACAATTGAGGCGCTCGGCCTTAATCGGCGTGAATTGATCGACTATCGCTTACGCAAACTTCGTATCATCAGGACGCTGCTAGAGGCGCTGAATGTACTCGAAGAACGCCACAAGAATGGATTAGCAACCGTCGAAGAAGTGCACCAGATCGGGGAGATTCGACATTGCCTTCGTCAAGAATCCCAGCCTGACGCCGAGTACGCATCCATGAACCGCACCTTCCTGGCAGGAACGCTCTAATGTCCTCCTACACGCCCATGGAATTGATGATCTGCGCCGCGGCGCGGATGCTGGAGGACGATTCGACCGTTGTGGTCGGCACCGGGGCGCCTTGTGCCGCCGCCATGCTGGCCCAGCGGACCACCGCTCCGCGGCTTACGCTGCTGTTCGAGGCCGGCGGTGTCGGGCCGCGATTGCCGCGGATGCCGATCAGTGTCGGCGACTCCCGCACGTTCTTCCAGGGCGTGATGGCCACCAGCATGGCCGATATCATGGAGACCTGCCAGCGGGGCATGGTCGACTATACGTTTATCGGCGGCGCGCAAATCGACCCCTACGGCAATCTCAACTCCACCATCATCGGCGACGATTACGGCCTGCCCAAGGTCCGGCTTCCCGGCAGCGGTGGCGCCAACGACTTGGGTTCGCTGTGCTGGCGAACGCTCATCATGACCCAGCACGATTCCCGCCGCTTCGTCGAAAAGCTCGATTACTTGACCACGCCCGGCTATCTGACGGGCCCCGGAGCGCGCGAGGCTGCGGGGTTGCCGCGCGGTACCGGCCCTTACCGGGTGATTACCAACCTGGCGGTGATGGGGTTTGCCGAAGCCACCTGCCGGATGCAGATTCTCAGCTTGCATCCCGGCGTGACGCTCGCCGACGTCCAAGCGGCCACCGGCTTTGAACTGCCGCCGGCGTGCGATCCCCTGCCAGAAACGCCTCCACCCAGCGACGAGCAACTGGACGTCCTTCGCTGCGAGGTCGATCCGCACCGCTACATCCTTGGCCGGGCGTAATCGCGCGCTTGCCTTGCGACCCGCCCGGCAAGCGGGTGCCACTTTGCGGGGCGACCTGCCAGAGGTCACCTAAGTGCGCTAGGGTTCGGCGATGATTCGCTTCTGCATCACGCGCTGCCGGCCGCCCTGTTCTTCGATCCGCAGCGTCAGCGGTTGGCCCAGCAGTTCGTCGCCCCGCGGAAGCGTGTAGCGGTAAACCTGCGGTTCAGGACCGACGGCATGGGCCAAGAAAACCTGGATGCGGCGCCCCGGTGCCGACAGGTTGCATTGAAATGCGGTCTTGCCCGGTTCGCTCTGGCTCAGGCGCTGCTCGACCACCAGGTTGCCGTGTTCATCGAGCCAGGTGAACAACGACAACTCGAGCCCGTCCGCACCCACGATCAGATCCTGATATGCCCGGAACCGGTACTGCCGATCTCCCGTCAGGTCGAAGTCAAAAGCCAGCAGTTGGCGTCCATCGTCGGCGTTGAAGGGCGGTCGCATGGCAAAGTCGTGCTGGAACGCGTCGCCCGGCGCCAGTTGAAGGCTGAAGGTTTCAGGCCGAATCCGCCAGCGATCGGGAGCCACCATTCTTACCTGCCCACTCACATCCTCGGAAAAGTGGCTTTCCAGCCGCACGGCGTTATTCTGGTTGCGGCCAAACTCGGCAGGCAGTCGGACTCGGGCAAGTTGCAAACTGATGCGCGTTTTTGCTACTGCCGGATCGAGCCCCACGATGAACGTCGGTACCGGGCCGACCTGGAAGCGATGTTCCTCGACGGTTGCTGCCTGCTCGAACACGGGGACGACATGCCGGTATCGCCAGGTGGCAGGGACGCGCGTGGTGTTGGAAACCGGCACCGCTTGCTGCCGCCCCCAGACATCGAACTGCACGGGCCGCTCACCCAGCCAGAGTTGTTCCACGGTTGGCCGTTCATTCCACACCACCATCACCAATTCGCCGTCGCGCTCGAATAGGGCATTGGTGCTTCCGCCCGGCAGCGTGATCTGGCCCAGGTAACGCGAACCGCCCAGCAGGTGGCTGGTGGTGCGCCATGGCACGAACAATTCCGCAGGGAGGCCGTCGGGCTGGCACAGGCCCAGCACTGGGTGGAACGGATCGGGGACCACGACCCCTTCCACGCCGTGTTGAAGCGAAACCACCATTCGCTGAACCAGGTCGGCCAGCCGCACGGAAAGTTCGTAGCGGCGGTCCAGCGGTTCGATCACGACCTCGCAGCCGACGCCCGGCCGTGGGGCGGTCGCCATATCGCGCGTGGCCGGTGCCGGTTTGCCAGAGGTTCGCGAAACCGGCAAGACCCGATTCAAATAGCCGGGCAACTCATCGGCCGCCAACGGCGGCGATGCTGAATAGACGAGGAAGCTCCAGGGCGGTTCGGCTGCCTGCGGCAACGGATCGAGCCAATTCCAGCCAAGGCCCAGGTTGATATCCAGCCCATGCCAGCGGGCCTGATTCTTGAAGTCGGCCATGCGCTCATTCAAGTCGGGCAGTTCAGCGAGATAGCGCTGGCGGTCGAGGCCCAGTTGCCATTTGGGAACCGACATGGCAAGCCGTGTCATGGCGGCAGCCAACGTGGGGAACCACTGGTCGGCCGGCTTGAGAAGCAGATCGACGGCACGAACCTCGCCGGACCAGCCAAGCTGTTCGCAGACCGTGGTGGGAGGATCGGCGATGATGCCCGTGGTGTGGATGCCGTGGACGGCAAGCTGCTGGACCGCGATGGCCATGCGATCTTGGCCAGCGGTGTCGTCACTTGCCAGCCAGAGCGGGAGCTTGATCCGTTGAATGCCCGCGTTGCGGAAGATGGGCGTCAGCCGCTCAAGCTCGTCACGATAGCGAGCCGAGGGCAGCGTCCAACAGAATGTCCCATGCCGGGGCCTCGGCAGCGCGGCCAGAACGGCCAGCGGCGTCTCGCTCCGCGACACCTCGGTATTGCCGTCGACCAGCGCGGCGCCCACGCGGTAATACCCAGGTTCCAGTCGCGGCACCTGCCAATAGCCGGTACAAGTGCCCGGCATGGCGAGTGTGCCTTCGGCTGCCAAATGAGCAAGCTGTGGGGCGAACAGGTCGGACGCCATCATCCAAGCCGCCGGTTGCTGCTGAACGTGGATCACGTGCCCCTTGGGGTCGAGCAGTTCCCAGCGAATTTTCAGGTTTTGGTTGTTCGCCAGTTCTGCATCCACGCCGCGCACGCGGCACCACACTTCGATCGGTTCCTGATCGCGATGCAGATGGAACGCGGCCGAAGTCCGCAGTTCGAGCCGAGGACTCTGCCGCACCACCAGCGACCGGCAGCGGACGCTCCCGGCCAAGTCTTGCCGTTTGCCCAGCGGTTCCACGTGGATTCCGACCAAGGCCACAGCGGCTTCGGCCGGGGCGACCAGGCCCGAGAGCTTCACATTCGTCCAAGGTTGTGTACCGCGCAGCGGTTGGGATTGTGCGGTAGCGAGTGTCCGGCCATCCGCCGCGCGGAAGGCGACACTCAGCCAGCAGCCATCGTGCCGCAGCCCTGTTGTGGAAAGGACAGCTTCGACCGTGTAATGGTGGTCGCCGTCGGGCACGAACTCGGGAGCGAAGGCTACGGCCGCGCCGCCGTCCAAAACGATTTCAAAGCACGGGTTGCCGTCGTCGTCGGCTCCGATCCCCATTTCCACAAAGTGGGGGTAGCGTGGCCCCCGGGCGCGCGTCCAGTCGTCGGGCCAATGGTCGTAGTTGCGGTCGGCTTCGTAGCCGAAATCGGTAGCGTAGACAGTACCGCCGGTGTCACCCCCGCTGGCGGCGAATGCGGCGACCGTTAGAATTGCTATGGACGCTACGATGCTCATAGACGGAACGATCCATGCCAGAACTGAAGGTCGCTATCGAACTGCGCAGCCTGCGCCAGCCCTTTAAGCAAGCCTTGCACACGGCTGCACGCCTCGGGGCCAAGGGCGTGGAAATTGACGCCCGCGAGGAGCTCAAGCCTCACGAATTTTCATCCACGGCCCGGCGGCAACTGCGGAAACTGCTGGATGACCTGGGTTTGAAGGTCGCGGCGGTGAGCTTTCACACCCGGCGGGGATACGACGTGCCCGACGCCTTGGATCGCCGCGTGGCCGCCACCAAAGCCGCCATGGATTTCGCCTATTCGCTGGGGGCATCGGTCGTGGTGAACCATGTCGGCCGCGTTCCGGACGACGACCAGACCGACCGCTGGAACCTGCTGGTGGACGTCCTCCGCGACTTGGGCGAATACAGCCAGCGTGCCGGCGCCTGGCTCGCCGCCCAAACCGGTAGTGAATCCGCCGAGGATCTCAAGCGATTGTTTGATGCCCTGCCCGAAGGCTCCTTGGGCATCGACCTCGACCCGGGCAATATGATTATCGGCGGCTTCAACCCAGCCGCTGTGGTGGAACAGCTTGGCCAGCATATCCTGTACGTTCATGCGCGCGACGGCGTGCGCGATCCCTCCAAGCGGCGTGGCTTGGAAGTGCCACTTGGGCGTGGTTCGGCCGACTTGCCTCAACTGTTGGGGCTGTTGGAGGAGTGTGGATACCGGGGCTGGTTCAGCATCCTTCGCCAACATAGCGACGACCCGCTGACCGAGGTCGGTGCCGCCGTGCAGTACTTGAGAAGCCTCTGATGGCGCCGCGCGCCGTCCAGGTTGCAGCTACCGGCCGGTTTGCTTCTTGCCCAACTTGGATGTGACCTTCTTGGCGGCCCTGGGACGCGCGGCCGATGGCTTCACCGCGCGCTGCCTGGTGGTCCGTTTCTTGGTGGTCCGCTGCTTGGAAGTCGTGCTGCCGGTTCCCGCCGGTTGGGCGGGTGGATTTTTTGCATCCGTGGCGGGTGGATGCTTTGCCATCTGCCTGGCAATCGCCAGCACCGCTTCAAAGTGTTCGCGACTGACCGGCTGGACGGAGAGCCGCGAACCGCGGCGCAGCAGTTCCATGCCTTCCAGCTCGTTGCGGTCTCGCAGCACGTCCAGCGGCACCGGCACGGTAAAAATGGATTCCAGCCGGATATCGACCATATCCCAACGGGGATTGTCCGGCGTGGCTTTCTCGTCGTAGTGCTTCTGCTTGGGATCGAACTGCGTGAAGTCGGGATACGCTTCCGTGCACACCACGGCCGTGCCGGCCACTGCCGGAGGTTTGGCGTTGGAGTGATAGAACAAGACCCGATCGCCAACTTTCATCGACCGCATGAAATTGCGGGCCTGATAGTTCCGGACGCCGTCCCAGTAGGTCGTTTGGTCTGGCTCGGCTGCCAGGTCGTGAATGGAGTACGATTCCGGCTCGGTCTTCATCAGCCAGTAATTCACTGCACGCGCCACGGTTGAAGGACTCCACATCGAGGAAATGGAACAACGATACAAGCCACACGGCCCGTTGCCGGACTGCCTGGTACGTGCCCGCCGTTTTCCCATTGAGCACGCACGCCAGCGTTTGCACCATCGGCGGTGCGTGCGGGGCAGGACGCCGCTCCCTGGTGCGCATTCAACGGAGCAGGGCTTTCTCCTGGTACGCCGGGATGGCGACCGGCCAGCCGAATGCATGGTCGATCGCTTCGGCCAGGGCCTTGGCGGCGTGTTCTTCGCCGTGCGTCAGGAACACTTGCCGCGGCGGAGCGTTGATGCTGCCGACCCAATCGAACAAACCGCTGCGGTCGGCGTGGCCGGAGAAACCGTAAATCTGCGCGACTTCCGCACGTACCGGATATTCGCGCCCATGGATGCGCACCCGCGGCGATCTCTCCAGGATTTGACGACCGAGCGTGCCGTGTGCCTGGTAGCCGACAAACAGCACCGTGCTTCTGGGGTCGGAAATATGCTGCCGCAGGTGGTGCTTGATCCGCCCCGAGGTACACATGCCCGAGGTCGCCATAATGATACACGAACCGCGGACCCGGTTGATGGCGCGCGATTCGTCGCTGGTGTTGGCCAGGTGTAAGCCGGGAAACCGCAGCGGTGTCGCGCCCCGGCGAATCCGATCCCACGTTTCCTGATCGAAACAGTCGCGAAACTCCAGGTACACGCCGGTCACGTCAACGGCCATCGGGCTGTCGAGAAAGACCGGGATATCGGGGATCAACTTGGCATGGACCAGGTGGCTGAGGTAGTACATCAACTCCTGGGCACGTTCCACGGCAAAGGTGGGAATCATCAGCTTGCCGCCCCGGGCAACCGTCTGATTGATGATGTCGCGAAGTTGCTCCCCGATATCACCACCGTCGATATGCTCGCGGTCGCCGTACGTGGACTCCAGCACCAGGTAGTCGGCAGCCTCCAACGGGTGCGGGTCACGAATTAATGGCTTGTTGCGGCGGCCTACGTCGCCCGAGAAAACCACCTTGCGCTGGATCTTGCCGTCGTCGAGATCGACCACCACGTACGCAGAACCCAGGATGTGGCCCGCTTCGCGGAACATGGCGGTGATACCCGGCCGCACTTCAAACGCCTTCTCATAGGGCTGCCAGCGCAACAAGGGTAGTACCTGGTCGACATCGTCATCGTCGTACAGAGCGACTTCCGGGTATGGACCGCGGCGGCCCTCCTTCTGGTGACGCTTCTTCTTGTAGGCGGCATCTTCTGCCTGAATCTTGGCCGAATCGCGGAGGATCAATTCGGCAAGCCGGGCGGTCGCGCGCGTGCAGTAAATGGGACCGCGAAACCCTTCCTTCACCAGCTTGGGGATCAAACCTACGTGGTCCAGGTGGGCGTGGGTGAGCAACAGGGCATCCACGCCCGAGGCGGGGATCGGCGAAGGGTCCCAATTGCGCGAAAGAAACTCCCGTTCCTGGAACATTCCGCAGTCGACCATTACCTTGGCCCCGGCCGCTTCGATGCAGTATCGCGAACCGGTTACTTGCCGGTTGGCTCCCAGAAAATGGAGTTTCACGCTAACCTGACTCCTGAGCAAACTTGGCCGATCCACCTTGCAGTGGACCGGTGTTGCCGCCCCTGCGCCCTCCGCAAGCGGTGTGCGGCAGAGTATAAAGGGAACTTGTCCGTTTGAGGACGCCGCTGCGGCCAACTTTCGGCTGCGGCGGCCGGATCACCCTGAATCCAGAACGAGGGCGAATCACTACCATGATCCTGTGCCATGACGACGCTCCGAAGGTCGGCCACCATTCAAGCATACGCCGGAAGTTTGGCCTGGGACGATGGCTAGCTTCAGCGCTGCTGGCCGCGGCCCTGTGGCTGACCGCCTCTCCGGCCTTCGCGCAAGAGCCGATCAAGCTGCGCGTGCTCAGCTACAACATCCATCATGGCGCCGGCATCGACGGCAAGCTCGACCTCAAGCGAATCGCCGACGTCATCAACTCGGTCAAACCCGACCTGGTTTCGCTGCAAGAAGTGGAACGCAATACGAGCCGCACCGGGCAGGTCGATCAACCGGCGGAACTGTCCAAGCTCACGGGCCTGAACGCCGTTTTTGAAAAGAACATTGATTTCGCAGGCGGCTACTACGGGAATGCCATCCTTTCACGGTTTCCGATTGTGGAGGTCAATAACCACCTCCTGCCCAATATCGACCAGGGCGAGCAACGAGGGGCCCTGGTGGCAAAGGTGGAAATCGCGGACAAGCTGCCGCTGGTCTTTGTTGCCACGCACCTGGACCATCGTCGTGACGACCGCGAGCGGATCAAGTCAGCCGAGTTCATCAATCAACTGGCCGCCAAGTGGGAAGCTCCGGCCATTCTGGCGGGCGACTTGAATGCCACGCCCGAGAGCGAAGTCCTCAAGATTTTTGGCCAGGCGTGGCAGCGTACCAACCGCGAAGTGATGCCCACCGTTCCGGTGGCGAACCCGCGGATTCAAATCGACTACATCCTGGTTCACAAGCCGGGGGCCACTGGATCAGAACCGGCGAAATCTTCTCGCTGGAAGGTGCTGGACGTAAAGGTGCTCGATGAAGCGGTGGCCTCCGACCATCGGGCCATCTTTGCCGAATTGGAACTGCAGCCGCCAGCCAAGGACAGCAACGGGCAGCGCTGATGAGCCCGCACTTTTTTGTGTTCGAGTTCATCACGGGCGGCGGCTTGCTCGGCAGCGGCGATGTTCCCTCCGGATCGTTGCTGGCCGAGGGGCAGGCCATGTTAGCCGCCGCCGTAGCTGATCTAACGGAAAGTAGCAGGGCAGCATCGGGCCACAGCACACCGGCCCGGGTGAGCGTACTTTGGGATGATCGCTTGCCGCGTCCCTCATGGCATGGAGTGACCGTATATCCAGTTCGCGAGCCTGACGAAGTCCGGCAGAACGTTCAGCGGTTGGCCGCCGCAGCACAATGGACCGTGGTCATCGCCCCCGAGTTGGAGCGACACTTGGAGAACTGGGGGCAACACATCCTCGATGCTGGCGGCCGATGGTTGGGCGGATCGATGGATTGGGTTCGCCGCATGGCCGACAAGCAGACCACCGCTGAATGGCTGGTATCGCGCGGAATCCCCGTACCGCGAGGAACAGCGGTTGGGCCGGGTGATCGCTGGCCGGAGGAGATCGGCCTGCCCGCCGTATGGAAACCTCGCCTGGGGGCCGGATCGGTCGGTGTGCAGCGGATCGACCGTCAACCGGATTTTGTCGATGTGGTGAGCCCCGATTGCTCACAGCTTCCCGGCGGAGACGTTTCGGCGCCCGCCGGCACCGGCGCTTCCGAGGGCCATCGTCCATGGCGGTTGGAAACCTGGATGGCCGGCGTGCCTGCGAGCGTTGCCGTGCTGGCTGGCCCGGCCGGTTCGTACGTGTTGCCGCCCATGCGGCAATTGCTGGCAGGCCACACCGGTCTGCAATACCAGGGAGGATGTTGGCCGTTGGAGCCCGCGCTGCGCACGAGGGCCATGCAACTGGCCGCGCGCGTGGCCCGTTGCGCGGACGCAGACCCGGATGGAGCGCTGGGATACTACGGCATCGACCTGGTGCTCGGCAACGCCCCCGACGGTTCGCAAGATGCCGTCATTGAAGTGAATCCGCGATTCACCACGTCGTACGTGGGGCTTCGAGCGGCTGCATCGGGCAATCTCGCCAACTACCTGGTTGGCCTCGCCCGGGGGGCCGATCATGCCGAGCTTTCAGTCACGCTTGGCCCCTTGGCCTTTGATGCTCAACCGCTGACATTTCGCGCCGATGGCTCCATCGTACGAGGGCCTCGCTTGGACCGCGACCTCAAATCCGCACCGCTCCTGCCACTTTGGGTGCCGCGTGCCTCGGTTGGCGTTCGTGATGCTGTGATTGAGGAGGTAGTGCGGTGACACGCTACCTGGGGCTCGATATCGGGGGGGCCAACCTCAAGTTGTCCGATGGGGAGCGAATGGCCATCAGCCGCGGATTTCCGCTTTGGCAGCGGCCGGATGAATTGGCCGATGCCGCGACGCACCTGCTGGGCGAGGCTCCGCCCGACTCGTTCGACGGCATCGCCCTGACCATGACAGGCGAATTGGCCGACTGCTTTGAAACCAAACGCGAGGGCGTGCGTCATATTCTGGCGGCAGTCCGAGCGGTAGCCGGTTCGCGCCCCGTGCTGGTTTATGCCTTGCCGGGCTGCTGGCAGAGTATTGAAGCGGCGGCCGAACGCCCGCTCGATGTGGCAGCGGCTAATTGGCATGCCCTGGCAACGGCCGCGGCGCTATGGGTCCAGGAGTCGCCCGCCCTGGTGATCGACGTGGGCTCCACGACGTGCGATGTCGTTCCGGTGATCGATGGCCGCGTGGTCGCCCAGGGGCAGAATGATCCCCAGCGTTTACTGGCTGGTGAGTTGCTCTATACGGGCGTCCGGCGAAGCCCCGTGTGCGCGGTGACGCGCACGCTGCCGTGGAGGGGGCGTCCCTGTCCCGTCGCGCAAGAACGGTTCGCCACCACGCTCGATGCATACTTGATCACGGGCGATTGGCCGGAGGACGCCGACGACTGCGACACCGCCGACGGTCGCCCAGCCTTGCGGCACTGGGCACACGATCGGCTCGCCCGGATGATTTGCGCCGATCGCGAAATGTTCGATGAGCACGATGCCTTGGCCGCCGCGCATACGATCGAAGCCGCACAGTTGAAACAGTTGGAAGCCGCCATCGCCGGGGTACTCGATAGGCTGCCGGGCTCCCCGGCAGTCGCAGTGATCTCAGGCTGTGGCGAGTTTCTGGCGGCCAAGGCGGTTGGCCGGTTGGGGCTGCCTTGGAGGTCGCTGGCCACGGAACTGGGGGCTGGTGTGTCGTCGGCCGCGGCCGCTTGGGCGGTAGCGCGATTGGCGAGCCAACGATGACGCACCGTACGCCACCCGCTTCCACTCGTTCGCCGGCTGAATGGCCGCTGGTTGTCGTCAAGCTGGGCGGGAGCCTGCTCCGCCGACCCGATTGGCACCAGCGGCTGGCAGGCTGGCTGGCCCGGCAACCTGCCCAGCGGTGCCACGCGATGATCGTGGGCGGCGGGGCCGGGGCTGACGCCGTGCGCGCGGCCGACCGTACTCAGAACTTAGGCGACGAACATTGCCATTGGTTGGCGATTGAAGCGATGCAGCGGAACTTGGAAGCCGTGGCTTCCCGTTTCCCTCAATCGCCGGTTGTATCCTGTTTTCGCCAGGTTTGGCAATGCCACCAGGCCGCGCCGCTGGTGTGGTTTGACCCCCTGCCGTTCCTGCGACAAGAAACGCCGTGGCGGGGCCTGCCGCCGTTGCCGCACACGTGGGACGTGACCAGCGATTCTATCGCCGCTCGGGTGGCGCACCGATTGGGCATGCTTCCCTTGGTCTTGCTGAAATCGACCCTGCCGCCGCAGTCCAGGTCGCTGGCCGATTGGGCGAAGGCCGGTTTCGTGGACGGGTATTTTCCCCAGGCCGCTGCCGCGCTGTCAGGCTGTGCAGTTAACCTGCATGATGCAGCTTGCCACCACATCGCATGGTGCGGGGAGGACTGCCCGGCTGAAAGGTTGTAGGTTCCCGCCATCGTTAACCGGTGCGCGGTACCCGCAAACCGCCAGGTTCCCCAGGCGACGGTTTAACTTAGGGCAACTGGGTTGCGGGGGCTGGCAATGCTGGCTGACTGGGAGGCGAACCATCGCCTCCAGGAATGTTCCAGAAGCAGCGACTCGACTTCAGAGGCTCGCTGTTTATACTGGAGGAACCTGCTCAGCCCGATAGGAAGGAACGGCTTCATGTCCCACGAACCACCCGCAACTCCTTCGCTCTTCAGCCAAGTGGAAGTAAGCAGCACTGCCGGGGCGGAGGCCAGCCCGACCGGCGGCGAGAATACGCAGTTGATGCGTGATATTCTCACGGGGATCGATCGGCAAAACGAACTGCTCGAGCAGCTTTTGACGGTGATGACCTCCGCACAGCGGCAACGGAGCGCCGAATTGGCCGCATGGCGCAGGGCGAATCCGCGGATGTCGCGCGACTGCCGCAGGGCGGTCGACCTGTTGGGCCGGGCACAGACCGCCTATCTGCGGCGGTTGCTCGATGAAGTCGAAGAGCATGGCGAAGGCGTGGTCGAAGGCGAATTTCTGCTCAATGAGTTGGTGGATCGCTTCGGCCCTCGCTTGGCTCACCTGCACAGTCTGCTTCAGGTAATGGGGCAACTTGGCGGCGGCTCCCGCATCGACGACGAAGAAGACAACTGATCGGATTGTGGGGGGGCTCTCAGCACGCTGCCGGGGCGCCCAACGTTGCCTTCCGCGCATCTCGCGATGAAACCGGCGGTTTCGATTTAAGCTGCTCGATGCACAGCCTGCGACCGATAGCGTTTGCCCGGATCGTTAGGCATGGCGCCGGAACCGAAACGGCTCTTTCGACAGTTCATATCCTGGTCGCATGGCGATGTTAACGACCAGTCCCAGGGCGATGGCGTGGGCGACCAGCCCCGATCCGCCGTAGCTGACCAGTGGCAGCGACATGCCGGTGATCGGCAGCAACCCCACGGTCATGCCCGTGTTGATGAAGGCTTGCACGCCAAACAGGATGGCGATTCCGGCAGCCACGAGTCGCCCGAACGGTTCGCGCGTTCGCGCGGCGATCGACAGAATCTGCCACAACAGCAGCATGTACAGCAGCAACACGCCGCCGGTCCCCGGCAGCCCAAGCCGCTCACCCAGCACGCTAAAAACAAAGTCGCTGTGCGACTCAGGCAGGCGATAGGCAGCCTGGTCATCGGTCGCATCGCCGGTGAGCCAACTTCCCCAAATGCCGCCCAGGGCCAGCACTTGCTTGGATTGGTGGAGGTGATAGGCGTCGTCGCTGGGGCGTACGCCCGGTGGCGGTTGCTCGAACAGGGCCGTGATGCGCGAACGCTGTTCGCGACTCATCTGGGTCCACAACAGCGGCGCGAGCACCAATCCCGCCAGAGCCAGCTTGGCAAGATCGGCAAATCGAGCACCGGCCGCAAACAATATGGCAGCGGCCAGCGGGGGAAAGACCATCGCGGTGCCCAGGTCTGGCTCCCGGAGGATCAATACGGTGGGGACGACGGCCAGCACCAGCGGCACCAGAAATCCGCTCAACCGCCGCTGGCTTTCGCGATACATCAGGTATCGCGCCAGTGCCAGCACGCAGGCGATCTTGGCGAATTCAGAAGGCTGCAAGCTGAGGGGGCCCAGCCGCATCCATCGCTGCGCGCCGTTGATCGGAGGCCAGAGAAACACCAGGACCAGCAGCACCAGCGAAGCGGCATAGACGGCAAAGCTGAAGCGGCAAAGCACGCGGTAACTCGGCCAAGCCGCCAGCGCCAAGGCCCCAACCGCAACCGCCGCCCACAATCGCTGCCGGGCAGCAAAACGGCCATCGCCCCCATCGAGCATTTCCGCCCGGCTGATGCCTAGCTGGCCCAGCAGTACGAGCGCCGCGGCTACCGCGATCAGCAGCCAGGGAACCCGGGAGTACCAGCGGTCTGATTCAGTGAACACGAGAAAAGCCGTCCTTGGCCCACGTTATTCGCCTGGCGGAGTGGGAGAGAACCCCCAAAAATCGACAGCACCAACACGTTGGTTTTGCCCGGTCCCGGCTGCCAGCGTCAATGCCAATTGCAGGTGGCAGGACGCCAGGCATGTCGCACTAGCGGGGAACAGGGGATGCTTGGACGATTGAATCGGCCCAGCGATACGGCCCGCGGGCTTCAAGAACCGTGACAGCCGTGGAACTTCTGTCTACATTGAACCCATCCACCGCATCGGGCCGTGGGGTGGTCGATGGTTGTATCATCGGCGGCCCCTTCGGCGCCCCCCTTGGGCATTTGCCTGGAGCGGCCGCTTATGTGGCTGGCCCGCATTGGTTTCATCCTGCCGGATACGTCAGCACACCATGAAGTTTCACCAATCCGTTGTGATTATGGTTGGATGGTTCCTTGGCACCGCTGGTATCTTGGGTGCCGCAGAACCACACGGCGCCGATCCGCAGCAGCTTGAGCACTTCGAAAAGAAGGTGCGGCCCGTGCTGGCCGAGCGGTGCTACAAATGCCATGGACCCGACAAACAGGAAGGCGGCCTGCGCGTCGATAGTCGGGCGGCCCTGCTGACCGGGGGTGATACGGGCCCTGCCGTGGTGCCCGGCAAAGTCGATCAAGGCTACTTGATCGACGCCATTCGCCACGGCGAGATCTACCAGATGCCGCCCGACGGCAAGTTGCCGCCCGATCAAATCGCCGCGATTGAACGCTGGGTTCGTGAAGGAGCGGTATGGCCCGGCGGTGATGGTGCGCCGGTCGTTCGATCCGCGGCGTTCGACCTGGACGAACGCACCGCGCAATGGGCCTTTCAACCGTTGCGTGCGAACCAACCCCCGGCGGTGAAGGACACCGCCTGGCCGGCCGATGCGGTCGATCATTTCATCCTGGCCCGATTGGAAGAAGCAGGGCTCCAGCCAGCTCCGCCTGCCAGTCGCGCGGCGTGGCTGCGCCGGGTGTCGTTTGCAATCACGGGCCTGCCTCCCACTCCCGAGGAAGTGGCCGCATTGGAAGCCGACGACTCGCCGGATGCCTGCCAAAAGGTCGTCGATCGACTGCTCGATTCGCCGCACTTTGGCGAACGCTGGGCGCGCCACTGGCTCGACCTGGTTCGCTACGCGGAATCGCGAGGGCACGAGTTCGATTACAACACGCCCAATCCGTGGCAGTACCGCGATTATCTCATTCGGGCATTCAACGCCGACGTGCCGTACAACCGCCTGGTGATGGAGCACGTGGCGGGCGATCTGCTCGATCCCCCGCGGCGCCACCCACAGCACGGCTACAACGAGTCCATCCTGGGGACCGGCTTCTGGTTCCTGGGCGAATGGGTCCACTCGCCGGTGGACGTGCGGAAGGACGAAGCCGAGCGGTTCGACAACATGCTCGATGTGTTCAGCAAAACCTTTCTGGGACTGACGGTTGCCTGCGCCCGATGCCACGATCACAAGTTCGATGCCATCTCGCAGCAGGATTACTACGCCCTGGCGGGTTACCTGCAAAGCTCGGCCTACCGGCAGGCGAGGTTTGAAACCTTGGAACACAACGCGGCCGTGGCTGCGAATCTGGATCGGCTCGAGGCCGATGCGCTGACCGAGCAATTGCCGATGCTCGCTGCGGCGCTGAAGCCTGGCATTGCCGAGATGGCCAGGTACCTGGTCGCGGCCGAGCAACTTCGTGCCGAGTTGAAACTGGCATCGGGCAGTGTCAGCGATGCGGCCCTGGGGGCCATCCACCAACACGCGCGGCTGGCCGGTTTGAACCCTCAGCGGCTGGCACACTTCGTGCGCTGGCTGGCTAGTCCGGAGAACCAGGGGGCCGCGGTGTTTCCGAACGTGCGCCTTGGCACCGGCACCGAGGCGATTGCCGATTTCAGCACTCGGGGGCCACAGGCCGCGTGGCTTCAAGATGGCAGCAGCTTTCACCATGTCGCAACCGGCGACGTGGTCCTGGATGTCCCACCCGATCAAGGCGGCATGGCAGCAGGCGACGGCAAAGCGACGACGGCACCCGGCCCCACAGCGATGCAGGTGGTTCAACGCGGGGCCGTGCGGCGACGGCCGGGCTTTCCCGACTTGAAACTCAAGCCTGGGACGCAGACCGATCCCGGCCGCACCGCTTCGTGGAATCGGCCGGGCCGCACCTTCCGCACCGGCAACTTCACCATTGGCCAAGGCTCGATTTATTACCTGGTTGAAGGGGCAGGGCGGACCTACGCGACCGTGGATTCCCACCGACTCAACCAAGGACCGCTTCATGGTGCGTTTGCCAAGGAATGGAAGGCCGAGAAGGGGCCGCAATGGATCGCTCATCCTTTGGCGGCCTATCAGGGGCATCGCGCCCACCTGGAATTCACCCCCATCGACGACGCACCATTGACCGTTTACATGGTGGTGCAGTCTGCGTCCCCGCCGGCGCTGGAGCGGGCGGAGCTTGCTACCGCTCGCGACCTTCTGAAGATGCCAGGCGATGATCGTCCCCTGGCCGCACGTGCCGCAGCGCTGCAAACGTTGTGCGAAGATGTGTTGGCGGCGTGGTCCAAGGGGCAACACGCCCCGCCGGCGGTTAAGGCGGCGGATTCCACCGCCCCGCTGGTTGCCCAGTGGATGCTGCGGCAGCCGGAACTGTTTGTCGAGGCGTGGCCGGCGGAACTGAAGGCGGCCCAGCAGCGGTTTGCCGCCGCTCGGGAGCAGCAGCTTGCGCAAGTGAAGATCGAATCGGCCACGGCGCCGGCACTTTGGGACGGCTTCGCTGAAGACGAAGAATTGTTGATCCGCGGCAATCATAAGACCCCCAGCGATCGCGTGCCGCGGCGCTACCTGGAAGCGTTCGGCGGTAAGGAGAACCCGGCCCGCGGCGAAGGCAGCGGCCGGATGCAACTGGCCGAGCACCTCGTTAATTTGCAGCGCAACCCTGCCGTTGCCCGCGTGATCGTCAACCGCGTTTGGCATCACTTGTTCGGGCGTGGCATCGTGGCTTCCACGGACAATTTCGGCGTCTTGGGTGCGGAGCCTACGCATCCTGAACTGCTCGATTACCTGGCGGCGGAATTGGTGGCCGACGGTTGGTCCATCAAGCGGCTCATCCGACGCCTGGTGCTCACCAGTACCTTTGCGATGGATAGCGCGCCGCATGCGGGGGAAGAACGCGACCCTCAAAATCTGCTGCTGCACCGCATGCCGATTCGGCGGCTGGAGGCCGAGGCCATCCGCGATGCGATATTGGCCGTGTCGGGCCGGTTCGAGCCTCAGATGTTCGGGCCCAGCGTGCCGGTGCATCTGACTCCGTTTATGCAAGGGCGGGGCCGGCCATCCAAGAGTGGGCCGCTAGACGGCGATGGCCGCCGCAGCATCTATATCGCGATTCGCCGCAATTTCCTGTCGCCAATGATGCTGGCCTTCGATCAGCCGATCCCCTTTACGAGCATTGGCCGCAGGAACACATCGAACGTGCCCGCCCAAGCGCTCATTCTGATGAACGATCCGTTTGTGGTGCAGCAATCGCAAGTGTGGGCCAATCGGCTCCTGGCCGAGGCCAGCGACCCGGCCCAGCGCGTAGAGCGGATGTACCGTCTGGCATTTGCCCGGGCTCCGCACGATGAGGAACGAGTTGCCGCCCTGGAATTTCTGGTCCAGCAGGGACAGGAGCTAGGCCTGAATCCGCAGCAGTCGCTCGCCGACGCCCGGACCTGGGCCGACCTGTGCCATGTGATGTTTAATGTGAAAGAGTTTGTGTTCTTGCCTTAGCGGCCGGCAGACGATGGCGGTTGCACGCCGGGGGGCCAACCGCCCGCTGTTCGCCTCGTATTGCCGCGCCAGTACCACCCTCTTGGGCAGCCTGACCATGCCGCTATTGAACCGACGCGCGTTGTTGGCACAGGCGGGAACAGCACTCACCGCGGCAGCGGTGGGCGCGACGTCGTGGAACGCGGCCACAGGCCTGGCTTCTGATCACGATGCTGAAACCGGCTACGACCTGGTGGTGATCGGCGGTACTCCAGGCGGCATCGCCACCGCTGTGACCGCAGCCCGATTGGGTCGCAAGGTGGCCTTGGCCGAGTACCATGCCCACCTGGGAGGAATGAGTAGCAGTGGATTGGGCAAGAGCGATATCGAACATCGGCCCATGATCCAGGGTATCTTCCGCGAGTTTGTCGATCGCGTGAAGCAGCACTATCTCGAGCGGTATGGCGAGTCGTCCGAGGCGGTGCGGCTTTGCCGCGACGGCTATTTCTACGAGCCTTCGGTGGCCGAAGCGGTGTTCGAAGCTATGATCGCCGAACAACCCTCGATCACCGTGTACAAGCAGCACCGTCTGGAAGGTACCACCACGCGCGATGGACGCCTGGTAGCCGTGCGCCTGGCGGATCGCACCTCGGGCAAGGAGGTCACCCTGCGGGGCAAGCTGTTCGCCGACGCCACGTACGAGGGCGACGTCTATGCCGCGGCAGGCGCCTCGTTTCGCATGGGCCGGGAAGGACGCGACGAATTTGGTGAGCCGCATGCCGGAGAGATTTACTTCGACTGGCGGAACCACCAGCACCTGGGCGGGTCGGGAAGTGGGGATCGCCGCCTGCCCGCCTACACCTATCGCCTGTGCCTGGCCACCGACCCTGGTAACCAGGTGCCGGTTGCTCGGCCCGAGGACTACGACCGCCGCCGGTACCTGGGCTATCTCGACGACTGGCGCAGCGGCCGATTCGGCAAGGCCAATGCGGCCCGCATTGCATTGTCCATTGCGCCGATCCCTAATGCCAAGACCGACGTCAACATGAACCCGCGAGGGCTGGGCTTTGTATTCGCCGAAGAAAATGCAGGCTATGTCGATGGATCATGGCAGCAGCGTGAAGCCGTTTGCCAGCGGTTGCGCAGCCTCACGCTCGGCCTGCTATGGTTCCTGCAGCACGATCGCGACGTGCCGGAAGATGCCCGGCAGTTAGCGCTTGCCCATCAGCTTCCCCGCGATGAGTTTGCAGACAACGGGCATTTTCCGTTTCAGTTGTACGTCCGCGAGGCGCGGCGGTTGGTGGGCGCCTATACGCTGACAGAAGCAAATATCACCGAACAGCCAGACCTTGTTTGTGTTCGCGAACATGCTGATGCGATCGCCGTGGGCGAATTTCCCATCGATAGCTTTCCGGTACGGAAGCGGCAGCCCGGCGACGACCGCGTTCTGGAAGGCTACCTTTGCATGCTGCACAAGATCACTCGGCCGTACCAGATTCCGTATCGGATCATGATCCCCGAGAAGCTCGAGGGGCTGATTGTGCCGGTGGCCGCATCGACCACGCACGTAGCGTTTTCGTCGATCCGACTGGAACCGACCTGGATGGCCATGGGCCAGGCGGCCGGTGTCGCAGCGCATGTGGCTTTGGACGGCGGAGCCCCGCTACGGTCGGTATCCATCCAGAAGGTGCAGGGCATCTTGCGGCAGCAGGGGGCGGTTCTCACACCGCCGGCTTAGTTTGAACCGCTCAGCGGCGCACCGGCTGGCGGCTTGATACGCGACATTTCGGTCATCATCCGCACGGCTTCGGCCGCATCGCCGGTTTCTTCCAGGGCAGCCAGCTGGCGGTCGGCTCCGGAACGCGAACGTACCATCTTGTTCACGTGCTCCAGGTAGTTGCGGCAGTTGAGTGCATCAGCCACCGGCAACAACAACTCGACCAGGTGCTCAACGGTTTCCCGAACCGGTAGCGATTGAAACGTGAAGGCGTCCACCAGGTGGGCGTCCAGCCCGAACCGGGTTGCCCGCCACTTGTTTTGCCGCACCATCATGGGATGGCAATCGTGCTGGTAAGCACCTTCGTCGATATCGTCGGAGAGGGCCTTGACCAGGCATTGAATGAACGCGGCCAGGGCCAGCGCGTCGTCCAAGCTGCCGGGCATATCGCACATGCGCACCTCGACCGTGCCAAAGTTGTGGTGCGGCCGCACATCCCACCAGATTTCACGGATGGTGTGGATGAAGCCCGTTTCAATCAGGTGCTTCACCAGCCATACGTACTCGCTCCAGTTGCGCATCAGCGGCGGCAGTCCGGCGGTGGGCAAGCCTTCCATGATCTTGGAGCGGTGACTTTTCAGGCCCGTCACCCGGCCCTCCCACCAAGGGCTGTTATTGGAGATTGCCAGCAGCGTCGGCAGGTGCCGCATGATGCGGTCGCAGATCATGATGGCCTTGTCGCCCGAATCGACGCCCACGTGAACGTGCAGCCCAAAGCAGATCAACTGCCGGGCCATGTCCTGCAGCAGGCTGACCAGCTTCTGGTAGCGTTCGTTCGGGGTGACGCGCTGATCGGCCCAGCGCGAGAACGGATGGGTGCTGGTCCAGTACAGCCGCAGTCCCAGATCGTCGGTTGTCTGCTGTAGCCACAGGAGTTTTTCACGCAGGTCGATTTCAGCCTCGCCAATCGTTCGGCAGACCTTGGTGTTTAACTCCACGTAACACTGCATCAACTCCGGCTTGACCTGGTCCGCAAAGCTCTCGGGCACCCTCTCCAGGATCGGCTCGATCGAGCTGGAAAGTGCCATCGACTGGGCATCGACCAGCGCCAATTCCAGTTCAATCCCTACGGTCGGTTCATCACTTGAATGAAAGACGAGCTTACTCATACCTGTCTCGAAGTGGGTGCCGCGTGAATCACCGGTTCCGCGGGAATACAAAAAGATAGCTCCGGCTTCCCGCCAGAGAGTGGTGTATCCGTCTGCTGCAAGAATCAGGCCGTCGGCCCCCTTCGGTCCGCATAGGGCCGGTAATGCTATGTGCTATGCGTGAGCCGCCACCTTTCCTGGGGGGGATGCAATTGTAGCAACGCAGCCCGCTGGGCCCGCAACCAGAGTTCAGAGAGAAAAAATTACCAAGAGAAGGTCGCAGAGCAAACTATTGGCCCGGGGCCTCGCGGGGATCAAAATCCGGGGCCAAGGTATCGTCTGGCAACGGCTCCTGCTGGCGGGCCGCGACGCTTGCCGGCAAGTCGGCCAAGGCGGCTTGGGCCTGGGCCACTTCTGAGGCTGCCCAAGGCTTGTGGGCGTACAGCGATACCACGCTTTGATAGATCGCCGCAGCCCGATCCGGATCGCTGTCGGCAACACGGGCCGCGTCGGCCAACCGCTTGCGCAGCAGGTCCAGGTGGTTGCGGATATATGCGGAGGCTGTGCCGCGAAGCCGGACCAGTTGGCGCTGAATCAGCTTTTGAATCAGGCTGGAATCGGTGCCCGGTTGCGATTCGCCTTCATACAGGTCGGCGATGGCTTGCAAACGCTCGTACGCCAGGGCCGGGTCGACCGATGCCGTGGACATTGCCTCCAGGTAGTCCGACTCGATCGGGGGCAGGCCCTCCACGCGCGACAGGCGGTTGGCGCGAATCGCAAACCGCCGCTCCAACCGCAGCACCTCGTTCTCTTTCAGGTAGCCTTCCATCTCCCGGGCCCGAGGGTCCGAAGGGTACAGCTCCAAGAACCGGTTGATATCGGTGGCGGCCGCCAGCGGATCGCCGGTCGAGCTGATCGAGTGCTTGATTTCCGTATAGAGGCTGTCGGCCGAAGGCGGTTGCAGCATGTACCAGATCAGCAGGCCGATGATCAACAACGAACTGGCCAACATCACGGTTTGTGGTGAAATCACCGGATGTTCGTCGTCATCGCCAATCAGGTCGTCGTGTTCTTCATGTTCAGGAACCGTGGTGAACCGCGACGTAGTGGACGGATCGTCTGCCTTGACCTGCGCGGCATCGGGAGCCACGCTGTACCCGGCAGTGGGGGCGGCCATGGTTGCATCGAAACCCGTCGCGGCCGGAGAACGGCCCGCAGCGGATGAACTTCCGGTGCGCGCCCTCGGCGGTACTGCCGTGCCCGGGGCCGTGACATCCAGCGGGGACGGCGGTTCCAGACCCGGTGCGTCCAGCCCGGTCGCTTGCGTCACGGCGAGCTGGTCGATGCCCGGATCGGCCGGCCGCGTGGCGAACTCCGTGACATCGCTGCGACGCCCCGGCCCGGTGAGGTTCGGGCGGTCGACAACTTCAAAGTCCGTGTCTGGTTGTTGGTCTTTGCGGTGCTGCTCCTGGTTTCGCTTCCACTCCAGGCCGCGCGAGGTCGCCTCCAGCCGCCGCGCCACCAGTACCGCGTTGGCAATGCGCCGTTCGGGATCCTTCTCCAAGAGTTGCAGAATGATGGTCTCGATCTCCTCGGGCACATCGGCCGAGAATCGGCGCAGCGGTTCGGGCGTGGCGTAGCGCTGCATGTGCAGCAGTTCTGGAATGCTCTTTCCGACAAATGGCGGCCGGCTGGCAATCAGCGCGTAGAGCACCGCGCCGAGGCTATACAGGTCGGCCCGGTGTCCCACGGGCCGGCCGTCGGCCTGCTCGGGAGCCATGTATTCGGCGGTGCCCAGGATGCCGCCGGCGGAAGTCATTCCCGTGGCGCCAAACAGCTTGGCGATGCCGAAGTCAGAAAGTTTGATCTCGTCGTCGGCCGTCAGCAGCAGGTTGGCCGGCTTGATATCGCGGTGGACCACGCCGCGGTCATGGGCGTGCCGCAGGGCGCCGCACAGCTTGACGCCCAGCCGTACGACTTCTTCCCAGCGGAATTTCCGCCCTGCGCGGATATCGTCTTCCAGGCTGCGGCCGTCCACCAGTTCCATGGCGTAGAACAGAACCCCGTTCTCCTCGCCGTAGCCGAACAGGCGGACGATGTTGGGATGTTTCAACTTGCGGAGTGTTTCGATTTCCGCTTCGAACCGCTCGCGAAAGCCCGCATCGCGGCCCAGCCCGGTGGATAGCACCTTGATCGCGGCTGGACTACCGTCCTCGTCGTGCGCAGCGTACACGGCGCCCATTCCACCGCGGCCGAGCAGCTTGCCAATTCGGTAGGGGCCAAGACGGTCGACTTGCATCGAAAGGTCCTGAAAAGTCCACGACTCGTGAACGGAGACGGGGGGCATCACCGGCCGCGCCACATACATGGAGGGCCGATCATTCAAACCTACCACACGGCCCCCGGGCAACCAAGCCAATGGAGCGATGACACATGTTGAGAGAGAAGGGGGCCCCCAACCATGACCGCCCCCAGCGGCTTGCGGTACCGAGGCCTGTTTGGTTGAAGCGTTTGCCGTTTCGGCCACTGCCAGACGATATACAAATTCGCTTCAGCGCCCGCTTGCTTCGGCGTCTGCGGTGGGGACGCAAATGGGGGGCGCGTGGTGTCGGCGCGGCCGGCGACTTGTTGAGCCTGGACGGTGTTTCGGGGTGGAAACGAGGCCTGCTGCGCTATCCCTGGCTGCCGTTCTGGGCCGCCTCCGCGTGGCGCCGCAGGAAATCGGCCAGGCCGTTTTGCAGATCGTCGGGCGTGCGAAGCTGGATGCGAATCACGTCGCATTCCGGCGATTCGGTTTGCAGTTCGCGGTCGGATCCCAGATGCAGCAGTTCGCCCAAGGCAAACTGATCCTTGGGGCCGTGCAGCGAGGCTTCCAGGGCCGTGGGCCGCTTGGTGTGCAGACTGATCCAGGGCTGGGAGCGGCCCGGCAGCAGGTAATGCACCACCGTTTGATGGTTCCACAGGAACTCACCGTCGGGGGCGATCTCGGCCACCAACTCGCAGAATGCTTCCAGCAGTTCCGCCGGCCACTGCGCTGATTTGCCCAGCGGGAAGCCCCGCCGTGAGAGATGCCATTTCCGCCCCAGCACCTTCCAGGGCATGATGTCGTCGGGGTTCTGTTTCACGCGCTGCTGGTGACGATGAAAGCCCTGCACGGCTTCTTCGAGGAACTGCCAGAACTCGGGGCGATCGATTTCATCCAACGAGTGGACGCGAAGTTCCACCTCCTGCCACGGTCCGGCCAGGTTCTTGCACTTCACCCTTGGCTCGCTGCCGTACACCGGCAAGTCGTGCATCTCATCCAGCGTCGGCAGATTGAGCCGGGCCTGCAGGTCTTCTCGCTTGAACGTGCGCCGGGCGACCCGGAACTTGAGTTTCACCAGCCATGGTTCGCCCGTGATGGCGTGGAAGAACCAGCCATCGCTCTTGCGCTCGCCGGTGATTTCGACCACCGAGCGCTGGCTCCAGTTGGTTTCGTTGAAGTCCCCCAGTTCCTGGATGCGATCGACTACCTTGGTCAGGATGCGGCCGTCCCATTGGCAGGGTTCGCCGCGGCGCCCTACGCGATCGACGGTGTGCCAGCGGCGGCCGTCGACCTCCCAGGGCATCGCCACGTCGCGGCCCACGTCGGCAATGTCCTGGTCACCGTCTTTCTGCTGGTCCAGTTGCGCCGGGTCGTACACGGCCCGCTCGACATATGGCCCCTGGTCGAGAATCGGCTCCAGGGCCTCTCCCGTGTAGCTGCGCAGCAACTCGGGATGTTGGCCGCTGCGTTGCCGCCGGGCGTGTTCGACCACGTCCTCGGGGGTGCCGGCCACGACCAGTTGGCCTCCGCCCTCGCCGGCTTCAGGCCCCATGTCGATGACCCAGTCGGCCGTCTTGATCACATCGAGGTTATGCTCGATCACCACGACCGTGTTGCCCAAGTCGACCAGCCGGTTGAGTACATCGAGCAGCTTAGCCAGATCGTCGAAGTGCAGGCCCGTGGTCGGCTCGTCCAGCAGGTAAATGGTGCGACCCGTGTCGGGCCGGGCCAACTCGGCAGCCAGCTTCACCCGTTGGGCTTCGCCTCCGGACAACGTGGGGGCCGACTGCCCTAGTGTCAAGTAATCCAATCCCACGTCGCACAACACTTGTAAGATGCGGCGAATCTTGGGGATGTTGGAGAACAGTCTGGCGGCTTCGCCGATGGGCATTTCCAGCACGTCTGCAATGGAGCGGCCCTTGTACTGCACGGCCAAGGTTTCCGCGTTGTATCGCTTGCCGTCGCAAACGTCGCACGTGACCCACACGTCGGGCAGGAAGTGCATCTCGATCCGCAACTGACCTGCGCCTTCGCACTTGTCGCAGCGCCCGCCCGGTACGTTGAAGCTGAACCGCCGGGCCGTGTAGCCGCGCACGCGGGCATCGGGAAGCTGCGCGTACAACTCGCGGATCAGTTCAAATGCGCCGGTGTATGTGGCCGGGTTGGAGGTCGGCGTGTTGCCCAGCGGTTGCTGGTCCACGCGGATCACCTTGTTGATCTTGTTGACCCCCTTCAGGCCGTCGTGTGCGCCGGGGAACGTGCTGGCTCGGTGCAACCGCTTGGACAACGCCCGATAGAGGATGTCATCAATCAGCGAACTCTTGCCCGAGCCCGATACGCCCGTCACGGCCACCAGGGCGCCGAGGGGGATTTCGACATCGATTCCCCGCAGGTTGTGATGGCGCGCGCCGACGATGCGCAGCGTGTCCACGTTCAGGCGGCGCGGGGCTTCGCGCACCTTCGGAGCGGCCGCCGTGTCGCTGGCCACTTTTGCTGCCTTGCGGGCGACTTTCTTCTTGCCGCGCTTAGGCGCCGCCTTGCCAGCTTCTTCGGCATGGCCGTCGCTGCCCGGCAGCAGCATCGAAGGCAGCCGGCGATTGCTGGGAATGCCGATATTCTTGCGGCCCGACAGATAGGGCCCTGTGACCGATGCTTTGCGCCGCCCCACCTGGTCTGGAGTGCCCTTGGCCACCACACTACCGCCGTGACGGCCGGCGCCCGGACCGAAATCCAGGAGTTGATCGGCCCCGGCAATCACTTCCTTATCGTGCTCGACGACCAGCAGCGTGTTGCCCAGGTCGCGCAGCCGCTCCAGCGCCCGGATCAGCCGGCTGTTATCGCGCGGATGCAGGCCGATGGTGGGCTCGTCCAGCACGTACAGCACCCCCGTCAGCCCGCTCCCCACCTGGCTTGCCAAACGAATCCGCTGCGCTTCGCCGCCGGAGAGTGTGGGGCCGGGCCGCCCTAGCGTGAGGTACTCCAAGCCCACATCGACCAGGAACGTCAGCCGGTTGGTGATCTCGCGAATCAATTCGCCGGCGATTTTCTTTTCGCGTGCGGAGAGCTTCCAGCCGCTCACATCCTGCAGGAGCATGCCCAGCGGGGTGCGGCAGACGTCGTCGAGCGTTTTCTGCTGGAAGCGGTAGGCGGCAGCGTCTTCGCGCAACCGGCTGCCGCCACAGGTGGCGCACTCGACTTCGTCGACCAGGTGTTCCAGCCTGGAACGCAGGCGGGGCGACAGCTTGGACGCTTCCTCCAGGGCCGGGTAAAGCCCCTTGTACTGGAAGCGGAACAGCGGCGCTGCCCGCTTGCCGCGGCGGTCGGCCGGGTAAACGTCGATCCATTCCTCGCCCAAGCCGTGCATGATCGTTCGGCGCTGCTTGGCCGTGAGCGATTCAAACGGTTTGTCGGCGGGAATACCGGTATGGTTGCAGAAGGCCTCGAGCATCGGGCCGAACAGCGGCGAATCGACCCCGGGCCACAGTGCCACCGCGCCCTCGGCCAACGACTTGCGGGGATCGTGGATCAGGGCGGCCGGGTTGGCCCCGGTTTGCACGCCCAACCCTTCGCAGCTTTCGCACCAGCCAAGCTGGCTGTTGAAGGAGAAATGGTGCGGCGTCAGCGGCTCGAAACTCCGTCCACACTGGTCGCACGCCAGGTGTTGGCTGTGCACCTGGACGGGCCATTTGGCCTCGGGCACCTCGTCGATTGCCGTGGCGACGCGCAGCACGCCTTGCCCCAGCGAGAGGGCGCTTTCCACGCTGTCGGCAATGCGGCCGCGGCTTTCCGGGCGAATCACAATGCGGTCTACGACAACATCGACCTCATGCTTGCGCCGCCGGTCGATCTTGGGCGGATCGTCCAGCGAGTAAGTCTGGCCGTTCACGCGGATGCGCTGATAACCGCGGCTTTGCAGGTCGGCCCAATGCGTTTCATACTTCTCGCCGACCTGGACCTCTAGCGGCGCCATGAGGTAAAGCCGTGTGCCTTCCTCCAGGGCCATGAGCTTGTCGACAATCTCATCGACCGTCTGGGTGCCGATCGGCAGATCGCAATCAGGGCAATACGGGGTGCCTAGCCGGGCAAACAGAATCCGCAGGTAGTCGTAAATTTCCGTAACGGTGCCGACGGTGCTGCGCGGTGTGCTGCCCAGGTTCTTCTGTTCGATAGCAATCGCCGGCGAGAGCCCTTCGATATGCTCAAACTGCGGTTTGGAAACCTGGCTGACAAACTGCCGGGCGTAGGAACTGAGGCTCTCGACGTAGCGCCGCTGCCCTTCCGCGTAGATAGTGTCCATGGCCAGCGACGTCTTGCCCGAACCCGAGGGCCCGCACAATACCGTCATCTGATCGCGGGGCACTTCAACGTCGATATCTTTCAGGTTGTGCTGCCGGGCCCCGCGGACCTTGATCGACGTGATCCGCTGGCCCCGCGGTTTTGCGGCACGGTCCTGGGCGGCCTTGGCCTTGACGCTGCCGTTGCTGGCTGCCTTGCCCTGCCCATCCGAGGGTGGTCCCAGCACGTCGATCAACGCCTTACCGGTATGCGAGCGGGGGCAGGCCGCAACATCCTCGGGTGTACCGGCCACGATGACTTCGCCGCCCGCGGCCCCGCCTTCTGGCCCCATATCGATGATCCAGTCGGCGGTCTTGATCACGTCCAGGTTGTGTTCCACCACCAGCACGGTATTGCCGGCGTCGACAAAGTCGTGCAGCACCTTGAGCAGCAGCTTGACATCGGCAAAGTGCAAACCCGTGGTGGGTTCATCCAGCAGGTACAGGGTTTGACCCGTGCTCCGCTTGGTCAGTTCCCGGGCCAGCTTCACACGCTGGGCTTCGCCGCCGGAAAGCGTGGGCGAAGCCTGGCCGAGCTTCAGGTATTCGAGCCCCACATCATGCAGGGTTTGCAGTTTCTCCCGCACCTTGGGGATGTTCTCAAAATGTTCCAGGGCCTCCTGCACGTCCATTTCCAGTACGTCGGCGATGGATTTGCCCTTGAAACGGATTTGTAGTGTTTCGCGGTTGAAGCGGTGGCCGTCGCACACCGGGCAGGTGACCCATACGTCGGCCAGGAAATCCATTTCAAGCTTGTTGGAACCATTGCCCTCGCAGGCTTCGCAGCGGCCGCCCTTGACGTTGAAACTGAACCGGCCCTCGCGGTAGCCCCGCGCCTTCGATTCCGGCAACTGCGCGTACAGTTTGCGGATTTCGTCGAATACCTTGATGTAGGTGGCCGGGTTGGAACGCGGCGTGCGACCGATCGGCGATTGATCGATGGCGATGATCTTGTCGAGGTGGTCGATGCCTTCGATGGCATCGTGATCGCCCGGATGGCCGTCACCGCCGTTCAGGTCACGCCACAAGGCCTCCCCCAGCACGTCGTTGACCAGCGAACTCTTGCCCGAACCCGATACGCCGGTCACGCAAATGAACGTGCCCAGCGGCAGTTCGGCAGTTACGTTCTTGAGGTTGTTCTGTCGGGCATTGACGATGCGGAGCCAATGTTCGCCGGGCGGGCGGCGGCGGGCAGGGACTTCAATCGCTTCTTTGCCGGCCAGGTATTTGCCGGTGATGCTCCGCGACGTCTTGATGACGGAGGCGAGATCGCCGGCCGCCACCACTTCACCGCCGCGGACGCCAGGGCCAGGCCCGAAATCGATCAGGTGATCGGACGCCCGCATGGTCTCTTCGTCGTGCTCCACGACCACGACGGTATTGCCCATGTCGCGAAGCTGGGTCAGCGTGTCGATCAGCCGGGCGTTGTCGCGGGGATGCAGGCCGATCGAAGGCTCGTCGAGAATGTACAGCACGCCCACCAGCCCACAGCCGATCTGACCGGCCAGGCGGATGCGCTGCGACTCACCGCCCGACAGACTGGGCGCGGTACGGTCGAGCGACAGGTAATCCAGCCCCACGTTCATCAGGAAGCCGAGCCGGCCGCGGACTTCCTTCAGGGCCTCGGCGGCAATGGCTTGCCCGGTGGTGCTCAATTCAAGCTGGTCGAAGAAGTCGGCAGCGTCGGAAACGGCCAGCCCGCATACCTGGGGCAGCGTGAGGCTTGGTTGGTGGGCGAACTTGGGATGGGCCGTCGTCAAGCGAACGGCCCTGGCTTGCCCGTTCAGGCGGCTTCCCTCGCACTCGCCACAGCGAACGACCTGCATGTATTTCTCGAACTGCCGCCGCTGCATCTTGCTGCTTGAGTTGCGATGCTTGTTGCGGAGTTCGGTAACGATGCCTTCCCAGCGTCCGCCGTACTTGTGCGAACTTCCGCTGCTGGACCAGGTGAACGTGATGTGCAGATCGCCCGTCCCGTACAGCAGCATCTGCCGGTACTTGGGCTCCAGGTCTTCCCAGGCGGTTTCGAGGATGTGGCCGGGCTCCAGTTCGTCGAGCCGTTCGATGGTTTCGGCCACCCCTTGAAAGATGTGCCGCCGCCAGCGGCCCATCTCGCGCCACTTGCCAATGATCTCGAAGCAGCCCTGTTGGAAGCTGAGGTCGGGCCGGGTTACCAGCAACTGGGGATCGAACGTAAAGACCTCGCCCAAGCCGTCGCAACCGCGGCACATGCCCTGCGGGCTGTTGAAGCTGAACAACTGGGGGCTGGGCGGTTCGAAACTGCGGTCGCAGTGCGTGCAGGCGTAATGGGCCGATAGCTGAATATCCAGCGTGTCTGCCTGCTGAGCCACGGCGTCGGGCGGGACTTCCATCGCCGATGGCGCATCGGCACCGCCCTGCACCGCGCAAATCAAATTGCCTTCGCCCAACTTGAGCGCCAATTCAACCGCTTCGGCCAACCGCGTGCGGACACTCGGTCCGATCTTCAGCCGATCGACCACCACCTCGATGTTGTGCCGCATTTGCCGATCCAGCGCCAGGCGATCGGTGAGCGACACCACCTGGCCATCCACGCGGGCCCTGGCGAAGCCCTGCTTGAGCAGGTTCTCGAACAGGTCGCGATGTTCGCCTTTCTGGGCGCGAATCAGCGGGGCAAGAATGGAAACAGCGGTGCCCGAGGGTAATTGGAGAATCCGCCCAATGATTTGCTCCTGCGTCTGGGCCGTGATCGGCCGCCCGCACCCGGGGCAATGCCCTTGCCCCACCCTGGCGTACAGCACCCGCAAGAAGTCGTAAATCTCGGTGATGGTGCCGACGGTGCTGCGGGGATTCTGGCCCGAGGTTTTCTGCGAGATCGAAATCGACGGGCTGAGGCCGTCGATCGCGTCGACGTCGGGCTTGGGCATCTGGCCCAAGAACTGGCGCGCAAAACTAGACAGGCTCTCGACATACCGCCGCTGTCCTTCAGCAAACAGCGTGTCGAATGCCAAGGAACTCTTGCCCGAACCGCTGACGCCTGTCAGGCAGATCAGCCGGTTGCGGGGCAGCACCAAATCGACGCCGCGCAGATTGTGTTCGCGGGCACCCTTGATGACGATATCGGAAGCCGGCATGCGGGTGAGCTGGGTTGGCAGAGGCGATTGGGGGAGTGGTAGCCGCTCCGCGGCCATCCAAGCCGCGACGGCGAACCCTGAATTGTAAGGCACGCGGCCCCGCAATTTAAGGGAGCAACCGCGAAAGAACGAAGGCCAGCAGAACCGGGCCTGTTAGCGGCCCCCCGGTCTGCCCTCGCGGCTGGTTTGTCGCCAGGTGGCTGCCGGGGGGGCGAGCATTCGGCGAGAATCGGCCGGCTTGAAGCCACTCCGGCTCCCAGGTATCTTCCGCGCCGCAGACGCTGGTGTACGGTATCGGCGACGTTCAGGTAGTCTGGCCCGGGCCGTCTGTGTCGCCGACCTGAAGGATGCTCTGCAACCGCTGGATGGCGCGGCCCCAGAGCATCTGCGCGGCCGGGCGCGAGCGGTTCATCCGCTGCGCCACCTCGTCAAACGGCAGACGCTGCAGGTTACGGAGCATGATCACTTCGCGATGGTCGGGCGAAAGTTGATTGAGCGCATGGGCCAGCCGCAATTCGTCGTCGCGCCGCATCACCTGCTGACTGGGCGACGGATCGAGCGCCGCCGGTTCTGGCGGTCCCGCCGCTTGGGAGTCACCGGGCCGGCGGCCATCCAGCGGAACCTCGCGGGCTGCGTTCCGCTTGGCTGCGATCCGGTAGCGGCGCACGTAATCGGCCGCATTGCGGACAAGAATCTTCCGCAACCAGGCCAGCCACTCACCGCCGGTCTGGCCGGTGAAACGGTCAAAATCGCGGTGCGCTTCCAGCATCGTCTGCTGCACAATGTCCGAGGCATCAACCTTTGCCCGAAGCCAACGTTCCACGTGACTGCGGGCGATGACCTCCAGGTACCGTTTGCAGAGGCCGAACAGCCGATCGCGATCGTCGGCATTGCCGCTGCGAGCCTCGGCCAGCAAGGCTACCAGCAGTTGCGAATCATCGTGGTGATCGGCAGCCATGGCAGCTTCGGTGGAACGAACTGGATGAACGGGCGCAGACGCCTTACCTTGTCAGTGTACCGCGCGGCGACCGCGGATGCTGCCTGTGCTGATGATGCGATCCGACTCAGGGCGATAGCATGCACGAAATTCGCCGCTATCTATTCACCCATACGTGGTGGTCCTGCAACTCGGCCAGCCCGTGGTACGAAGAGCCGTACCACTGGATGAACCTGATCGAGGGCTGCGCGTGGCTGGTATTCGCGGCCCTGGTGCTGGCTCGCTACCTGCCGCACCGCAACTCGCCGTTGGAGCTACTCTACAGCCTGGCGTTTGTGACATTTGGCCTGAGCGATTTCCGCGAGGCTTACGCCCTGGAAAGCTGGCTGATCCTGTTCAAAGGGATCAACCTGGTAGCGCTGTTTGTTCTTCGCTGGCAGGTCATCCGTAACTGGTATCCCGAGAGCCGCACATTTTGAACGCGCGAGCGTGCGTGCCACGGCTCTGTAAGCCGTGTAATTCGGGATGGAAGTCCTATTCCCTTGCTCGTGCTGCGGGCTCAATGATGCCAAGCGTACGCAACTCAGTGGTCCGCACAGCGGTCCCCACAGCCCGTTAGTTTTGCCCGTTGCGGTAGCCGTTGCGGCGGCCGTTCCCGTTGCCATTGGCCGCAGGGCGAGGTGGCCGGGTGAGCAGTCGCAGGTTGCCAGGCCCCAGCAGGTCGTCCACCCGGCTGCGCATTTCGGTGGAAAGTTCCAGCCGCAGTCCTTCGCATTGCATATGGGCTCGGTGCCCGTCCTCCAGGCAGAGCAGCAGTTGCAGGCCGTGCTCGCCGGGGTAGCCACGAAGAATCTCGTACAACTGCTGGATTTTCTGCGGGCCGTGCTGGACTTCGTCGTAGCGGATCATCACGCCGCGGGTGTAGCGGGCGTCCAGTTCGTCGATCGGGATCAACTCGTTGACGATCAGGTTTGCGTCGTCGCTGCCAGGCCGTTTGTCGATGGCGCCTCGCACCAGCAGGATCGCCTCGGGCTGCACCAGGTGGCCGTATTCGGCGAACTGTTCGGGCCAGATGATGGTCCGCATGATGCCGGCCCGATCTTCCAAGTCGAACATGGCATACTTGGTGTGGACCTGGCCGGGGCGAGGATTCTTGGTGTGCGAGAACTTGATCGCCGCCAGCATGCCTGCCAGGTATACCTCGGTCCGGTGCGGCAAGGCGGCCGCTTCGACCGTGGAGTGCGAGCGGTACAGGTTCAGCTTGGCCTCGTACTCGGCCAAGGGATGGCTGGAGAGGTAGAAGCCCAGCACCTCTTTTTCGCAGGTCAGCTTCTCGCGGTCGTCCCATTCGGGCGTATCGGGGAAGCCGGGCGAGGCCGGGCCTTCGGCGGTTTCTTCCTCTTCCTCGAACATGTCGAACATGTTCTTCTGGCCGGTGCGGCGGTCCTTCCAGGTGGACTGCCCCTGCTGCAGGGCCCGTTCGAGCGCGGCCAGGCATTGCGAGCGGCGGACGCCGGTTGAATCGAACGCCCCGGACTTGACCAGGCTTTCGATCGCCGAGCGGTTGCAGGCCGCCGGATCGACCCGTTCGCAGAAATCGAACAGGTCGCGGAACGGGCCGCCGGCCTCGCGGGCTTTCACGAGTGCCGCGGCCGGGCCTTCGCCGCAACCCTTGATCGCCATCAGGCCAAACAGGATCTTGCCGTCTTCCACGGCGAAGTCGGCAAACGAGCGGTTGATGTCCGGGGGCACCACTTCGATGCCCATCCGGGTGCAATCTTCCAGATGCTCAACGAGCGAGTCTTTGGTCTTGAAGTTACGGCCGGGGATATCGCCCGAGAGCAGCGCCGCCATGAACTCCACCGGGTAGTGGGCCTTCAGGTAGGCGGTCATGTAGGCGATCTTGGCGTATGCCGTACTGTGCGACTTGTTGAAGCCGTAGCCGGCAAATTTTTCGATCATGCCGAACAGTTCTTCGGCCTTTTTCTTGTCGAGGCCCTGCGATTGTGCTCCCTCGATGAACTCCTCGCGGAACTTGGCGATGATCGGCAGTTTCTTCTTGCTGATTGCCTTGATGCAGGTATAGGCACTGGAGAGCTGGATGCCCCCCAGGCGGTTGAGAATCCGCATCACCTGTTCCTGATAGACCATCACGCCGTGGGTCTCTTCCAGGATTTCCTTCATCACCGGGTGCGGGTAGCTGGCCTCCTTGCGGCCGTGCTTCACCTCGATGTAATCGTCGACCATGCCGCCTTCCAGCGGACCGGGACGATACAGCGCATTGGTGGCGATGACGTCGCGGAAATGGTCGGGTTTCATCCGCTGCAGCAGGTCGCGAATCCCGCCGCTTTCCAACTGGAAGATCCCCTTGGTTTCGCCGCGTTGGAGCAGGGCGAACGTTTCCTGATCGTCCAGGGGAAAATCGTGCGGATCGATATCCTGGCCGGTGGTCTGCTTGATAAAGTCGACGGCCTTGGAAAGGATGGTCAGGTTCCGCAGGCCGAGGAAGTCCATCTTCAACAGGCCGGCAGCTTCG
>CAZEEG010000065.1:28208-33539 GCA_964511065.1 uncultured Pirellulales bacterium | reverse complement strand
GGTAGTCGATCGTGGTTTCGTTGCCCTGCTCGTCGAAGGCGTAGCTCTTGGCGCTCACGGCCTTGGCATAGGGCATCAACTCTTTCACCCCCTGGTAGCGGTCGTAAGTCTTGCCGTCGCCCAGGCGGAAGTTGCCGAAGTCGGGCAGTGTCCCGCAATTTTCCAGACCGACCTTTTTGATGACGGCGGCCAGCCATGCGCCATTACTCGACAGCCCGCCGTGGTTCTCCACGATGATGTTCTGCCCGAAGTCCTTGGCGAACTCGCTCAGGCGCCGCAGACCATCGGCGGCGCGCTCCAGTTGTTCTTCGTACGTGCCGGAGCTTTGAGCATTGACGCGCACCGAGTGGCAGCCCAAAAACTTGGCCGCTTCCACCCACTTGTAATGGTTTTCGATAGCTTTGGTGCGGGCCTTATCGTCGGCCGCCCCCAGGGCACCCTCGCGATCGACCATGATCAACAGGCTTTTCACGCCGGCATCGGCCGCGCGGCTTTTCAACTGGCGAAGGTAGTCCTGGTCCTTGGCCTTTTCGAAGAAGAACTGGTTGACGTACTCCACGGCGTCGATGCCAAATTCCTTCTTGGTGAACGGCGCAAAATCGAGCGGATCGAGCTTGCCGGCACGAATCGTTCGATGCAGCGACCACTGGGCCAGCGAGATCCTGTACGGCGGCTTGCCGTCAAAGGCCAGGGCGCGGGGAACGGCAAACGCCGCAGCGGCAGCGGCCGTCGTGTACTGCAAAAAATCGCGGCGAGTCGATAAGTGTGCCATGATGGAATCGTTCCTTACGAACGGAGAATGACCAGCGGGTAACCAACCGGGGCCGAGCGCAAAGCGGTGGCGGCAGTACCAAAAGCTGCGCAATTTGCCCCGCCCGCCTGCATCAACAGCCAAGCCGAGTATAAAATCGGCTCTGAGCGCGGGCAACTGCCAGCCTGTTCCATCGCCCCCCCAGCCGAATTACCATCACGCCAGGCCACCACGCCATACCACCGCATCACGCCATGCTTGAGGACCACCTTATGAATGGGCTGCTGGGATCGTTTCGCATCGCAGATACCTTGGGCCGCCGGGCTCGCTTCGGGTTGGTTCTCGCCGCGTTGGTAATCGTGTCGGCCACAGGCATGGCAGACAGGGCCTGGGCCCAGGATGGTTCCCCTCAAGCCAAGGCAGCCCCCGACGCACCCTATGTGCAGCACGAAATCCAGATCACCAGTACGCGCGACCGCAGCACCCAATCGGCACGGCTGGATGTCCCAAAGAGCTACCAGGCCGACGGCCCCGCCGTGCCGCTGGTCGTGCTGCTGCATAGCTGGAGTGCCGACTATCGCCAAGGCAACGCTGCGCTGGAACGCATGGTGGGCGAGGCTGGCTGGCTGTGCGTGATGCCCAACTTCCGGGGTCCCAACCGGCAGCCTGAGGCGTGTGGTTCCCCCCTGGCCCAGCAGGATATTCTCGATGCCGTGGAATGGGTGGCCGAGCGTTACCGTGTCGATCGCCGGCGGATCTACCTGTGCGGTACGTCTGGCGGCGGTCACATGACCATGCTGATGGCTGCCCGGTACCCCAAGGTATGGCGCGCCGCCAGCGCCTGGGTGGGCATCAGCGACCTGGCCGCGTGGCACCGGCTTCATGAAAACGACCGCTACGGCGAGATGCTGCGGGCGTCGTGCGGCGGCCGACCGGGCGACAGCCCGGAAGTCGATACCCAATACCGCGAGCGTTCACCGCTGACGTACCTGGCAAACGTGGGCGACCTGGCGCTGGATATCGCGCATGGCATCCACGACGGCCACACCGGCAGCGTGCCGATCCGCCATACGTTGGAAGCGTTCAACGCGGTGGTGAAAGGGCACGTTGCCACCGGAAAGCCCGATGAAACCATCACCGAGGACGAAATCCTGCAGCTCAGCCAGCGTAACGGCCGTTTGAAGGCACCGCGGCCCGGCGATGAACTCTTGGACGAAGCCTGGCGGCGTCAGATTTATCTGCGGCGGCAGTCCGGCAATACGCGCGTCAGCATCTTCGAGGGCGGGCATGAAGGTATCGCGGCCGCCATGATGGAGTGGTTCAAGACCCACGGCGGTTGACGCAGACCGCCGGGCCTGGATTCCAAACGGCGCAGCGTCCGTTGCAGTGCCACGTCGCGAGCATCCGGCCTGCGCAAAGCAGTCCAAAGTACAGGAAGTGTTACCCAACTATCCGAACGGGTGTTACCGATCTGTCCGGTCTATATACACAGTGGATCCTTCCATGCGCGCAGCGTGAGCCGCGTTGTTCACCATTTATGGGGCCACAGCGGACGTTACCGTGGCCGGCGAGATCCACGGCAGCCGGGCACGCCGCTAGAACTGTAGCTTCAGCTTGCTTAGCCGGGCTTCGGTTTCCGCCATCAGCATGTCTTCGTCGTCCTCGGTCGGGGCCTCGTACGTGACGGAGAACCGCAAAAAGCTGCCCGCATCGTCCCAGGGCACCGTGCAGATCGACTGCTCGGTGATCAGATACTGGCTGGCCGCCTCGGCATTCTCGAAGGACGGACCGCCCTCGATGCCGCGCGGGCTGGGCGTGTAGAGGAAATAGGTGCCGCCGGGCATCTGGCATTCAAACCCGCACCGCCGCAGTACGTCGACCAGCTTGCGCAGGCGGCGGCGGTACTTGTCGCGGACCTGCCGGGGAATGTTGTCGTCGTCCAGGGCCGTGATGGCCGCCTTCTGGATGGCGATGAACTGGCCGGAGTCGCTGTTGTCTTTGATATCGGCAAAGGCCTGCACGATCCGCTCGTGGCCGCACACCCAGCCGATCCGCCAGCCGATCATGTGGAAGCCCTTGGAAAGCGAGTGGACTTCCACGCCTACGTCTTTGGCGCCGGGCACCGAGAGGAAACTTAGGGGGTCGCCCTCGTAGCTGAGCATGATGTGCGCGGCATCCTGCACCACTACGAGGTCGTTCGCCTTGGCAAATTCGATCACCTTTTCGTAGAACGCCCGCGTGGCCACCACGCCCGTGGGGCTGTTGGGATAGTTAATCACCAGCAGCTTGGCCCGGCTGCGAATGTCGGCCGGGATGCCGTCGAGGTCGGGGAAGAAACCGTTCTCGGCCAGCAGCGGCAGTTTGTACACCTCACCGCCGTAGTAGTGCGTGTGCGTGCCGGCCACCGGGTAGCCCGGCACGGTCATCAAAGTGACATCGCCGGGGTTGATGAAGGCGGCCGGCAGCATGGCCAACGCCGGCTTGGAACCGATGCAGTGGTTGACTTCCTTGACCGGGTCCAGTTCCACGCCGAAGTTGCGCTGCATGAAGCGGGCGGCGGCATCCTTGAAAGCCTGGATGCCGTTGTCGGCGTAGCCGCGGTTCTCGGGCTGGTTGATTTCCTCGGCCATCCGGCGGCGCACCGTTTCCGGGGCCATCTCGTCGTTCTCGCCGATGCCGAAGTCGATCAGCTTCCGTTCGGGATGCTCGGCCAGGGCCTTGCGTTTGGCCCGCTTGATCTTCTCAAACTTGTAGATCGCGGTGCCTTTGCCGTAGTTGACGCCACCGATGCGGTCGGCAAACAGCTTCTGAAAGTAAGGATCGGACATGGATCAACCAGTTGGAATGAAACCGCCGGGCGTGAACCGGCAGAACCTTAGGAAGCTGCCGCCGGACCGTTCGACGGACAGATGTTCCCCAAAGCAAGAAGGTAGCCGACTCCCGGGAAACCGACAAGGAGCCGGACCGCCCGGCCGGCGGCGTCCCGCGGGCGCTTTCGCCGTATGGACTGTGACGGCCTGGCCAGCCATTGGTCTTGGCTCAAGGTGTGTCATGCGCAGCGCACGGTAGGCCGCGCATTCTCAAGGAGCAGCAAGGTACACCTCGGCAGGTAGAGCGGCAGAAAACGCACAAGAATTTCAAGGTGGAAACGATCATTGGAGGTTGATATGTTGATGGATCAACCCCGTTTGGGCGGTCGCCAGTGTGCCGCCCCGTATGAAGCCCACTGGAGAAGATCCGATGCTGACGCTGCTGGGCCGAGCTGATCGCCGTGGATTCTGTGATGGACTCTCTCGCCGGAACTTTTTGCGAATCGGCGGTTTAGGGCTGGCTGGCCTCAGCCTGCCACAGTTGCTTCAGGCCCAGCAATCAACCGGTTCGCGACCCAAGTCGGTGATCATGATCTACCTGGTGGGCGGCCCGCCGCACCAGGATATGTTCGATCTCAAGCCCGAGGCCCCGCAGGAAATTGCCGGGCCGTGGCGTCCCATCGAGACGAATGTGCCGGGCATGGAGATTTGCGAGGCCTTCCCTCGGCTGGCCCGGATTGCGGATAAACTGGTGACGATCCGTTCGATTGCCGATTCGCAGTCGGGCCACGATGCTTACCAGGTGTTCAACGGCCACAATCCTCGCAGGCCTCGCCCCAGCGGCGACTGGCCGCAGTTTGGCTCGGTGGTGGGGCGGCTGCAGGGCTCGAACCGCAGCACTACGCCGCCTTATATCAGTCTTTGTTACACGTGCAGCCACGGGCCGTACAACGAGCCGGGGCCGGGGTTCCTGGGGCCGGCATACAACCCGTTCCGGCCCACCGGGCCAACCCGCGACGACATGGTCCTCAACGGCATCACGTTGGATCGGCTGGCCGACCGGCGGAAGTTGCTGCAATCGGTCGATCAATTCCGCCGAGACGTGGATGCCTCGGGCATGATGACCGGGATGGACGCATTTACCGAGCAGGCGATGAGTCTGCTAACCTCGTCGCGCCTGGCTGACGCCCTGGATCTTTCGAAGGAAGATCCCAAGGTGGTCGAGCGCTACGGCACCGGCGATCCCACGAGGTTCATGGACGGCAACGGGGCTCCGCGCGTGCCGCAAAGCCTGCTGCTGGCCCGGCGGCTGATTGAAGCCGGGGCGCGGATCGTGACGCTCAACTACAGCAAGTGGGACTGGCACGGCGGCACGAACAACTCGATCTTTAAACGGGAAGCCGAGGATTTCCCGGTGTTCGACCAGTGCGTCAGTGCCCTGGTGGAAGAACTGCACGAGCGCGGCCTGGCCGAGGACTGCACGGTCATCGTGTGGGGCGAGTTCGGCCGCACCCCCAAGATCAACGCTCAAGTCGGGCGCGACCACTGGCCCCGCGTGAATTGCGCCTTGATGGCCGGCGGCGGCATGCGGACCGGGCAGGTGATCGGAGCGACGGATCGGCTGGGCGCGGAAGTCGCCGATCGGCCGGTTACTTTCTCGGAAGTCTACGCCACGTTGTACCGTAACCTGGGCATCGACCCCAATTCGACCACGCTCAACGATCTCAGCGGCCGTCCACAATACCTGCTGGAAGAGACGGTCTCGCCGCT
>CAZEEG010000065.1:25954-28108 GCA_964511065.1 uncultured Pirellulales bacterium | reverse complement strand
TCGCCATCCAGGGGAGGAGCTGATATGCGTTATTGCTGGTTCCCATGCACGATCGAGAACACCGGATTTAGCAGCGAACGCCGATTTGAGGTCGAACTCCCCAAAGGAGGCGGGAAGGTTGTCGGGATTGCCTATATCGACTACCTGAAGAATGACAAGGGAGAACCGCTGCGCGAGGGAACACCGCAAGTCGGACAAGAGATCCAAGGCTTCGTGCAGTGTCGGCTGCTCAGGCAACAGGGAGACGTCGCGCAAATCGAGTTTCCGGGCACGGATGTGATTCACGTTCCGCAGGAGGCGCTCGTGAATTCCTGCTAGGGGCATTCTATGTATCTTTCGGATCGCGATCTGGAGTACGCCATCAACTGTGGCAAATTGGTCTTCGATCCGCGCCCGGACAAGATCGATGCTACCTCAATTGATCTGCATCTGGACGACATCTCCGAGGCCAAGATTTGGAACATCCAGAAGTTCCAAGCGCACGAAGCCTCTGCTGGTCGAAACAGACCGGAACTTCGAATCGCGAAGTACCAACTTGGCACCTTCGGGGAAGGCTACCTGTCTGATCCGCCAGACACGAAAGACGCCCCCGACGGCCTGGTTGTCAGGCGGGGCGACCAGATTCTTGTACGGCCGCAAGGCTTCTTGCTGTGGCAGACACGCGAGGTCGTGGGCACCAATCCCGACAAGAACGCGGACCTCATCTGCTTCGTGAATGGAAAGAGCACGCGCGCCCGGGCGGGCATCCTGGTCCACCTGACTGCGCCGACCATTCACACGACATGGAAAGGGAAAATCACCCTGGAGATCGCCAACTTGGGGCCCTTTGATGTCATCCTGGAGGCGGGCGATGTCATCGCGCAACTTACGGTTGCCAAGGTTACCAGCCCTCCGCAGCGAGCAATCAGACATCCGTGAGCGGCCAATCTCAATAGGGCGCGGGTTTCGCCCGTACCAGTGCCGGTTACCGGCCAATCGCTGCTTCACCGCCCACCCTACGCTCCCGTGGACCAATCAGTCCAGTTCCTCGGGCGCATCGAACGGGTTGCGGCCCCGGGGCAGGAACTTGCACAACAGAACGCCGCCGCCGTAGAGGAATGTCAGCGGAACGGCCATCAGCAGCAGGCTGTACGGATCGGCCGGGGTGAGGAACATCGAAATGATGAAGATCACCAGGACCGATATCCGCCACTTCTGGGTGTACATCTCCACCGTAAAGATGCCGATCCGCTCCAGGAACACCATCACCAGCGGCAATTGAAAGGCGATGCCAAAGCCCACCGGCAGGAAAATGGCGAAGCCAAACCACTCGCTGATGCGCACGTCGGGATCGACATCCATCCAGTCGTTGAACATCAGCAAAAATTCAAGCACCGGCTTGAACACGAAGAAAAATGCCAGTGCCACGCCGGACAAAAACAGCAGCAGACTGATCGGAAGGAAAACGTAGACGTAGTTTCGCTCGTGCGGGTACAGGCCGGCCGCGACAAAGGTCCAGATCTGGTAAAATACCCAGGGCGAGGCCAGCACCGCCGACAGGATCAACGCGGCCTTCACATAGATAAAGAACATCTCTTGCGCGCTGAGGCTGCGCAGCGATGTCCGCGGGTCTTCGTCCACCGCCTTCCACTGCACCATCGGCAACATGCTGGCTTGGCGAACGCCCGTGGACAGCGTAAGCGGGAAAGCCGCGCCGAGCATCCCTCGGTTCAGCTCCAGCGGACTCAAGCTGTCCTTGCGTTCCATCAGGGCCTTGTACTTGGTGGCCGCAATCTGGCGGCGCTGGTCGGCTTCGGTAAGTACAAAGCTGGGCGTTCCGCTGGCCAGGCTGGCGAAGTCGGCCTCGCGAAAGAAGTCCGGGTTTTCGATCACTTTCAACAGGGCCGCGGCCAACCTGGTCCGGTCCTCGCGCGGCATCGGCGGCGCATCGGGGGCCTGATAGGTTTCAACCAGTTGTTGGCCCTCGGGCGGTAGCAGTTCCCAGACTCGGTGCGCGGGGCTGGGTTCCTGGTCCTTCTCCTCCCAAAGCTGCTGGCAGAAGCGGTGCGGATCGAGGATATCGACACTGCCAAAGGCCGGGATCTTGAACTGCTCAAACTGCTGCGGGAACTCCTTCTGCAGTTCGTTAAAGACATTGCGAGGGTCGATGAACAC
>CAZEEG010000065.1:0-25944 GCA_964511065.1 uncultured Pirellulales bacterium | reverse complement strand
GTTGGGCAGCATGCGGTCGAGCAGGATCGCCTGCTGCACCTCGTCCAGCGGCGGGGTGGCGACACCCGACGCCTTGAGCCCCGCCAGTTTTTCGGTGACGTACCGCTCGCTCCGCGTGAGATAAAAGTCTTGCAGCGCCTGCTCGAGTGGTCCCTTGATGTAGTCCACCAGTTTGCTGGCCAGGTCCAGCGGCGGCAACGCGATCAAAAAGGCAATCGCCAGGCCGAACAACGACTTCATCAGACAACGACGCAACTCATCGAGGTGTTCCCCGAAGGTCATCGTCGTGCCTTCGAACAGGTCCTTGTCTTTTGTGGGAAGCGGAGCCATGGACGCTCGAAGGAAGGAAAACGGCTGCGAACAGGAAAGACACGGCCCGGTTCTGCCCATCTACCACTAGGAAGCAGCACCCGGCCGCATGGGTCAAGAGGCGGGAGTCACCACGGCCACGGACAAACGGGGGGCAACCTCCGGGAACACACCCCCCTCAACTTTGCGGGCCGGAGGCAATCTCACCAGCATAAGCGACCACGGTCCGTTTGCAAGCAGCGCATGGGTTGCGAGGTACCCGGCACCAGCCTGGTTCGCCATGCGGTGGCAGTGCACCGGGAACAGCCTGCACTGCCCTCCTGGCCGGCAAAACTTGCCTGGGCGATTGCAGCAGGCGCCCGCAGCCAGGCGGGCACGTTTCGCCCCCCATAACGGAGTACCGCGACTGATGTTGAATTTCTGGATTCTGCCGGTTCCTCCGTCGATAGAGGAATTAGAGCACGTAACGAAGATTCGGTGCGGCCGCGCCCGAGGCTCTCCCGCGAGCCCTGGCCACTGCGGTCGGCCGCCGCTGCCTGCCCACCACCCGAGTCGGTCTGTAGCCGCCGGGTGTCGAGGGTGGGGGGAATCTTGGCCGCGTGCCGTGTTCGCAGCCATCGGGCTTTCGCCGGCTCGGGGGAGTGAACTTCATTCCGTCCAAGGAGGGACGCAGGCGCCGCGAAGGGGATGCCTGCGCATTAAGGAATTTGACCCATGAAGCGTCTCTTGGTTACCACGCTGGCAGTGCTGACATGCTGCACGGCGGGATTGGGTTGCAGGCACGCCTTTCCTCATCGCACCGATCCCAGCTTCGCTCAGCGGCGGCATGAAGGCCCCTTCCTCGGCGGCTTTCCCCAAGCCGGCAGTCATTGGGGCCGCCATTTCGGTGGTCACGGTTGTGGCCCCCGCTGCAATTGCCTCGGTGATGGCCTGGGCCGGGGGGGGCCGCCGACAGAGCCCGCACCGGGGATGTCTGCGGCCGCTGTTGGTTATCCGTACTACACCGCGCGCGGCCCACGCGATTTCCTGAACGGCAACCCGCCGAGTATCGGCCCCTGATCCATTGCGTGGGGGGGCTGTGTCACCCAGGTGCCGTGTGGCGCCACGCAATGGCGAGAAGGTGCCATCTGCCTGAAATCCGCCACTGCCTGAAATCAGCGGGGAGTCTGTGCCAGCAGGGCTGCGTCGTGTGTAGGTACACCCCCAGCGCACGGCTCATCACCTATCCCGCATTATCCAGCCGCGTTTTTTCTCCCCGCTCAGCCGGGTGTTGCAAATTGCGACGCCCGGCTGTTTACGTTGCGAACGCGGAATCTTTCTCCTGGTCCAGCGGGTTCATTTGGTAACGCTCCGATCGGATGCCGCGAAGTGTTGCGTCCGACCGGGTTGGGGCCGCTGTGCGCTGCCGCCATTTTCTCCGCGGCATGTTTCCCTTTGGATGCTGGCTCGACTACCCTATGGACGGCCCGCGCATCTGGCACTGCGGCTACTTGTGTTCCCCGTGTGCGTGCGGTGGCCCCTCTGCCATTGGCAGTTTGCCCAGGGTGATCTGCAACGTGCTAGCGAAGGAGGATTCTCACATGATCCGTGCGGCTCATCTGCGAATTGCCGCGTCGTTGGGCTGGTCGTTCCCGGCGCGCTCGTTCGTCCATGCTGCCACCTGGGCGTTGATGCTTGCGATGGGACTGGCGGTACCGTTGGTCGCCCAAGAATCCAACTCGCAGGACGATAAGGCCGCGAGCACCAAGCCCCAGCCGCTCCGCGAATCGCAGCAGACGGCCGTGGGGGCCATCGAACAGCGGGCGGCCATGCTGTGCGACGTGAACCAGCAGATTTGGCGGTTCGCCGAAGTCGGGCTCGAAGAACACCGCTCAAGCAAGTTGCTGCAGGAAAAAGCCAAAGCGGCCGGGTTTGAAGTCAAAGCCGGCATCTCTGGCATGCCCACCGCGTTTGTGGCCAGCTATGGAGAGGGCCGGCCGATCATTGGCATCCTGGCCGAGTACGATGCCTTACCCGGCCTTTCGCAGCAGATATCGCCCAACCGGGAACCGGTTCAAGAGGGAGCCCCTGGGCATGCGTGCGGTCATAGCGGACTGGGAACGGCCGCCTTGGGAGCGGCCATCGCGGTCAAGGAAGCGATGGACAAGCACAATCTGCCCGGCACCATCCGCCTGTACGGCACGCCGGCGGAAGAAACGGTCATTGGCAAGGTCTACATGGCCTTGGATGGGCAGTTCGACGACCTCGACATCTGTCTGCATTGGCATCCCAGCACGAGCAACGGGGCCTGGTCGGGCAGCAGTAAGGCGGTGGTATCCGCCAAGTTCACGTTCAAAGGCACCGCGTCGCATGCCTCGGTCAGTCCCGAGCAGGGCCGCAGCGCCTTGGACGCTGTCGAACTGATGAACGCTGGGGCCAACTTCATGCGCGAGCACGTGAAGGAAGACGCCCGCATCCATTACGTCATCACCGATGGCGGCGGCGCTCCCAACGTGGTGCCTGCCACGGCGACGGTGTGGTACTTTGTCCGCGCCGATAACCACAAGGATGTGGAGTACAACTTCCGCTGGCTGCAAGACATCGCCAAGGGGGCGGCCCTGATGACGCGGACCCAGTGGTCGGTTGAGATCGACACCGACTGCCACGAGATCATTCCCAACCAACCGCTCACGCAGATTGTTCACGAAAACCTGATCAAGGTGGGTGCGCCGACGTTCACCGAGGAAGAAAAGCAATTTGCCCGCCAGTTGCAGCAACCGCTGATCGCGGAATTCGGGGCCACGTTTGACGTGGCGATCGATGAGCAGATTCATCGGATTCCCAGCCGGCCGCAGACTTCCAGGGGTTCGACCGACGTGGGCGACGTGAGTTGGCGCGTTCCCACCGGTGGCTTGCGAACGACCTGTTTCGCGGCAGGCAGCCCTGGCCATAGCTGGCAGAACGTGGCGGCGATCGGCTCGTCGATCGGTGAGAAAGGTATCCTCTATGCCGCCAAGGTGCTGGCCGTGACGGCGATCGATCTGCTCGAACAGCCCAGCCTGATCAAAGCCGCTAAGGCTGATTGGGAGTCGCAGATGAAAGGCCGGAAGTATTTCAGCTTTATTCCCGAGGGGCAGAAAGCCCCGGCCCGGATTCGCAACTAGGGCGGTGCCACGCCGCGGCTGAGCAGACCGTTACGGCAGCGCGCGGATGGTGAGATGCCGCCCTCGCCCGGGCATCGTGCAACCGCGTGGCGCGTCTCACGAGGGCGCATCTCACGGGGGCGCATCTCACGGGGGCGTATCGCAGGCCGCCGACATGGTGGCTGGGATACGGTGGCTGCGATACGGTGGCTGGGATGCCATGCAGATGCAGAGCAACTCCAGGGCAGACCGCGGGGCGGTATCTCTTCCCCCTGCCGCTCAAAAGGCCCTGGCTTCTTTGACCGGAGGCGGCGGTTGGGGGCGCGGCCGGTTGTCGGGCGGCGGGTTGCCGGCAGCGCCATTGCCGTTACGCAGGTCCGCATCATTGCCGAGGCCGTCGCCTGCTGCCACGACGCCTTGAACCCCCGGATGCTGAGCGGCCAATTCGGCCGGAATGCCAGGCAACTGCGCGGCCACGGCTCCGGCGGCCCGGGCCGCATCGCGCAGCGCAGCATACCGCTGGAAGAACTTTACCGAACGCTCGATCTGGCCGTCGAAGAACAGCTCCATCGCCAGGAGCAGCATCAGGTCGGGATTGTTGGGATCGTTGTGAACCGCCTCTGCCAGGCCTTCTATGTGTGCCGTCTTCGCCACGCGGTTGCGGCCGTAAACGTCGTCCCAGCGGAGCGGGCAATCGGTCCAGTCTTCCACACGCAGCGCCATCCTGAAGGCGCGGACAGCCAGTTCGTAGTTGCCCACGGCGATCAGTGATTGCCCCTTGAGGAGTTGGGCCTCTACCAGGTCCGGGGCGGCCGTCGTGGCCTTGTCGTAGCGAATGTACGCCCGGCGAAAGTTCTGCTGGTCGAAGTAGCGGTTGCCAATTTCCACGTACCGCTGGGCCCGTGCCCGGGCTTCTGCATTGGCCACGCGTATCGGAGGCAGCGGTTTATCGGCAAGGCCATCCAGTGGCCGCTCGTTGAGCAGGTCGAGCGCCGGCGGAACCAGCGGCCCTGCCACGCCCGGTGCGCGAAAGGCCGCGGGGCCATAGATCATGTCGAACACGGGCCCCGGACCAAAGACGAGCGGCGTGGGCAAAAAGATGGGCGGAAGGATCACCGGGGGGCAAGGCGGAGGCACGGCGCAAGCCGGCACCAGCGGCAGCGCGGGGCCTGCCCAACCGCAACCTGCCAGGCCGCCAATCTGGACGGTAGCGGCGGTGAACTGGCCACCATACCAGGGGCCACACCCCCAGCCAGCCTGGATCGAGAGCCCCCATTGGGCCTGGGCTGGCGTTGGTGCCGCTGTTCCCAACAGCAGCACCGCGGCGAAGGCCGCAATCCACGGTGCACGGCGTATGCGGTTGAAGGAGCAAACGGCGGCGGAAGGCCGCGGCCTGTTCAGGGTCAGCGCATGGCAGAGAAAGCGGCTCATGCGGCTTGTGCCGCGGCGTGCGGATGGCATCGTCGGCTCCCTTGCTGTCCAAGCGGATGGCGCCCCGACCACTCCAGCTACCATTATCCGGTTCCTCGGCGCCCGAGACAACCTCGGATTGAGGGTGCCAGATCGGCGGCCATAGGCCCCCCTGAAGTTGCTCTGAGATGAAATTCATACCTCCGCCAACAGGGGGGGCAGCCAGGGAGGCCCGCCACCTGGGGTGCTTGTCTGATTTAGCACCTCACCTTGGTAGGTTGTGCGCGTTGCGGAGATTGTGGGTGTCCGGAGTAGTCGGGCGTGTCGCGTGGGCCGCCGAACCGATCGAACCTGAGCAATGACTTCCGTGTCCTCAAGGGGTAGAATAGAGTGACGTTTCGAGCATCGCAGGTATGCGGTTTGCTGCTGGAGTGAACAGCGTAAGGTTTGCAGCAAACCGCTGTCCCATCAGCGCTTGCTCGACGTGGTCTGCCTCATTCACCCAAAGGGGAAATGTCTGTGATTAAGACCAGCACGACGAACGGTCACGCCAACGAGAACCAGGTTGAACGCAGCCTCCAGCTTGCCCTGGCCGCCGCCAAGACCGCCCTGGAGAACCGTGCCGAAGATGTCGTCGTGCTCGATATGCGCAAGCTCTCGCAGCTCTTCGACTACTTTGTGATCTGCACGGGCCGCAGTCGGCGGCAGTTGCACGCGATCAGCGAAGAGATCGACCACTGCCTGGAAGACGAACTGAACGACCGCCGGTTGGGCATCGAAGGTTACGATGCCAGCCGCTGGATTCTGCTCGACTACGGGACCGTGGTCATTCACGTCTTCGATCCCGAAACGCGCGATTACTACGCCCTGGAAGAACTCTGGGCCGAAGCCCCGCGCGTCCCGCTCGATAGCCTGGAAGCCAAGTCGGCTGCACGCTAATCGCCAAGCAGGATCGAAGAAACGCAAACCCGCATTTCCCGTAGCCCTATCGGGAAACCGCTCCCGGGAATCTTGATCGTGACACCGACCGCCGTGGGCGCGGCATCTGCTCGTGCCCACGGCGTTTTTTGTGGCGGCTCGCCCGACACCACTCAACCCGCGGCGGCAGCCCGGGTATGCAGGTTGCCTTCTAGGGCCGCTGCGGTGGCTTGCCAAGCGCGTGGGCTAAGTCGCGCGGAGCTTCCAGCCCGCAGCGCTGAAGGGCGTGGAAGTAATCTTCGGCGCGGTTCACATTGGCCAGCGATTCCAGCCGAGGGTCGATATCGGTCAACTCGTCTGCCCCGACCAGGCGTGTATGGCACCGATCGATCAGATGCACGGGCCCCTTGCGCTCTACCTGCAGCAGGCGTTGCACGTGCGGCTCGATATCGCAGCGATACACGGCCGCGAGCGGGTGCGGCAGGCCATCCACAAACGGCACGGCCAATTGGTAATCGCCCAGCCGTTCGACCATTCGCCGGACGAAGGCGGGGCGCAGCAGCGCGTAATCGCAGCCGGTCAGGTATGCGGCCTGGCACGGCGTGTTGGCCAGAGCGGCCAGCCCTGCGGCCAGGCCCTCTAGGGGCCCGCGATCCGGATTCCGGTCGCGCACGATGCGCACGTCGCCAGGCAGCTCCGGCAACGGTTGTGCGGGCGCGGCTACCACCACGAGCGGTTGGACGGCCTCCCCCAGCAGGCGGACAACCCGGGCCAGCAGGCTTTCAGAGCCAAATGGCAGCATGGCCTTGGGGTAGCCCATCCGGTGGCTGTGGCCCCCGCACAGCACAATCCCGGCACACGCAATGGAGGCAGACTGCGCAGTGGTCATGGCAGGCTTGGCTATTCGACCAACTCAATTTCGATGTTCATCTGCTGGCCGCCGCGAACGATGGTGAGCGGAAGCCGATCGCCGATCTGGTAGTTCAGTTTCACATGAGCGTGAAACTGCGGCGGGGTCATGTTCACCAGCGGCTTGCCGGCCACGGCTACGATCAAGTCGCCATTACGGAGCCCCGCCTTGCGAACGGCCTGGCCGGCCGGGCCATCGCCAATATAGCGCACTTCGAGCGCTTTCTGGCCATCGGCAAGCTTGAGGCCTCGGACTTTCTCCGGCGGCGCCTCGGGGGCCCAGAACTTCAACCGCGGCGACGCCGACCACATCGAACCTCGCCACGAAAAGTCACTTGTTTTCCAGCCCCGCGACAAGCGGATGGTGTGCTGACCCGTGTCGCTGCCGGTGACGGTGACCTGGCAATCATCGTTGGGGAGCGGGTTCAGTGCCCACTGCATGTCGGCGATGGATGTCATCACCTGGCCGTTGATATGCGTGATCTGCTCGCCGGCTTTCAACCCGGCCTTGGCCGCCGGCGAATCGGGCAGCACTTTGGCGATCCGGAGGCCGTCGCGGGCGTCGATGGAAAGGCCCATGTTGTCGGGCAGCGGATAGCGGTACAGCGATTCGATGGAAAACGTGCCGGCTTCTTTGGCGGCAAAGTTTTGGGCATCGTGAATGTTGTGGCAGTGGATGCAATTGGACCGCGTGGTCGGGCCGCGGTACTTGTCCTTGTTGGGAAGGCCGGGCATCTCCAGCGCCGTGCGATACGGTTTGTCTGGCCCTCGCTTGCCGGCCAGTTCGGCACGATTCTTGGGATACTCGGCGTGCAGCTTCAGCACCCGCTGCATCGTGGCCAGCAAACCCTCGACCGAGTTGAACGCGTCGGGACCGGCGGCGCTTTGCGTGCCGTACCGGGCATAGACGGTGCCGTCGGGATGAATGAACATGGCGGCCCAATTGAGGTCGTAGTCGAACTCAAATTGCGACAGGTCCACGCCCTTCATCTCGACCTGCCGCACGGCCACGAACTTTTCGCGGGCCAGGCGGTCAATCGCTTCGCTGCCCTGGGCCACTTCGGCATCAAAGCCCGAGCATGCCTTGCAGGGCACGCAGCGGAAGGTCACAAACAGCGGTTTGTTCTCCTGCTGGGCCTGCAGGCGGGCCAGGCGAAGATCGTTGTAGATCCAAAGGTCGGTACCGTCGGCATGGGCATCGTTGAGAACCTTGAGCAGCCGGGGCAGAGCGTCCGATGCTTTGGGCTGCTGGCCGTCACGATCTTGGGCCGTTGCCGCGACCGCCAGCCATATCCAGGCAGACACCGCGAGGCAAAACGACTGACGGATGCGCATGGCGGGGAACTCCATCGAGTTACTGGGGGCTGTGCGGGAAACATGGCCGCGATGGGACGCGCTATGAAACGGCGACCAACCCGCTTGCCACGGCTCTGCGAACCTGTATTTGAAACATGCGTGCCGCGGCTCTGCGAGCCGTGCGGGAAATCCGTTGGCGTACGGGCTTCAACGGCCGGTGCGGCGCGTCAATGTCCACTTCGCTTTGGCGCGCATGCCGGCACACGACCAGTAGTATCTGCTTCCGCGCCGGCAAATCCAGGTAAATCCCGTGGCACCCGCATGGGCTGCTACTGGCAATCGCGGCCGAAGCACAGCAGGCACATATCGTCCGACTGCTTGTAGTTGCCGACGAACCGTTGCACGTCGGCCAGGATCCGCTGGCCCAGTTCCGAGACGTCCGCCGCCGGCATGGCCACCTGCCTGGCAAGCCGCTCGATGCCGTAGAGTTCCGACCGGTCGTTGCTGGCTTCGCTGAAACCGTCGGTGAAGCAGGTCAGGCTATCGCCCGGTTGAAGCTGGAGGCGAAATTCTTCGTACTCCCAGTCTTCGTCGATGCCGATCGGCACTCCGGCGGCATCTTCGCCCACTTCTTCCACGGTGCCGTCGGCGTGGCGCAACATGGGCGGCATATGACCGGCGTTGACCAGGATCACTTCGTGCGTGTTGTAATCGATCACGGCCAGCAACATCGTCACAAAGCGGTCAGACCAGCCCGACTTGACAAAGGCCTCGGAAAGCCGCGTGATGGCGATGGCAGGGCAGCGTTCTCCAGCGAGCCAATAGCGAGCGTCGGAACTGACCTTGGCCATCAGCAGCGCGGCGGAAACACCCTTGCCGGCCACATCGGCCACAATGACGGCCACGCGATTGTCGGGCAGGTGGACGTAGTCGAACATGTCGCCGCCGACCTGGTTGGCCGGTTCGTAATAATCGAAGAACTGGTACCCGGCGATCTGCGGCGATTCCTTGGGCAAGAAACCCTGCTGTACGCGATGCGCCAGGGCCAGGTCGCGCTCCAGTGCCTGTTGCGCCAGAGCCTGTTCGTGCAGCTTGGCGTTTTCCACCGCAAAGGAAGCCTGGGTTGCCACGCTGGCCAGCACTTCCAAGTCGTCTTTCTGGAACTGGCTGCGGTGGTCGTTCGTGTCGATCTGGATGAGGCCGATCGCCTCGCCGTCGCTGGAGATCAGCGGCGCGCACATGAACGAGCGAATGCGGAAATCGGCGATGCTATCGCTCATGGCAAAACGCGAGTCGGAGGCGGCATCGGCCGAAAGCACCGCCTGCTTGGTGCCGAGCACCTCGTTGACGATCGTCTTGCTGATGCGGATCGTGTCGTCTTCGCACTGCTTGCGATACTTGACTGCCTTGGGCACCAGGCGGCCGTTGCCTTCGGACAGCAGAATGAAGCCCCGGTCGGCCTGGATGAACACCTTGAACAGGCTCTCCAGGATCTTGGGCAACACCGCGTCCAGGTGCAGGCTCTTGGCCAGGTTGTTGGTGATCTCGAGCAGGGCGCGGAGTTTGACCTCGGGATTGACCGCCAGGCGGACGCCGGAACTGCAGCCCACCACATCCACCTTGGACATCACCTGGGCGTTGCTGCGGCCTTCGCCGCCGTCGACCAGCATTGGCCAGGGTGAATTGGTGACCGCGAAACCGTCGTTGGCACCGTGGGGGCGGCCGACCGGTTCGCTCCAGGCGCTGTCGCCGGCGCCATCGCACTGGGCGTCGAAGCCAAACACCATCTCGCAGATTTGAACTTCGTCGTTGTGGTGGAGCAGTTGCTGGCCGTAGATCCGCTCGCCGTTGACGAATGTGCCGTTGCGGCTGCCCAAGTCTTCCACGTAGTAAGCGCCCGACTCGCGAAAGACCCGCGCATGCTGGCGACTGACCGCACCTTCTTCCAGAACAATGTCGCAACTGGGATGGCGGCCCAGAATCGCGGAGTCTCCCTCTAAAGGGAACTCCTGACCAGGGTTCAAACCGCTGATCACACGTAAGACGACCATGATGCGCAGTCGGCCCGGTAGCTCACCGGCGGGAGGGCATGCCCAGTGCGCCGCTACGGTGAATCAAAGATGAGTTTGGGATAATTGCTCGATTGTAGGTCCGGCGAAAAGCCTGAGTCAACTCGCCGATGCCGCCAATTCAAACCGGATCGCGCCAAACAACAGCACTGCGCATGGCTTACTGTATGCCTCGCCTGCGTTTGCGGCGCGGAAAACGCAACTCGGGTTATCGAGCGCCAAGCCGCTGGTCACTTTAAGCCATGGCTTCGGCGTCGATCACGGCACCGGGGACCGGGAACTGCTGGCACAACGCCCGCACTTCCTCGCGAATCTTGCCGTGCAGCGCCGTATCGTCGGCTGACTTCAGGGCCTGCACCATCCAGGTGCCGATCTGCCGCATCTCATCGGCACCCATGCCCCGCGTGGTCAGCGCCGGCGTGCCGATGCGAATGCCCGAGGGGTCCAGCGGCTTGCGGGCATCGTACGGAATCATGTTCTTGTTGACGGTGATTCCGCACTGGTCGAGGACCGTTTCGGCCTGGGCGCCGGTGAGGCCAATGGCGGTGACGTCGGCCAGCATCAGGTGGTTATCCGTACCGCCGGAGATCAGCCGCCACGAAGCCGAAAGCAGTGTTTCCGCCAGAGTCTTGGCGTTTTCGATGATCCGGGCGGCGTAGTCCTTAAAGCTCGGCTGCAGCGCCTCCCCAAAGCAAACCGCCTTGCCGGCAACCACGTGCATCAGCGGCCCGCCCTGGATGCCCGGGAAAATGCTGCGGTCGATATCCTTGGCGTACTCCTGCCGGCAGAGGATCAAACCTGCCCGGGGACCGCGGAGTGTCTTGTGCGTGGTGGTTGTAACGAAATCGGCAACCGGCACGGGGTTGTCGTGCAAACCCGCCGCCACCAGACCCGCATAGTGGGCCATGTCGACAAACAGCTTCGCTCCCACCTCGCGGGCAATCTCCGCGAACTTGCCGTGCGGAATCTCCCGTGGATACGCGCTGGCACCGGCCACAATCATCTTGGGACGATGCTCGCGGGCCAGGGCCGCCACGCGATCGAAGTCGATACGGTGCGTCTGGGCGTCCACCCCGTAGCTGATGAAGTTATACAACTGCCCGGAGATATTGAGTTTCATGCCGTGGGTGAGGTGGCCGCCGTGGGCCAGATCGAGGCCCAGCACGGTGTCGCCCGGTTGGAGTGCCGTCAGGTAGACCCCCATGTTGGCCTGGCTGCCCGAGTGCGGTTGCACATTGGCATGCTCGGCGCCAAACAGTTGTTTGGCGCGATCTCGGGCGAGGTTCTCCACCACGTCGACAAATTCGCACCCCCCGTAATACCGCCGGCCGGGATATCCCTCGGCGTACTTGTTGGTGAGCACGCTGCCGACCGCCTGCATTACGGCGGGGCTGGTGTAATTCTCGCTGGCGATCATTTCCAGGCCGTCCTGCTGACGGCGAATTTCACCAGCGATGGCGTTCCAGACCTCGGGATCTTGGCCTTGCAGAAAGTTCATCGATTCCTCGCGGGGGGGCAAATAGCGGCACGGCAGCGGTCCCCCCAAGCCCATGATGGAAAAGCAACGGGGGCGTCATTCAGGCATTGTCGAAACGAGGGCGGAAACCGTCAATCCTCCCGATGCCAGGCAGAGCCAATCGTGGTGGACAGAAATTCCACATCCATCAGCGAGCGAAGATGCAACCCCCGATGGGCCGGCGTTATCCGCTTGGCGGGCTGACTTGAGGGACTGGGGGCAATGTGCGCCGGGTGCGGCCGATTGCCGCCGGCAGCGGGCCAGTCAGCGGGGGGGACGCAGGTTTGTCGCGCCCGTCGGCATGGTGATTGCATCGCTTAGGTCTTCATTGCTCCCCACAGTAAAACTCCCATAGATGCCGCTTGATGCCATGCCAGACGGTGTAGCAAGCGACGGTACGAAGCGGCAGGAGGAAATCGAGATGTTCCGATCCATGCTTGTTGGCGCGTTGGCCGTGAGCCTGACCGCGCTAATGGCCGCGCCGGCCCAGGCCCAGTGGCGCGGCGACTACCGCGGCTACCAGTACGATTACGATTACCGCTACGACCGTGCCGGTCGCGGTTACGGCCGCTTTGGAGTGCCGCGCCAGGGTCGTTACGGCACCTACTACCGGGGATATGAAAACCAGTACGATACACCCCGGTACTATACGGGGCCATATCGCCATATGGAGCGGGCGCCGCTGCGCATCGTACGGTTGCTTCCCAACGTGGCCGGGCGCGACGAGGGCCGCGAAATCATCACCATCTACAACGATACCAACCGGCCCATCAATCTTACCGGTTGGTGGCTCCAGGACCGGCATTACAACCGATTCCCGCTGCGGGGCGTCATTCGCGCCGGCCAGGCCATTGATATCCGCACCGATGGTTCGATGCCGCTGAACAATGGCGGCGATACCGTGATGATCTTCGATCCCAATGGGAACCTCATCCACTCGGTCAGCTACCACGGCGACGAAGTGCAGATTAACCGGCCCATTAACTTTTGAACCGGCTCTGCGCACAGCAGCGGCGCCCGGTCAGTTGACCGGGCGCCGCTGGGGACGTTTCGTTGCCTGGATTCTGCAATGCGTGACGGTATGAGCGTGTGGCCGCGCGGGCGACACGCTTGCCAGCATCATGCCACCCCCTAGGCAGCCACGGAGTCGGTCAGGCTGGTGCAGGGCAATTCGGCCGTGCGCGGTTTGCGCGAGGCCGTCGGTATCCGGTCGCGGAGCTTGCGAAAGACGCGCATCAGGCGGTCGATCTGTTCCTCGGTATGCGTGGCCGACAGGGCAATCCGCACCATGGCTCCGCGCGAGAGCGGGATGACGGGAAAGCCCACGGTCAGGATGTGGATGCCTTCCTCGTAGAAGAACTGCGAAATCTGCGGTCCCGAAGCAATCTCGCCGACCTTGACCATGATGAGCGGGAACGGTTGATCTTCGCCGATCACTTCAAACCCGATCTCCTGTACCTCGCGCTTTACGCGAGCGATCAGGGCGTGCAATCGCCGTAGCCGTGCGCCCTGTTCGCGCTCGAGGATGTCGAACGCCTTCAGGGCACTGGCCAGGTAGGGCGGCGGCAACTGTCCGCTGAACGTGTAGGTATAGGAGTTGAAACGGAAGTAATCGCGGGATGCCTTGGGAACCACCACGAAACCGCCCAGGCTGGCCAGCCCCTTCTCCAGCGAAGCGACGTAAACCGTGTTGTCGTAGTTGCTGTTGAAGTGGCTCACGATGCCGCGGCCCTCGGGCCCCACCACGCCGAAACCGTGGGCGTCGTCCACGTACAGCATGGCGTCGTACTTGCGAGCGATGGCTTCGTACCGCGGCAGATTCAAGTACGTACCCGCCATGCTGTACACGCCGTCCAGGGCGATCATCGCATGGTTGTGCTGGGCACGTTGCCGCGCGAGCAGCGCTTCTAACTGGGCGAAGTCGTCGTGCGCGAAAGTCGCCAGCGTGGCGCCGGCGCCCTTGGCCTCGATCGCTGCACGCTGCACGCTGTTGTGAACCTCCTGGTCGATCAACAGCAGCGAGTTTTTCCGCATCAACAGCGGAATGGTGCCGTGATTGGCCAGTGTGACGGTGGGATACACGATCACGTTATCCACACCCAACTTGGCGGCAATGCGGTGTTCCAACTCCTCGTACAGTTCGACCTCGGCGGCAGCACGCGAACTGCCCGCCAGCGTACCCCAGCGGGCAATCGCCTGCTGGGCCGCGGCGATCATTTCCGGGTGCTCTTCCAATCCCAGGTAATTGATGGCGTTGAAGTTGAGCAGCCGGCGGCCGCGGATCACGCACTCGTGCCCACCCAGCTCCTGCAACTGGCAATAGGAATTGGGCAGATGCCGGGCTAACTCGGCCACCATTCGGACCGCCCGACTGCTGGAGCGTTGTTGAAGAAGTTGTGCAAGCGGGGTGGAGTTCATAATGCACTCAGTTCGCGTTGGGGGGTGCTTAGCAGGAATACCGGGACGTTGTCGGTTTACGGCCGCCGCTTGTTGCTGGCGTGGCGGCCATCCACATCCGGTCGAACTGAGTACTTAAGAGGATTCGAAAACGACTTGTTACAGCAAATCGATTCCGCTGGCCAAGAGACGGCGCAAGCGCGATTGCAAGCACACCGGCAGCTTTCATGCGATTTGCCCCAAAGGCAATCGTCCATGACCTGCGGGCGCATAGCCGAACAACATGCGCTGGGGGGGCAGCTTGGACCGCTGCCAGTAGCGCAAAGCATGCGACAAGCCGCATGGTCCTGGCTGGCGAGGGGTGATCCTGGCGGGATGGCCGGCACGCAGTGATTGCGCAATTTTGGATGTTACCGCCGGAGGCACATCGGACCAGGTTACACTTCGAGCAGAATCCGCGTGGGATCCTCGATGGCTTCCTTGATGTGCTTCAGGAACGACACGGCTTCGCGACCGTCGATGATGCGATGATCGTAGGTCAGAGCCAGGTACATCATGGGGCGGATCACCACCTGGCCATCGATCGCCACCGGCCGCTCCTGAATGGCATGCATGCCCAGGATACCGCTTTGCGGCGGGTTGACGATGGGCGTGGAAAGAAGCGAGCCGTACACGCCGCCGTTGCTGATGGTGAAGGTTCCGCCGACCAGTTCATCGGGCGAAAGCTTGTTTTCCTGGGCCCGTGCCGCCAGGTCGTTGATCGTCTTTTCGATCTCCGCAAAGCTCATCAGTTCCGCGTTCTTAAGTGACGGCACGACCAGCCCTCGCCCGCTGCCGATGGCTACGCCGATATCGTAGTAGTTGCGGTAGACGATATTGTTTCCGCGAATCTCGGCGTTGACGGCCGGGTAGGCCTTGAGCGCTTCCACGCACGCCTTGACAAAGAAGGACATGAAGCCCAGCTTCACGCCGTGCTTTTTCTGGAAGGTTTCCTTGTACTTTTGGCGCAGCTCCATCACGCCGGTCATGTCCACCTCGTTGAACGTGGTGAGCAGGGCCGCCGTCTGCTGGGCTTCGACCAGCCGGGCCGCAATCCGCCGGCGGATGAGGCTCATCGGCACCGTTTCTTCCTGGCGATGCGCATCGCCTTCCGATGGTTCCGCGGCCTGCTGGGGGGCTTCACTGGCCGGAGCAGCCTCCGCCTTCCCCGCGCCTTCCTCTTTCAGGCCTCGCTCCTTCACGTGCCGCAGCACGTCCTCCTGGAGCAGGCGACCGCCAGGACCCGTGGCTTCGATATCGCCAGGCGAAAGACCATACTGCGTGAGCAGTCGCCGGGCTGAAGGCATCACGCGGACACCGCCCACTTCTTCGTATTCGCGGCCCGCTTCGGCCTTCCGGCCTTCTTCGGCGGCGACCTGGTTACCCGCTTCCGCCTTGGCGGCCGGCTGGGCAACTTTTTCGGCCGGTTGTTGATCGCTGCCGCGGCCGTTTTCGCTGGGCTTTTCTTGCGGCTCAAAGTAGCCGATCACCTCGCCCACGTCGGCTGGCTCCCCTTCTTTCTTGATGATCTTGGATACCACGCCGGCTGCGGGCGCGGAGATTTCCACGCTGGCCTTATCGGTTTCGATCTCGACCAGTTCCTGATCCTTGTCCGCCCATTGGCCTTCTTCCACCAGCCAGCGACCAACCTGTACTTCCTGCACAGACTCTCCTACCTGCGGCACTTTCAGTTCGTGGGCCATGACTGTTTGCGATCTTTGACTGAATGTCGGGTTGGTTTGAGTGGGGAACGCGATGGACCGCGCAAGGATAGCTGCGCCCGCTGCGTTTGCTTATGCGTGAATGTCTTCCGTCGGCCGCGACAGGCCAACCTCGGTGTCGGCTTCGAAGGCCTGCTCCAACAGTTCCTGCTGCTCCAGGCGGTGTGCGCCTGGCGAGCCGGTCGCCGGCGATGCTGAAGGCGCCCGGGCAATGCACTCCAGCGGGAAGCGTCCCAGCGGGCGGTGCCCGAGCGAAGCCAGCAGGTAACGCCAGGCTCCCATGTTGATGGGCTCCTCTTGGACCCAGTACAGCGGGGTATCGGCGGCGAAAGGTCGCAGCGCCTCGCGGAGTTGATTCAATGGCAGCGGGTAGAGTTGTTCCAGGCGGATGATGGCCACGTCGTCGATCTCGCGCTTTTCACGCTCGGCCAGCAGTTCGTAGTAAATCTTGCCGCTGCACAGCAGAATCCGTCGGCAGCTGGCCGTCACCGCGTGGTCGGCAATCACGCGCTGGAACCGGCCGGAAGTGAACTCATCCAGCGCCGACACGCACTGCGGGTGGCGCAGCAGGCTCTTGGGCGTGAACACCACCAGCGGCTTGCGCCACTTGCGCAGCGCCTGTCGCCGCAGCAGATGGAAGAACTGCGCCGGCGTGCTGGGCATCGCCACCTGGATATTGTCCTCGGCGGCCACTTCCAGAAAGCGCTCGGGCCGGGCGCTACTGTGCTCGGGACCCTGGCCTTCAAACCCGTGCGGCAACAGCAGCACAATGCCGCTGAGGCGGCGCCACTTGTCTTCGGCGCTGCTAATGAACTGGTCGATGATGACCTGGGCCGCGTTGACGAAGTCGCCAAACTGGGCCTCCCAGATCACCAGCCCTTCGGGGAAGTCCAGGCTATAGCCGTACTCGAAGCCCAGCACGCCCACTTCCGAGAGCGGGCTGTTATGGATTTCGACCTTGGCCTGGCCGGGGGCCAGGAAATTAAGGCTATCGTACGTGGCGCCGTTCTTCACGTCGTGCAGCACGGCATGCCGCTGGCTGAAGGTGCCGCGCTGCGTGTCCTGCCCTGTCATGCGGACGCGGTGCTCCTGCACGGCCAGCGTCCCCAGCGCGAGCGCTTCGCCAGCGGCCCAGTCGAGGGCTTTTTCGCCTTCGGCCATCAGTCGCCGCGCGGCCAGGAACCGCTTGAGCTTCTTGTGGACGTTGAAATCGCTGGGCACTTCCGACAGTCGCCGGAGAACATCGACGCACAACTCGCGCGGGGCGCCCGTCTCGGGATCGTCGTCCTCGCGCTCGCGGCCGCCGTAATAGCCCTGCCAGGCCGCCTGGAGCGTGTTGACCTTGTGGACGTAGTCTTCCTTTCGGGCGGCATGGAACGCCTGTTCCAGCACTTCGTGCCGCTCTTGGGCGATTTGTTCGGCTTCTTCGGCGGTAAGGCCGCCCAGTTTGAGCAGGTGATCCAGGTAGCCTTCGCGCACCGACTTGCGGCGCTGGATCGCCTGGTACAGCAGCGGCTGGGTGAACGAAGGCTCGTCGCCTTCGTTGTGGCCCCAGCGGCGGTAGGAGTACATGTCGATCACCACGTCGCGGCGGAACGTGGCCCGGAAATCCAGGGCCAGGCGGACCACCTGGGCCACGGCCTCGGGATCCTCGCCGTTGACGTGGAAAATCGGAATCTGGAGCATCTTGGCCACGTCGGTGGCGTAGGTCGACGAGCGGCCCTCGTTGGGCGATGTCGTAAAACCAATCTGGTTGTTCACCACCACATGCAACGTGCCGCCGACCGTGTAGCCGGGCAGTTGGCTCAAATTGAGCGTTTCCTGCGTGACCCCTTCGCCAATGAACGCGGCATCGCCGTGGATCAGCAGCACCATGCCGTGCTCGCGGCCGTAATCCTCGATCCGGTCCTGCTTGGCGCGCATGCGCCCCAGGGCTACCGGGCTGACGTATCCCAAGTGGCTGGGGTTGAAGCACAGCGAGAGGTGGACCTGCTTGCCGTTGGTGGTGATCCAGTCGCTGCTGTAACCCAGGTGGTACTTGACGTCGCCCCCGCCGCGGTAGCGGTGCGAGTCGAGGTCTTCAAACTCCCGGAAAATGTCCTGCGGACTCTTTTGGAGGATGTTCGCCAGCACATTCAGCCGGCCGCGGTGGGCCATGCCCAGCACAATCTCGCGGATGCCCTGATTGGCTGCCGTTTCGATGGCCAGGTCCAACAGCGGGATGAGGCTTTCGGCCCCTTCCAGCGAAAATGACTTGGCGCCGACGTACTTCTTGCGGACGAATTCCTCAAAGATGACCGCGTCGGTCAGCCGGGTCAGGATGCGGCGCTGCTCGGCCGGTTCCAGTTGGAGGTGGTTCTCGGTGCGCTCCATCCGGTTCTGGAGCCATTCCCGAACCAGGATGTCGTCAATATGCATGAACTGCGCGCCGATGCTGCGGCAGTAGGTGGCCCGCATCCGCTCGATCAGGTCGTGCAAGGTCTGGACCTGGGCGTTCTGCAGCCACGAGGTAGACACCGGCTGCTGGAGGTCTTCCTCCGTGAAGCCGTACGTCCGGGGATCCAGCTCGGGCAAGGTCGGCCGGGGAATCCCCAGCGGGTTGACCTTGGCGATCATGTGCCCGCGCACACGATAATTGCGCACCAACTGGTCGGCTCGTTCCTGGAGCCGGGCGATGCGCAGATTGAGTTCCGTACCGGCGCTGGGGACCGGCGGGCGGAAAATGGAAGATGGCTGGAAGGATGGTCCGCTGCGGGGAAGCCCCGGTTCTTGGCCATCCTGCTGGGCGAACCAGTGGCGCCAATTGTCCGGAACACTTTGCGGATCTTCCAGATACCGCAAGTAGAGTGACTCCACGTACGCCGCGTTGGACGGGTTGATTTCGACACTCGGGCCTGGCATGCCGGAACCGGTAGGGTGGGGAGGGTAGCTTATTGGGGGCAGTTTAATTTCTCCATTCTAGCTTGCTCTCATTTGTGTGCGAGTGGCGCAGCCGCAAAGTCCTTGTGTCCTCCGTACTTTGACAGGGCGCATTAAGCAACTGTCGTGCCTTGACCGGTACAGGGTGCCCCCCGCGGCGGGCCTAGATTCCTAAATCCAGAGAGACTCCTGGGCCTTTTGGCGAAGCCCACCAAAAATAGTTGCATTGCAGCGTGCCCTTCATTAGGGTAGGTGGATGCGTACGGGGGGTACGCGCGCACTGCTGCCGCCAAATGGACCTCCCGTACCCACAAACGTGCCGCGGGGGCGCTTCCCGGATTTGCCCGTTCATTGGGCAGCGGGACGCTTGGAACGTGGGCACGGTTGATCCTGCCTGCTGGGCCGCGTCGCTCGGCTACCCCACTCCCGTTGGAATGGTGGACTGGCGTTGTCATCCCTCTTTGATGTTCAGCGTTTGTTCTCAATTCTGCCCTCCTGATCTTTGCGGCCTGGTCGGGTTGTAGTGGTATTGCGGCCCTGGGTGCAAATCGCACCGAAATGCTGGACGCGAAGTTCCGGGAGTGCAGCTACAATGGGATTCGGGCGGTGATCGCCCCCGGACCCCTTCACGCAAAGTCACCCGCGGATTCCCCGGAGTTTGTACGGCCAGGTGCCACTGCCTTGGGGGCTTGTGGCGCGTGCATGTGCCTTGACGTTTCCAACTGTTGAAGATGGCGCCCGCTTGCCGGCCCTAGCTCCCCCGGCTTTCTGCCGCTGCCTGCGGCGGCAAGACCACGGGGCCGGGCGGCGACTCCAGCAGTTGGACGGTTGGGCCGGCGCTGCGGCCGGCAAGTTCCTTGTCGCGGCACACCGTGCTTGGAGGTTTTCATGCGTAGCCGACGCATTTGGCTTGCTCTTACAGCGACACTGGCAATTCCTGCTTTCTTGTTCCAGTCGGCCCGGGGCCAGGAACCCTCTGCCGATGCCGCCAAGGTAAGCTACTACCGGCAGATTCGGCCCATCTTCCAGGCGCAATGCCAGGGCTGCCATCAACCGGCCAAGGATAGCGGCAGCTACGTGATGACCTCGTTTGACCGGCTTTTGGCGGGCGGCGAAAGCGAAATGGCGGCCGTCGTGCCCGGCAAACCGGGTGAAAGCTACCTCTTGGATTTGATCCGGCCCGACGAAAAGGGCGCGGCGTCGATGCCCAAGGATCGCCCGCCACTGTCCGCCGCTGAACTGGATCTGATCGAGCGGTGGATCGCCCAAGGCGCGGTGGATGATACGCCGGCGGCGGCCCGCGAGCGCTATGATCAAGACAGCCCGCCGGTCTATACCCGGCAGCCCGTGATTACCGCACTGGACTACGCGCCCGACGGCAAGTTGCTGGCTGTAGCCGGTTTTCACGAGGTGCTGCTGGTTCGCACCGATGACGAGAAACTGGACGGACGCCTGGTAGGGCTGTCAGAACGCATTCAATCCATCCGCTTTTCGCCCGATGGAAAACGCCTGGCCGTGGCTGGCGGTCTGCCGGGCCGGATGGGCGAAGTCCAGGTTTGGGATGTCGCCCAGCGCACGTTGCTGCTCTCCGTGCCGGTCACGTACGACACGCTGTACGGGGCCAGTTGGTCGCCCGACGGCAAGATGATCGCCTTTGGCTGCTCCGACAACACGGTGCGCGCCATCGACTCGGAAACCGGCGAGCAGGTGCTGTTCCAGGGAGCCCACACCGATTGGGTTCGGGCGACCGTGTTCTCCAAGGACGGTTCCAACCTGATTTCCGTCGACCGCGATGGTGCGGCCAAGCTCACCGAGGTGGCCACTGAACGGTTTGTGGACAACATTACGTCGATCACGCCCGGGGCGCTCAAAGGCGGGCTGACCTCGGTGGTCCGGCATCCCGATCGCGACGAAATCGTGCTGGGCGGTTCCGACGGCCAGGTGAAGGTCTACCGCGTCTTTCGGATTACGGCCCGGAAGATTGGCGACGATGCCAACCTGATTCGCAAGATGCCGCCGATGCAGGGGCGGATTTTCGGTGTGGATGTGAGCCGCGACGGCACGCGGATCGCCGCCGTCAGCAGCCTCGACGGCCACGCCGAACTGCACGTTTACTCCTACGAGTTCGACACCAGCCTGCCCGACGACATCAAGGCGATTCACGGTAAGACCGTCCAGCAGCGCAGCGCTGAAGACAAACAGAAGCTCGAAGCCTATCACACCCAGGATGTGAAGCTGATCGCCCAGCTTCAGGTGCCCGAGTCCGCCTTATACGCCGTGACGTTTGCACCCGATGGCAAGCACGTTGCCGCGGCAGGCAGCGATGGCCACGTGCGGATCGTCGATGCAGCCACGGGGCAGGTGGTGCGGAGTTTTGCCCCGGCCCCGCTGGCTGGCGGCTCGGCCGCGGCACGCGACAGCGTCGTTTACAGCCGCAAGGCCCCGGAGGCTCCCTCGGAATCGCTGCCTGAAGGGACCGTAATCCAGTCGTTGACCGTCCAGCCCGAGAAGATCGAACTGGCCAGGGCGGCCGATTACGTCCAACTGCTGGTGCAAGCCGCGCTTGATAGCGGCGACGTGATCGACGTTACCCGGATGGTCGAGCACAAGCTCACCGGCGACGTGGCGGCGGTCTCGGCCTCGGGACTGGTTCAACCGCTGGCCGCCGGGCAAGGCCAACTGCTGCTTTCGCTCGCCGGCAAGCAGGTTACCGTGCCGATTACGGTGGGGAATCTCTCGCCCGAGCACCAGGTGGTGGATTACATCCGCGACGTTGGCCCAGTGCTTTCGCGATTGGGCTGCAACCAGGGTACCTGCCACGGCGCGGACAAGGGCAAGAACGGCTTCAAGCTGTCGCTGCGCGGATACGATCCGCTGTTCGACGTGCGGGCCCTGACCGACGACCTCTCCTCCCGCCGTGTCAACCTGGCTTCGCCCGACGATAGCCTGATGCTGCTCAAGGCCACCGGCGCGGTGCCGCACGTGGGTGGGCAACTGTTCCAGCGCGACGACATCTATTACAGCATCATCCGCCGCTGGATCGAGCAGGGCGCGACCCTCAATACGGATGCCCCACGCGTCGCCAAGATCGAACTGTACCCACAAAATCCCGTGGTGCAGAAGATCGGTGCGCGGCAGCAGTTCCGGGTGCTGGCCACGTATCACGATGGCCTGGTGCGCGACGTGACTCACGAGGCGTATATCGAAACCGGCAATATGGAAGTGGCAACGGCCAACCGGGGCGGGTTGTTGACCTCGCTCCGCCGCGGCGAGGCCCCCATCCTGGCCCGGTTTGAAGGCGCATACGCCGCCACCACGTTGGCCGTGATGGGCGACCGCAGCGGTTTTGAGTGGACGGCCCCGCCGGTCTACAACCGGATCGACGAACTGACCGCCGCCAAGTGGCAGCGGATCAAGGTGCTGCCTTCCGATGTCTGCACCGATGCCGAGTTCATCCGCCGTGTGTATCTCGACCTGACTGGCCTGCCGCCCCTAGCCGACGACGTGCGCCAATTCCTGGCCGATACCCGCGATAGCCGCACCAAGCGGGCAGAACTGGTCGATCGGCTCATCGGTAGCGAAGACTATATCGAGTACTGGACCAACAAGTGGGCCGACCTGCTGCAAGTGAACCGCAAGTTCCTGGGCGCCCCGGGCGCCAAGGCGTTCCGCGATTGGATCCGCGAGCAGGTGGCTCAGAACCGGCCCTACGATGCGTTCGTTCGCGACATCATCACCGCGAGCGGTTCCAACAAGGAGAACCCGGCGGCCTCGTATTACAAGATTCTCCGCGAACCGGTCGACATCATGGAGAACACCACGCACCTGTTCTTGGGGGTGCGGTTCAATTGCAACAAGTGCCACGACCATCCGTTCGAGCGCTGGACCCAGGACCAGTATTACGAAACGGCCGCCTATTTCGCCCGCGTGGGCTTGAAGGCCGACCCGGCGTCGGGCGATCAGAAAATCGGCGGCACCGCCGTGGAAGGCGCCAAGCCGCTGTACGAAGTGATCTACGACAAGCCCGAGGGCGAGGTCACGCACGACCGCACGGGGCAGGCCACGGCCCCGCAATTCCCCTTTGAGTGCGATTACACCGTGAGCGACAACGCCACGCGGCGCGAGCAATTGGCCGCCTGGCTGACCACGCCGGATAACCCCTACTTCGCCCGCAGCTACGTCAATCGCGTGTGGGGGTACCTGTTCGGCGTGGGGATCATGGAACCGATCGACGACCTGCGGGCAGGCAATCCTCCCAGCAATCCGGAGCTGCTGGATTATCTCACCGAGGAATTCGTCAACAGCGGGTTCGACGTGCGTCACCTGATGCAGTTGATCTGCAAGTCGCGGACATACCAGCTATCGGTGGCGACCAACCGCTGGAACGAAGACGATACGATCAACTATTCGCATGCCATTGCGCGGCGGTTGCCGGCGGAAGTCCTGTACGACGCTATCCACCGCGTGACCGGCGCCACCTCGCGCATCCCCGGCGTGCCGCCGGGAACCAGGGCCGCGGCCCTGCCGGATTCGGGCGTGGAACTGCCCAGCGGGTTCTTGGGTAAGTTTGGCCGCCCGTCCCGGGAGAGCGCCTGTGAGTGCGAGCGTGTCAACACCCTGGAGCTGGGCCCGGTGATGGCGCTCATCAGCGGGCCGACCTTGGCCGAGGCCATCAGCAACCCAGCCAACGTGCTGGCTGAACTGGTGAAGAACCAGCCGGACGATCGGGTGCTGATTAACGAGATTTTCCTCCGGGTGTTGAACCGGCCGGCGACCGAGGAAGAAATCGCCGCCGCCACCGACTTGATCCAGGAACTGCCCAGGCATCATGAGTCGCTGGCCAAGGAACTGGCCGCGCTGGAGGCCAAACTGGCTCCCGCCATGCAGGCCGCTGAAGCCAAGCGGCAAGAGAAGATCGCGGCCGCCAAGGCGGCCCTGGAAACCTACCAGGCTTCCATCGCGGAACGCGAAGCCGAGCTCGACCGGCAACATGCCGAAAAGCTGGCCAAGGCCGAGGCAGCCCTGGCCGAGTACGACCAAGGGCTGCTGGCCAGGCTGGCCGAGTGGGAAGCGAAAGCCTCCCTGGCCACCGTTTGGGAGACGCTCGATCCGCACGAGCTTTCCGCGACCTTCAATGCCAAGTTCGCGAAAGAGAAGGACGGCTCGATCTTCGTCACCGGCGCCAATGGCCGCGGTGCCTATAAGATCGTGGCCAAGACTCCGGCGACCGGTATCACCGGCATCCGCCTGGAAGTCCTCAGCGACGACCGCTTGCCCGGCAAGGGGCCAGGCAGGGCCCAAAACGGCAACTTTGTGCTTACCGAGTTCAAGGTGGAAGCCGCGCCGGTGGCCGCCGATGGCGACACGCCAGCCAAGCCCCAGGCCGTGAAGCTGCAAAACGCCCAGGCCGATTTCAGCCAGGGCAGTTACGACGTAGCCACCGCGATCGACGGTAAGGCGGCCCCCAGCAACAACGGCTGGGCCATCTCCCCGCAAACGGGCAAGAACCACGTGGCCGTGTTCGAAACGAGCGAGGATCTTAGCTTCGAGGGCGGAACCGAATTGACGTTCCATCTCGACCAGCAGTACCAGGACCAGAAGCACACCCTTGGTAAGTTCCGCCTCTCAGTGACGACCTCGCCGCGGCCCATCCGGCTGGAAGGACTGCCCGACAACATTGCCGCCATCATCAAGACGCCCGCCGACCAGCGGACCGAAAAACAGCAGCAGGAACTGCTGGAGTTCTATCGCGGTATCGATGTTGAACGGAAGAAACTGGCCGACGCCGTGGCCCAGGCCAAGAAGCCCCGCGCGATCGATTCCAAGCTCAAGCGCCTGCAGGATGCCCTGGCTGCCGCCAGCGAGCCGCTGCCGATCGATCCCAAGCTGGCGCAGCTTCGGGCCGACGTCAAAATCAGTAGCGAGCAACTGGGTAACGCTCGCCTGACCGCCGTCCAAGACCTGACCTGGGCCCTGATCAACAGCCCGGCGTTCTTGTTCAACCATTAAAGTTCAACCGCCGGAGCGTTTTTCAGGAGCGGAGTTCGCAGCGCCGGCGGCCGCGATCAGGCGGTCGCGGCCGCCGGCAAACGATAAAGAGACATAGATTCCAAGACATAGATTGTTTGTGAGGACATAGGTTAGCGGCCCTGAGGCAGGCAGTAACTGCACTACACCGCACGGAACTGCACTACACCGAACTGCACTGCATTGCGCCGCAAGTCACCATTGCAAAAACAACTCTCCCCCCGTGACTCAGGAGTTGATCCATGCTGATCGTACCCGGACAACCAGGCAAGGATCTGTGTGACAAGCATTTGAAGGTTTCGCGCCGGGAGCTGTTGCGCGTGGGCGGTTCGGCCATGTTGGGCCTGTCGTTGGGTTCACTCCTGCAATTGAAGGCGGCCGCCAGCACCGCCGGTGCCAGCGGCGGCCCGGGCTGGGGGCGCGCCAAGAGCATCATCATGCTCTACCTGCAGGGCGGTCCCAGCCATATCGACCTCTGGGACCCCAAGGAAAACGTGCCCGATAACGTCAGGAGCGAGTTCAAGACGATTGATTCCAAGGTGCCGGGTATCCAGCTTACGGAGATTCTGCCCCGCATGGCCCAGGTGACCGACAAGGTGACCTTCATCCGCTCGATGAGCTACACGCCGGTGGGACTGTTCAACCACACGGCGGCCATCTACCAGATGATGACCGGCTACACCACCGACAAGGTGAGCCCCTCGGGCCAGTTGGAACCGCCCAATCCCAAGGATTTCCCCAACTTCGGCTCCAACATCATCCGGCTCAAACCGGTGAACGTGCCGATGCTGCCGTTTGTGATGCTGCCCCGGCCGCTGCAAGAGAGCAACGTGGTCGGCAAGGGCGGGACGGCCGGCTTCTTGGGCAAGGCGTATGATCCCTATACGCTGTATCCCGACGGCGACGACATGGATATGAACAAGCTCGACCGCATCAAGATCGACGACTTGCAGTTGCGGCCCGAGGTGTTCGCTTCCCGCCTCCAGCGGCGTGCCCGACTCCGCGAGCTGATCAACGATGGCATGCCGGTGATCGACCGCGCCGTGGCCGATTACAAGCTCAACGAGTACTACGACCAGGCCCTGAACCTGATTGTCTCTGGCCGTGCCCGCGATGCCTTCGACCTGCGGCGCGAACCAGACGACGTGCGCGATCGCTACGGCCGCAACACGTTCGGCCAAAGCTGCCTGCTCGCGCGGCGGCTGGTCGAAGCCGGTACCCGCGTGGTGGAAGTGGTATGGCCCAAGGTCGCCAACAGCGACAACCATAGCTGGGACCATCACGTCGGTCTC
>CAZEEG010000064.1:0-33782 GCA_964511065.1 uncultured Pirellulales bacterium | reverse complement strand
TGGCAGCCTTCTTGGCGGTCTTTTTTGCGACCTTCTTGGCAACCTTCTTCTTGGTTGCCTTCTTCGCTGCCTTCTTGGGCGCGGCTTTCTTAGCCGCTTTCTTTTTGGCCACGATCCGTCCTCCTAGAAAAGTTCGCGGCAGCAGGAAGCCTGGCTTGGTTGGGAGTTGGCCTAGGCTCATCCTGTCTGCCAGAAACAACACCGACTTCCTTTGCCAAGAAGCGTTGCGTGCTTTCCTTGGTTAAGGAGTTCAACAGGCACGTTGGCTTCTTGTAAGTCGTGTTAGCCACGCTGTAGTAGTACGCGATCATGAAAATTAGGCAACACGTTTTGAGGGTCATTCATGGTGTTTTGTAGCAACAACCATTGGCCTTTGCGCGCACGTAGCGCGCTACGCTCTTGTGGCGCGCACTTCAGCGCGCACGTGCTTCGCTTCCAAGCGGTCGCGCACTGCCGTTACGAAGCATGTTGATGGCTTGCGCATGAGGTTGCCTCAAGCCAGGCTTCGCACACCAGCGCGATGCAGCCACGAAGCAAAGAGGTCTGGCGGATCTTCAAGCATGCGCACACGCTTGGATCGTTGCACAGCAAGGGAGGCGCTTGGTTCCCTGCCGATCCGCCAGAGGACCGCTACTTCGGCCGGTAAGTACAAGTCATGTAGCACAACGGATTCGCTTACTGCGCACGGGGAACGCATCGGCTCTTTGGCCTGCGATCATCGTAGGCCGGGGCGAAAATACGCGGTGCAGCGCAAGCCGCTTGATCCCCGGCGCAGCGTGCGGAATCAGGAATTTCCGGCAAATTGCCAAATTTGTTCAAGCCCTGCGTTTGACACCTTCCAGGTGTGACCTAGTCTTCAATTGTGAGGGATGATGGCGCGGCTGGATGCCGTGCGCCCAGGGAAGCGAGCCACTCCTAATACCTGCTCGCTGCAAGCTCTCTCACCGCAGCCTGGCTTTTTTGCCGGGCGATTGAACTCGCGGTAAGGGTCCGTTCGGACCATAACGACCGGCCGTTTGCCGGGTGCTATACGTTGTTTGGGAGGGTTGCTGTGAAGACTTTCGTTGATCGCGTTCGTCGGTTTTTGGTTTCGGAAGACGGTCCAACGGCAGTTGAGTACGCCGTGATGTTGGCCTTGATCGTGGTTGTCTGCCTCACGGCAATCAGCACGATCGGCGAAAACGCCAGCAGCACGTTCAACAACGTATCGCAGTCGTTGAGCAACTAGGTCGCTCCTTCGCAGAGAGCGTTGCAGTCTTACTTTGGTGGTCCCAGTTGGGCCGCACGATGCGGCCATGTAGCTAGTTTGTGCCCGCGCTGCATGACCCGAGGCTGACGGTTGTGCGGCGCCCCTGCTCTTGTGGAGAGATTCTCGTGAAGACCTTTGCTGCTCAAGTCAAACGTTTCCTGCTCTCGGAAGACGGCCCCACCGCTGTTGAGTACGCCGTGATGCTGGCGTTGATTGTCGTGGTCTGCCTCACGGCAATCAGCACGATCGGCGAAAACGCCAGCAGCACCTTCAATAACGTGTCGCAGTCGCTGAGCAACTAGTTCGCCGCGACTGCCAGCCACACAGGTGCCAACGTTTTCCTGCCCCCCGGAGCGGCCGCGGTCGCTCCGGGGGTTGGCCGCATCATTGAGAGGACAACCGACGTGTATTCTGCCATTCCCGATGAATTTCTCTGGCACACTGCCGAGTACGTGATGGCGGCGCTGGGATTGTTGGTCGCCTTTCTGAGCGTGTGGTTTGGCGCCCGAGTGTCCTGACCGGGGGCCGCAGGGCGTCACCGCCCCCCCATCGATTCAATCCCCTTAAGCAGATACGAAATACGAGAGAGACACCCATGGGCGAAGCAACGAGCATCTGGGGCCACATAGCCCAAACCTGGCCCGCCTGGCTGGTTACGGCGGTGCTGATCCTGGCCGCCGTGATCGACGGGATCAAGCTGAAAGTCCCCAACTGGGTCACCTTCCCGATGATTATCGGCGGCTGGCTGTACAGCGGGGTGGCGTTTGGCTGGGAGGGCGTGGGATACAGCCTGCTGGGAACGGCCGTGGGGCTGGGCCTGCTGCTGCCGCTGTACGCCATCGGCGGAATGGGGGCCGGCGACGTCAAACTGTTGGCCGGTGTCGGCGCCTGGGTGGGAGCCACCATCACCTTCTATGCGTTCTGCCTGTCCACGGTGGTGGGCGGGGTGATCGCCCTGGGGATGGTCCTCTATCGCCGCAGTTGGCAGAAACATCGCGACAACTTCATGATGATCGTGCAGGAAGTCGTCACCGTGCGCAATCCTGCCGAACTCTCGGCCATCGCCGCCGAGCGCAAGAGCTCGATGCTGTTGCTGCCTTACGGAATTCCCATCGCCATTGGCACCATCGCTTACTTTGCCTGGACAGGAATGCTGTTATGAACGCACCGCCTTCACGCGAAGTTGCGCGGTCCGGAGCCCCCGCTAACAGACGCCGACCGGACCACCACCGCCGCGGTGCGGCGGTGGTCGAGTTCGCCGCCGTGGCTCCCGTGCTGTTTCTGCTGATCTTCGGCATGATCGAGTTCGGCCGGATGGTCATGGTTCAGCAGGTGCTGACCAACGCCTCGCGCGAAGGAGCCCGGGTTGGCATTCTGGAAGGCACCACGCAAAGCGAGATCAAGAAAACGGTCAAAGATTACCTGGCCGCCGCAAACATCAAGGAGCCTGACATCGATTCCGTCTTCGACGGCGATCGGCTCAGCGTTACGGTCAGTGTCAATTTCGATCAAGTCACATGGTTGCCGGCGCCAATCTTTCTAGGGGGGAGAGGTCTCAGCGCTACGACCGTCATGCGACTGGAATCCACGCAGTAGGTAGCGCACGGCGGGGCTCGGCGGCCCCCCGGGCGCCGTTCAATGCCGTGTCGCCAATAGCCGTTAACAGCGGAGCCAGGGAGGGCCAACCTTTCGGCGGCGGCCGCCTGCCCCCTGCCCCCGTCGCGCTGCGAGCGAAACAGCGCGCCGGGCAGAGTCAGGGTCCGACCAGGCGGCCCGGAGGGCCAACCATGCCGGTTGCCTTCTCGCCGGTTCACCCAAGAAGTTCCTCCCATCCGACTGGAGCCAAGTTATGCGCCCTAAATCGCTAATCCTGCTTTCGCTCGCCCTGGGCTGCGGGCTGATTGCCTCGTTGGGGATCAACCAGGTGATGTCCAAGGGCACGCCCGTCGCGGCGCCCTCGGGCGACACCGAAGCCGTGCTGGTTGCGCTGCAAGACATTCCGGCCAACGAACTGCTGACACCGCAGATGTTCAAGCTGGAGCAGTGGCCCAAGGACAAGGTTCAGGAAGGCATGCTCCGCAAGATCGAGGATGCCGATGGCCGCCGCACGCGGCAGCGGTTGTTCAAGGGCGAGCCCCTGCTGAACCAGAAGTTGCTGGCCAAGGGTGAAGCCGGCGAGCGGGCCACGGACCACATCCCGCCCGGCTATCGGGTGGTTGCCGTGCGCGTCGACGCCGAGAGCACCGGTGGCTTTTTGATCAAGCCGGGCGACCGGGTGGACCTGATCGTGTACGTGCGGCGGAACACGGCCAATAACATCCACCAGACGTTCACCAAGACATTTTTGCAGGACGTCAAAGTCTTCGCAGTCGATAGTACGATCAAAGAAGTCGAGGGCAGCGAAGGTTCCAAGGCGATCAGCGCCAAGACGGTTTCGCTGCTGCTGAAGCCGGAAGAGATCGAGCTGGTAACGCTAGCACAGAATACCGGCGAGATCACGCTTTCGCTCCGCTCGCCGCAGGAAGACGGCCTGGTGCAGACCAACGGTGCCAGCACCCAGTTGCTGGTGCACTCCGCCGGCGACAGTTCCAGCCGCCACGAGGAACAGCCGCAATTGGTGGGGGCGACGGCCGCGCCCGTTGATGACAACAAGAAGGACCTGTTCGAGGAGATGCTGGCCAAGGTGGATATGTCGTCGCTGCAGAATAAGGTGACGGTGTCCCCCAAGACGCATCGCATCCAGATCATCAGCGGGGGAGACGTCAAGACTTATGAGCTGGAGGAAGGCGCCGGAGAAGCCCGGCTGATTCCCAATCATCAAGAGCCGGCAGCAGCGCCAGCAATGCTGGATCCACTAGATTTTGGCCCTAGCGGCTGGGATATGCCAAGCAGCGGCTCCTGATTTGCCGATAATGACGTACAAGACTGTATTCAGGCTTCTCCCGCCCGAACGAGGTAGGTGACCTTTCGGGCGGGAGGGATGGAAACGATAGGCCGCCGGTGCAGGGCAAGGTTCCCGATGCCCGGCGGCCGCCACCGTGCGATGGATCGCATTGGATGGCAACCTTCTGGCCGAGGCAGGGGATCGCGCCAGGGGGCTCGCCTTTGGTGGCTCCTCACTTGGGGGGCACCGGAGCGGTTTTTTGAACAAGGAAGTTCCGATGGTCATGTCGCGTACGACCCTCGCACTGCTGCTGGCAGCTTTGTTCTGTGCCACTTCGCCAGCCATCGCGCAGCAGTCGGGGGGGCCTGGGATCATCCGCCACATCGGGGCCGCCAGCGAACGGCTCGAACTGGCGGTCAACACCAGCCGGATGCTGACCCTCGACAAGGCGATCCCCAAGGCCCTGGTCGACAATCCGGAAATCGTGGAACTGCATCCCCGCGGTCCCAACGTCATTCAGTTGGTCGCCAAGAAGGCAGGCTTCACCACGGTGACGCTCTGGGACGAGGCCGGCCAGGTCTACAGCGTCGATACGCTGGTGACCGGCGACTCGCGCGAGTTGAGCATGTACCTGGAACGGCAGTTTCCCAATGCTCGCCTCCGGGTGGTGCCGCTGGCTTCCAGTGTTGTTATCTCCGGCTACGTGGATAACCCCTCGGATGTCCGATCCATCGAGGAAGTTGCCTTGGATTTTTATCCCAAGGTGATCAACAACATTACCGTCGGCGGCGTCCAGCAGGTGCTGCTGCGCGTCAAGGTGATGGAAGTATCGCGCACGAAGCTGCGGCAGATGGGCTTCGACTTCGGGGTGAACAGCGCCGATGGCGGTGTCATCTCCTCCATCAGCGGCTTGCTCAGCTCAACGGTCGATAGCGCCGGGACCGTCACCGGAGCCGGCGGCGGCACGCTGACTTTCGGCATTGCCTCGGGCAGCACGCCGTTCTTTGCGGCCCTGAACGCCCTCAAACAGAACAACCTGATGAAGATCCTGGCCGAGCCCAACCTGGTTACGGTTAGCGGCCGTCCGGCGTTCTTCAACTCGGGCGGCGAATTCCCGATCCTGGTGCCGCAGAGCCTGGGCACCGTTTCGATCGAATACAAGAAGTACGGCACACAGGTCGACTTTGTGCCGATCGTGCTGGCCAACGGCAACATTCGTCTGGAGGTTCGTCCCCGGGTGAGCGAGATCGACAACTCGCGTGCCGTCGCCCTGGGCGACGACAGCATCCCTGCCCTGAGGGTCCGCGAAGTGGATACCGGGGTCGAAATGCACGCAGGCCAAACGCTGGCCATCGCCGGTTTGGTTCAGACGCGCTACGATGCGGAAACCCGCGGCGTGCCGTTCTTGATGGACATTCCTTACCTGGGCGCATGCTTCCGCCGCGTGACCACCGAAGAGAACGAGGTGGAACTGTTGATCCTGGTGACACCCGAGTTGGTGGAAGCCATGGATTGCCACGAAGTGCCGCCTTCCATCGGCCCGGGTATGCATACCGAAAGCCCACGCGACTGTGAGCTTTATGGCAAGGGTTACATCGAAGTGCCGCGTTGTGCCCCGGGCGGTGGCCCGGTCGGCCCGCACGGCTACGAAGGTCTGCCGCCTGGAGCCGAGGTGGTTCCCGGCGAGGTGGAATCGCTGCCGCCTCCGCAGGGAATGGGACCGAGCCACACTGGACCGCAGTTTGACCAGGGCGACATTCCCGGCCCCAGTGGTAGTCCCTCGGCAACGCGCAGCGGCGTAACCCGGCACACCGGCTATGCCGCGGCCAACCGCTCCAACACGTTGGACCGCAGCGCACTGGACCGGTCGCCCAAGGTCAGCAACGACACCGTGCGGCGCCTGCCGACCGCCCGGCGTCCGGTCAGCACAGGACAATCGCCACCGGGCTTCATCGGTCCCACCGGCTACGACGTCCGCCAGTAGTGCCATCCCCCGGTAGTGCCGTCCCCAGGGGAGCGGCGCAAGTGGACTGCCGCCCGGTTGTCACCATCGGCTGACAGCGGATACGTCCACCGGCGAGGCATGAACCATGTTGCAGCCCGTACGTGTAGACCGCAGTCGCAAGCGCGCGGTAGCGCCGCAGCCAGCCACCATCATCATCGTGGACTGCTAACCGCAAGGCGGCAGCCCAGCATGAATGAGGTCTGGCCGCCAGGCGCTCGAGCAGGTGGCGCTGGAACGAGGCCCACGCGGTGCGCGGCCCGTGCCAGGTAAGCTTGCTCATTCCCTGGACCATGGTGAGATGGTAGCGCTGGTGGCTGACGTGCCGATCGCGCGGATTGTGTTGGCGGTGCCACTTGTGTTGGTGGTGGCGGTTGGCGTCCGCCTGGGCCAATGCGACGCGTTCTCATTGATTTAGCGCCGTTGTCCTGATTTGCAACCTAGAGTTATGGGGTAGCTGCGAAAACTTGGGTAAGTGCTGCAACTATCTGCAGGTGGATTGCGTAGAAAGTGCCGGGGGTGGAGACAGGTGCCCTGCGGCAGACGCGCGTGGGCCGGCTCGAACGATCGACCAATCATGAACAACGTGCTCAGACTCGCTATCGTCGACCCCAACGACGCCTCGCGCGATGCGTTGAAGTCGATGCTATTGGGGATGGACACGATCTGGCTGGAAGCCGAAGCATCGCGCTACGAGTTCTTTGCCGACGTCGTCTCCCAAACCCATCCCGACATCGCTCTGGTGGCCTTGGACGCCAATCCCGAGCGGGCGCTGCAACTGGTCGCCCAATTGAATGAGGCGTCGCCCGAGTGCGCCGTCTTTGTCGTTAGCGCCAGCACGGACGGCAACCTGATCCTGCAAGCGATGCGGGCAGGAGCCAAGGAATTTCTGCCGCAGCCGGTTCGCATCGACGATCTGCTCGACGCCCTGGGCCGGCTCAACGAACGCAAGTTCGGCAAGGGCCGCTCCAAGAGTCGTGGCAGTTCCGTGATTGCCGTGGCGGGAGCGACCGGGGGCGTGGGTTGCACCAGCGTCGCCGTGAACGTTGCCTGCTCGCTCGCCCAAGATCCCGAACGCAGTGTCGCCCTGGTCGACCTGGACCTGTGCCTGGGCGATTGCGACGTGTTCCTCGACACGATCCCCGACTATACCCTGGTCGACGTTGCCCAGAACGTGACTCGGCTGGATTTCAGCCTGCTCAAGCGTTCGCTCACCAAGCATGCGTCGGGGCTATACCTGCTGCCGCGGCCTGTGCAGATGGAAGACGTGCAACTGGTCACCCCCGAAAACCTGCAACGGGTGATCGGGCTGCTCAAGGCCACGTTCTCGCACTTGGTCATTGACCTTTCCAAGGGATATACGCCCAACGATATGGTCGCCATGGGCGCGGCCACGCACGTGGTGCTGGTCACGCAGATGGACCTGCCCTGCCTTCGCAACGTGGTCCGGCTGATGATGTCGTTCAGCGAAATGCACGACCTGGCCGACAAGGTCAAGATCGTGGTGAACCGCGTGGGCTTGGGCGACGGCCAGATCAGCACCAAGAAAGCCCAGGAAACCATCGGCCGGGAAATCTTCTGGCAGATTCCCAACGACTACCGCACGATGGTCGAGACGCGCAACAACGGCGTCCCGCTGTACGAACAATCGCCCAAGGCCGCCATCACGCAATCGATCAAGCAATTGGCCGAAGCGCTTAGCGGCGATGAGCGGGCAGCCGATGGCGAACACCACAAGGGGGCCGGAGTCTCCCGACTGTTCAGCTTCTGGTCCAAAGACAAGAAGTGAGCGACAAGAAGTAGGCGCAAACTGCCGGCCTGCCCGGCGGGGGGATGCCTACCGCCGCCGGGCTTTGTGCGTCTCGTTTCTCACCGCTTGCCGCTGGCTAGGGAAGGCCGATCACATTCTCCTGGCGATTGCGGCACAGCCATCCTTTGCGGAGACCACATTCTTAGTGGCGATCCCAGTGGCCATCGCGGTGCCAATACATGCCGCCTGGCTCATAATGGTAGTGATTCCCATGCTGCCAGTAGTGGCCGGGGACATAGTCCCAATGGCTGGTATCGTGCCAGTGATAATGCGGTCGATAGTAGTTGTGGTACCGATAGTAGCTGCGTGGATGGTATTGGTAGCCGTAGTAGCTTCGTGAATAATGGCCGTGGCCAATGCGAATCTGGGCCTTGGCCTCACCCGGAGCTACGAACGATAGAGCAACCACTGCCCCCACGGCAAGCAACAGGTTTCGAACGGTTTTCATTTTCGCACCCTTGTGAAAGACTCGCCGAGCCTCCCCACGCGAGGAGGTTGCGAAACGCTCGGCAAGCTGCCTGTCGAAAGGGTTATTCCTGCAATGGCAGTACCGTCGCTGCTGGCGTCAGTCTTTCCCTGGGCCGAAAATTTGCCGCATCTGTCAATCTCGCTGGCGCTTGCGACGAAAGCGATCCCTCCAGGCGGGGCGGGTTCAGCCCCCCAGGCGCGCCATCAAGTTGACGACAACTCGCCTGCGCGGCGGCGACACCCCTCGATTCCCCAGCGCGCCCGCCAGCGGCCAATCGGTCGCCCCGTTTCGAGCCCTGCCCTGAACGAGACCTCCCATCTGCGATACAGTTGAGGGCGGAAAGGGAGGATCACCTGCCCGGGCTGCTATAGGGTTCAGCGGCGTCGTCGTGCATGGCATGCATATGGAGGGTGTTCCGCACCCACTGCGTCAACCGATGAAGGATGGATTCCACGGGTCGAAGTGCTGCTGGGGGCAACGTACGGCGAACCAACCGAAGGCATCAAAACAAGAAGGATGATTTCTGCGTGTCGAAGGTCGTCCACGTTCCGGTTTTGCTCGAAGAAGTGCTCGCCGCGCTCGATCCTCAGCCGGGTCAGCATCTGGTGGATGGCACGCTGGGCGGTGGTGGACATACCAAGGCGCTGGCGGCCAAAGTTGCGCCCGACGGCGCCGTGCTGGCGATCGATCGCGACGCGGCCGCCATCGCAGCGGCCGAAGAAAACCTCCGCGGCCTGCCTGTCTTGCTGGCTCACGCCAGCTATCAGGAGTTGCCCGAGTTGCTCAGGGAGCTTTCGTGGCCTCCAGTCGATGGTGTGCTGCTGGACCTGGGGCTCTCCAGCGATCAACTGGCCGACCGGCAACGGGGATTCTCGTTCGATGCCGACGGTCCCCTGGACCTGCGGTTCGATTCCAGCGTGGGCGAACCAGCCTCCCGGCTGGTCAATCAGCTCAAGGCGGAAAATCTCGCCAACTTGATCTACGAGTTGGGCGAGGAACGGTATAGCCGGCGGATTGCCCGAGCGATTGTGGCCGCGCGCGAGCAGGCACCCATCCGCACGGCGGCTGAGTTGGCGGCAATTGTCCGCCGGGTGGTTCCGCGTTCGCGGCAGGAACGTATCGACCCCGCCACCCGAACGTTCCAGGCCTTGCGAATTGCGGTGAACGACGAGTTGGGCGCGCTGCGCGACATTCTGCAATCGCTGCCCCGGTGCGTGCGGCCGGGGGGCCGGGTCGCAATCATCAGCTTTCATTCATTGGAAGACCGGCTGGTTAAACAGGCGTTTCGCGATGACCCCCGGTATCGCGTCATCACCCGGCGGCCGATCACGGCCAGCGATGCCGAACTGTCCCAAAACCCGCGTGCCAGAAGTGCCAAGCTTCGAGTGGCCGAAATTGCAGGGCCCGAGTAACCATGCCAGGGATGGGCCGCGATTGCCCCGGTGCGGCCGGCCGCTAAGATGCCTGCGGGAGGGGGCCAGCGGCGCTGGCACCCCTGGGGGGGCATGCTCACTTCTCCGCGTTCATCGTTCACCCTTGGGATAGGTTCCATGCGCAAGTGGCTGCTTCGTTCTGCTTGGGGGCTGTACTTGGTTGTCGGGGCCATCTGGCTGGGGGCTGCTGCTTTCTTGAACGGCCTGCTTCGTGCCGAAGGTGCCGCCAAGACGATGGATTCACCCGTTGGCGCCCAGCAAGTCGAGGCCGCCGCTTTGAAGATCGACGGGCCGCTGGCGCGGTACGTTCGCAACGACGACGATAGCTTTTCCTGGAAGGTACGCCGCGAGGGCCAGATTGGCCGAACCGCCTTCGTGGAGCTGACGCTCACCTCGCAAACGTGGCGCGGCATTCCCTGGAAGCATCAACTGTTCATCCTGCGGCCATCGCAGATCGATCACTCGCCCCACGGCTTGCTGGTGATTGGCGGCGGGCGGTGGAACGAAGCCTACGCGGCTGCGCCCAATGGCGATGAACAACTGCCCCGCGAGGCCACGCTGTTGGCGAACGCGGCCGAGATTCTCAAGGCCCCGGTCGCGGTGATCCGGCAGGTTCCCCAGCAACCGATCTTGGGTGGGATGGTGGAAGATGCCGCCATCGCCTACACCTTCGATCAATACCTCCGCACCGGCGAGGAAGACTGGCCGCTGCTGCTGCCGATGGTCAAGAGCGCTGTCAGGGCGATGGACGCCGTCGAGCAGTATGCCCAGCAACATTGGAACCTGGAGGTGCGGCAGTTTACCGTTACGGGCGCCAGCAAACGCGGCTGGACCACCTGGTTAACCGCGGCCGTGGATCGCCGCGTCTCGGCCTTGGCGCCCATGGTGATCGACGTGCTGAACATGCCGCGGCAAATGAAGCACCAGCTTGCAACCTGGGGCCGGTTCTCCGACATGATTGCCGATTACACGCGGCGCGACATTCCCCAGCGGGCGACCACCACGGCAGGTGAAAAGCTCAACGCCATCGTCGATCCTTACGCCTACCGCCAGCAGTTGAATCAGCCCAAACTGATCCTGCTGGGCACCAACGATCCTTACTGGCCGCTGGACGCGCTGAACCAGTACTGGGACGGCTTAAGCGGCGACAAGTATGTGGTCTACGTGCCCGGTGCCGGCCACGGCTTGCAAGGCGTGGAAGGTTTGACGCGTGTGCTCGGTGGCGTGGTGGCATTGCATCAAGCGGCGCAAGGCGACCGCACCCTACCCAAGTTGGATTGGCAGATCACCCAGCACAACGGCGCGCTGACGATCCGCGTCCACTCCGACCAGAAGCCCACGCATGTGATGCTGTGGCAGGCCAGCAGCGATAGCCGCGACTTCCGCCAGGCCAAGTGGGTTTCGACTCCGGCCGAGCAAGACGGCGATGGCTACGTGGCGCGATTGCCGCTGCCCGAGGATGGTTTCGCGGCCGGCTTTGTGGAACTGACGTACAACGGCACGCTGCCGCTGTACCTTTCGACCAACGTGCGGATCGTGGAAGCCACCTCGGAGTAAAGGCCCTCCTTGCGTGGGCCGCGATCAATCAAACAGCGTCTTTTCGCCGGGATAGGTGACTACACCGGCATCGACTTGCGCACCCGCGGTCAGCGCGTGAGGCCGGGTTTCCCCGCCGGGAAAGATATGTTCGACCGTGCCGCCCCGGGCCACCACGTCATCGCTCACCAGCCGGCGATGACACCGCCAGAACAGGCTTTCCGAACACATCATCGCCGTACGGTTCTGTCTGGCGGTCGCTTCCAGTTCGTCCATGGCGTTCCGAAATTCGCCGGTCAGCATGTAGTCTGCATAGTTGCGAAAGCTGTCGTTGCGCCATCCGGCGTTGGGCGAGTCAAAGTCCGTGCGCTTGGGCCGCCGGCCGCCTAAGCCTTCGATCCAGACGTACCGGATCCCGGCCGCGCGGAGTGCCGCTTCCAGCGACTCGCGGTTGAACTGGGGATGCTTCCGCGAGCCGGGAAACCGGCGGATATCGGCCAAGACTTCAATCCCATGCGCTTGGAGCAGCTCGATAAACGGCTCGATCGCGTGCGTGGAATGGCCAACGGTGAACAGGTGCAGCGGCATATCCATAGGGGGCGGCCTATCACTCAGATGCGTGGGACCGGTCGCGCCGGCCGCAGGGATGCCCACGCCCTTGCTGGCCCGGCGGTGGATGCCGATCACCACCCGCATGTTGCCCGGCAAACCGGACCTGCGGCTATTCTCATTGTACCCGGCAAGGCTTAGCCGGTTACCGCCCGGATCACTTCGGCCGCTTCATCGCACCAGGCATGGGCCTGGTGAGCCGTGGTTGCTTCGGCAATCGCCCGCACGATGGGTTCCGTGTTGCTGGCCCGCACCAGCAGCCAACCGGTTGGCCAGTCCAGCCGCAGGCCATCGAGCCGGTCGCATTGTGCGGCAGGACGCTCGGCTGTTGCTTGGGCAAAGTGCCGTTCCAGCGCGTCCAAGGCGGCGGCTACGTGCTGCTGCGGCACGGTGATCTTGGTCTTGACAATCTGGTATTGCGGCAAGCGATCGGCCAGGGCAGAAAGCGGTTGATCCGCGGCAGCCAGCGCTTCCAACACCAGGGCCATGCCGATGAAGCTGTCGCGCACGTATACCACACGGGGATCGATCACGCCGCCGTTGCCTTCACCGCCCAGGATGGCTCCTTGAGCCTGCATCATGGCCACCACGTTGGCTTCGCCCACGCGGCTGTGGCAGAAGCTGGCTCCGGCCCGCTCTGCCAGGTCTTGGGCCATCCGACTGGTCGAGCAGTTGGTGACAATCGGCCCGACCTGCTGCCGCAGCACGTGTTCGACGCACAAGGCCAGCGTGGCTTCTTCGCCGATGTAGCGGCCCCGCTCGTCGATCAGGGCCAGGCGGTCGGCATCGGGGTCTTGGCAAAAGCCCACCGCGGCGCCTTGTTCTGCCACTTGTCCGGCCACGTCGCGCAGGTTTTCCTCCGTGGGTTCTGGTTCGTGGGCAAAGTGACCGGAAGGTTCTTCGCCGAGGATGGTGGCCTCGCAGCCCAGGGCTTCCAGCAGACGGCGACCGAGCAGCCCGCCGGAACCGTGGTTGGCATCGAGCAGCACGCGGAAACGTCGCCGCCGGATGGCCTCGACATCCACCGCCGCGAGCACCCGTTCCAGGTGCGCACCGTGCGGATCGTCCAGCGTTGAACGGGTGCCCACCTGCTGGCTGGCGGCCCAGGTGGCGCGGCCCTGGTGATAACGATCCAGAACCTGCTGGCCGGCCTCGGCGTCGAGCACCTGCCCGGCCGGGGAGAACAGCTTTAGCCCATTGTAAGGGGCCGGGTTGTGACTGGCCGAAACCTGGATGGCCCCGGCGGCCCCTTTGGCACTCACCAGCACGCCGACGGTGGGCGTGGCGGCCACGCCGGCATCCAGGACATCGCGCCCGGCGGCGGCCAGCGTGCCGGCGACCACGTCCACCAGCCAGCGGCCGTTGGCGCGTCCATCGCGGGCCACCACGATCGGCCCCGCCGGAGCGAAATCGGCATAAGCCGCAACGTAGCGCGAAGCGACTTCCGGCGTGAGCGTTTCTCCAACAATGCCTCGCAGGCCCGACACGCTTATGATCAACTGCGACACGCGCGTGGCTCCTTCCTCGGTGATCCAGCCTTCAGGCGGCGGTGCGGTGATTGCCGACTCGTCACCGGCCGCCCCTTCCATCCGGGAGCATAACGCAAGGAGGCCGGTTCGACCAACGGCGGAAGTCGCCACGCGCGGCGGGGGGAGATGGAGACGAAACGGGCGGCCCCCCCTTCGCGTGCCGGGGGATGTCGTCCAGAATGAGCGACTGGAGTTGCCGGGGCCGCGGCCCAACTCAACCTTTCCTTGAATTAGCGTCTGCGATGAAACTGCTCTTGTTGGAATCGACCTGCGATGAAACGGCGGCGGCCGTTGTCACCGATCAGTTGGAAGTGCTGGGCTCCGTGGTGGCATCGCAAACGGCGCTGCACGAGCGGTTCGGCGGCGTGGTGCCGGAGATTGCCTCGCGGGCGCACCTGGAACGGATTCTGCCGGTCATCGACGAGACACTCGCGCAGGCCAAGGTCGGTTTGCACGAGCTGGACGCCGTGGCCGTGGCCACCACCCCGGGCCTGGCCGGGTCGCTGCTGGTGGGACTATGCGCGGCCAAGGCCCTGGCCGTGGCGCTGGACGTGCCGCTGGTAGCCTTCAATCACCTGCAGGCCCACGTGTACGCCTGCCGGATCGCGGCAGGCCGCGAGGTATTTCCGTGTACGGCGCTCATCGTCAGCGGGGGGCATACGAGCCTTTACGACTGCCCTACCGCGGTGGATTTCACGCTGTTGGGTTCAACCATCGACGACGCCGCCGGCGAAGCGTTCGACAAAGTGGCCAGCATGCTGCGGTTGGGGTTTCCGGGCGGGCCGGCCATGGAACGCGCGGCGGCCACCGGCGACCCCAAGAAGTATGCGTTTCCGCGCCCGATGCTCGATAACCGCGGCCGGCTGGATTTCAGCTTCAGTGGTCTCAAGACCGCGGTGCGGTACGCGATTGCCGGGCCGGGCGGCGATCCGGCCCAGGTGGACCTTTCGCCGCAACAAGTGGCCGACATTGCCGCCAGTTTTCAGGCGGCCGTGGTCGATGTGCTGGTGGGCAAGTCGCTGCAGGCCCTGGAGCGAACCGGGGCCCAGCGGTTGTGCGTCGGTGGCGGCGTGGCCGCCAACCGGGCCTTTCGCGAGCAACTGGTCGCCGCCTGCGAGCGGCGTCAAGTGGAAGTCATTGTGCCGCCGCTAAACCTTTGCACCGATAACGCCGTGATGGGCGCCATTGCCGTGGAACTGTTGAAAGCCGGTCGGGTTGCCTCGCTGGATATCGACGTGCAACCGGGCCTGGTCCGCGGCCAAGGTGTGACTCCGTAAGGCCCGCACGTCCGCCAATTGTCGGACGCAATGCGGGTGGCGTGGGGCGTACAACGTGTGTGCGGCACTGCGAGCGGGGCGCGATACGCGGGTGTTTGTGGTTCGCTGCCGGTAGAACCGACCCTACGGCGTGCGTGCGCGGGCCATAGGTTGGATTCAGACAGTCAAACCGACCCTACGGCGAGGGGCAAACCTTAAGCTTCCTCGTCGTCGTAGGCTTCGTCGTCTTCGTCCTCGTCGTCTTCGTCGTCGCCCGCTCGGGCGTAAAGCTGGCCGGTCATGTACAGGTATTTGATTCCCCAGATGCCGGCGATCACCAACGCGATGAGCGACAGCCAGTAGGTGAACATGCCCTGGCTTTGGGTCGAAAGCCACATCAGCACGAACGACGCCAGCATTGCCACGATCGCCACGCTCAGGGTGACCACCGAGTCGTTCTTGAGTTGCCGCCGGGAATGAGTGTCCAGCGCCTCGCGGGCGTTGCGGTTCGCCAGGTCCCGCATCGCAGACATGTTCTTGTTCAGCTCCGGGGCCCGATGCCGTGGAGCATACGATTCCTCGGATGCCGACTCCGATTCCTGGCTGCCTTCCGGGAGCGCCCTGGCGGGTGGGTCAACCTTCTCCTGCTGCGGGGATGCGGGTTGATACACGGGGACCGGCGGCGATTCCTGGCCTCGAATCCGAGCCAAGAGCCGCGACATGTAATCTTCGACGGAAACGTCCTCGTCGCCTTCTTCCGCCTCGGTGCTGGCTGGCTGCTGCGGCCGGTCGGAGTGCGACACTTCGGGTTGAGCCTGCCAGGCCTGGGCTTGCTCCGCCGATTCCTCCTCGTCTGAATCGGAGTCGGGATACATGCCTAACCGTTTGAGCAACTCGGCCGCTGATTCTTCGGCGACTGGCTGCGCGGCGACTGCCTGTGGAGGGGCCGCGTCTGCCTCCGATTCTTCATGGGCCTCGCTGGGCTCGGCCTGATTGGTGGAGTCGTCGTCTGTCGGCGATGGCTCCATGCCGCCGGGCGTTTCAGCGTCGTGTTCTGTTTTGGCGCTGCCCTGGATGCCAGCCTCGCCGTACCTGTCGTCCACGGGTTCCGAGATGCTGAAATCGTCGGCATCGTGGACGGTAGCATCATGACCGCTACGATCGTGGCTGCTGGCGCTCTGAACGTCGGAACCGGCTACCTGGCAGGGGGCGGCGTCCGCGGCCGTCGGTTCATCCTGGGGGGATGCCGGGGCCTCGTCTGCGGTTTCTTCCTGGTGCAGGTGCAGCCGTTCTTCGGCCGGTTCGCCAGCGGGCGGTGCTTCATCGTCAGACAGCGTTTCGTCGTCGGCCGCGAGGATGCCCAAGGCAACCAGCCGCTGCCGCGTCTGCCAGTATGGGTCGCCGCTGGCCGCTTCATCGTGTGGGGCAGTATCAGCAGTATCATCCGTGTCATTCTCTGACGGCGCACGATCGAGGGTGGCCGCGGCTTCCTCTCCCGGGGATGCTTCCTCTCTCGGGGATGCTGCCTCGGCCAGGTGCGGCTCCGTGGCGGCAGCCTGCTCGCTGGCGGTGGTCGCTTCCTCATTGGCCGTTGCTTCAGCGGCGTCGGCTACGCCGGCACCGGGCGCCTCGGCCTGGACGGCGCGATCCGTGGCCGCGTGCAAGGAGTCAAGCTGCGACTGCAACTGCTCGATCCGGTGCGCCAGCTCGGCATAAGCGGCTGGCTGCTGAGCCTGACGCTCGATCTGCTCCTGCACGGCATCCAGCCGCTGCGCCTGGGCATCGTGGCCGGCTTCGTAGCGGCGTTCCAGTTCGGCCGCCTGCGCGGTGAGTTGTTCCTGCGATTCGAGCAAGCGCTGCCGCAATGCTTGAAGGTCGTCGTCGCCGGCCTGCTGCCGTTGGCTCAGTTGCGAGACCTGGTCGGCCAGTGCCCTGAGCCTCGCGGCAACGTCGCTACCCGCCTCGCTGGTTTGTTCCTGCCAGGCGTGCAGTTCAGCCCGAAATGCGGTGTCGAGGTCGCGATACTCCTTTTGCCGGGCTTCGAGCTCATCGAGCCGCTGGGCGACCGTGTGTTCGTGCGTGGCAAACTGGTTGGCCCAGGCTTCCTGGCTGTGAATCAGCGCGGACAGCCGGCTTTCCACCTGCTCCAGGGCCGCATCGGTTTGCTGGAGCCGCTGCTCCCAGCGAGCCATCGCCGCTTCCGATGCCTGGCACGTTTCGCGCGCTTGTTCCCAAAGCTCGCGGCGTTCCTCCTCCAACTGCTCGTAACGTTGCTGAAGCTGCTGGGTTTGGGCTTCAAGCTGCTCGCGAAACTGTTGCTGCTGGTTCGCCCATTGGCCGCGCAGTTCATCCAGTTCGCGCCGCTGACTCTCCAACTGCTCCTGGTGTCGGGTGAACTGCTCGCTCCACGCCGCAAACGCCTGGCGGAACGATTGCTGCTCCTCCAGCCAATGCTGCATCTCGACCGCAAAGGCGCCGCGCTGCTGCTCAAGCTGGCCCAACTGGCTGTCCAGGCGGGAACTCTGGCCCGTCAGGTTCTCCAAGAGCCGCGTCAGATCGCCCTCGATCTGCTGGTGCTCGCTGTCGGCTTGCTGCTGGCGATGGTCCAACCGCTGGAGACAATCCTCGATCAGTTGCAGCCGGGCCGCTGTCTGATCGGTGCCGGCGACCAACTCTTGCCGCCAATCTTCCCAACGCGCCAGTTCCGCCTGCTGCTGCTGATCCAGGCTTTTTAGTCGCTGCTCCAATTCCTGTTGCCAGGCGGCCCGTTGGTTGGCATCGGCATTGTGCTGCTCAAGCGCACTCGTGAAGCGTTCTTCTAAATCCTGCTGCCAGGCGGCGTGTTGGCTGGAGTCCGTGTTGTGCTGCTCAAGCGCTCTGGTTAGGCGCTCTTCCAACTCCTGTTGCCAGGCTGTCCGCTGGCTGGAGTCGGTATGGTGCTGGTCGCACAGGCTCTGGATGCGCTGTTCGAGGCTTTGTTGCCAGCGTGCCTGGCGTTCTGCGTCGACATGCTGTTGTTCGCACAACTCCTTGATGCGCTGTTCCAGCTCCTGTTGCCAGACGGCGCGTAAGTTGGCGTCGGCCAGTTGCCGCTGGTCCAGGTCGTTGAGGTGGTTTTCCAATTGCCGGATGGCGGCCTCGAACTGCTCGTGCGAGGGCGATGCCGGTTGATCGACCGACTCCACACGCTGGGCGATCTTGTCCAGTTGGGACTGAAGGGCTTGGAGCGCCTGGAACGCCTGCTCGGCGGTTGGTTCGGGCGGCGCGCTGCCGCCGGGTTGCGCGCCCGAGGCTTCGCCGCCGGCGGTGTCCCCGTGATGGCTGGCCGGCGATGGGGTATCGAGCGGTTGCGCGGTCGGAGCGGTCGGCGGTTCGTCGGCTGTAACGCCGTTGGTGTTCTCCCCGCTAAGCGAATCGGCGGGCGGGGACGCACCTTCAACCTCGGCACTGGTGGCTACCGGCGGTGAGGGGGTGTGGGACGGTTGCTCGGGCAGTTCACGATGGCCAGGATTCGCGTTTTCGGGAATCCGCCGAACCATGGGGAGTTCGATGACCTCCAGTTCGACGGGTCCGATTCTGAGGATATCGCCCTGCTTTAACGGTGCGCTGCGGAAGCTGCGCCCATTGAGCCAGGTATCGACGGCCAGCCGCTGGACAATGATCTGGTGGTCCAGGGAGGTGATGCCACAGTGGAGATGCGCGATTCCGGCTCCCCGCAGTCGCAGCGTACATCGCTCGCCTGCGCCGATGGTGCAGGGCAAGGAGCGAAGACGCACGATCGGCACGGAGCGGCGCCCGACCACGCGAAAGGCAAGGTGCCCTTCGATGGCGACAGGGGCGGCGGCCGCATCGGTAACTGCCATGGTCTTCCTCTTACAACAAGGCGATCCGACTGGTGTGGCAACGAACGTAAAGCGAGGGAGCGCACATCTTCCAGAGGCGTATAGCTTTCTGCAGGGGCAAAGTCAAAACGCCGCAACCTTGCCGGCCACAAAAATAGGTGGAAGCTGTCGAAATGGTCGTGGCGAGCTTGAAACGTCGTAAACGCCTGGCACGCCTGGGGCAGATATGCAGGCCGAGCGAGGCGATGACATGGTCGCGGCGAGCCTCAAAAGTCGCAAAGCGTGGCCAGTTCAGTCTGGCTGCGGTCAAACCGTGGGGTAGCGGCAGGCGAAACCGTCGCGGTGAGGTTGAAAGCGGCAAAACGTGGCCGGGTAGATGGTTTCCAGACCACCCACACCCCCTGGAGTGCCCACGGTCTGTTAAGTTGTCGCAAGACCGCCCAAAAGGTGGGCGCGGCTAGCACGATCCTCACCCAATTACAAGGTGTCCTGATCCTTAAAATCCTACGATTTTTTGCGATCCCCCCGGGCGTGCTGGTGGTGTGCGGGCAGTATAAAGCATTGAGCATACGTTACTTATGGCTCACGCCCGCGTCTCCGGAGTGACTCCGGCCGTAATTCGCCGCTGCGCGATCCACCACGATAATCGTACGTACTATAGTTTGGTTGCCGAATTTGACGGCAGCCGCAGAAAGCGGTGGTCGTTGATTCCCCCCGTGACCTGCCTAACGCCGGGTTCTCCGGAACCATTGGGAGGTCAACAATCCCCCCCATCCCTGCCTGCTGGCCGCCTGTTCTGGCGGCCGCCAGGGAACAGAGAGAGAAAAGGTGCATCACATGGCACGTAAAGATTCGATTGCCAACTTGAAGAAGTTGTTGCTGAAGCGTAGAGCAGCGTTGCGCCAGGCGCTGGCCGGCGATTTGAGCCTGCTCAACGGTTTAAAGGAGCAGACTGCGGGCGATGTGATCGACGCCGCGCTCGATTCTGCGCAGAACGAACTGAACTCGCAGCTTGCCGAGGCTGAAAGCCGCGAACTGGCCCAGATCGAAAATGCCCTGGAGCAGGTGGAAGCCGGTCGCTACGGCATTTGCGAGCGGTGCGACGAGCCGATCCCGATCATGCGGTTGAAGGCGCTGCCGTATGCCACGCTGTGCATCGGTTGCCAGCGCGAGTCGGAGTTGGAAGGCGGCTACCACGGTTATAGTGGTGCCAACTGGGACCGCGTGCTCGATACCGACGGCGACAACGACCTGAGCATCAACGAGTTAGAAGTCGATGTCTGACCCATCGCGCGTCGGTTGACCGCCCCCCGCAGTTGGCAAGCTTCCCGCATTCGACCCCCGCCTGCCAACAACAACGAGTTCAGCCAACAGCAAATTCAGCTTGTCGCCGCCCGGTGCCTCAACAGGCATCGGGCGGCGACTGTTTTTTGGTGCGCGTACCTGGCGATCTTGGGATGCGCAGGGCTGTGGGAAGCCCAACAGCCTACGTAATCCAAGAAATTACGTAATCCAAGCAATATTACGCGGTAGCCGCTCTTCATCGCACCTTCGTCTCAAGGCCGGACCAACGGTAACTCCGCGCCGGCACATATCGGGCGGCGACTGTTTCTGGGGGGCGTCTGGTTTTTTCTCTTCCGCGCTTCCGCCACGGCGTGCCGCGTGGTGCGGCGCTTGGCTTGCCCCCCGCTGTCGGTGGCAGCACTGCTGAGGGTGGAATCTGCTTTTCTTCCGGCTGAGGTGGCGCCAATCTTTAGGTTGGTGATGGTTGTAGCCGATAGACGAGTCAGGACGGGCTGTTCCCAGCGGGGCGATCGGCGACGTGTTGCCATGGGTTGCCGCGGCTGGACTGCGGGCCGCGGTGACGGTTTCCGCCGCGCTCGGCGGGGCTGCTCGATCCCGGCTCGTTACTGTGCGGAGGAAAACAGGTGCGACGTAAAAGCTACGTGTTCGCCGGTTCGTGCTTGGTGGTGGGGATGATGCTCGGGGCGACCGCGCTGGAAGGCCCGTGGAAACTCCTCAACGCGCAACCTGCCGTCGATAGCCGCCAGGACCGCTACGCTGCCGTCGAGCGCGATGCTGAGTTGTTCGACCAGCAGAGCCGGTTGCTGCGGAACGTGGTCGAGTTGAGCAGCCCCTTCATCGTTCACATCGACGCCAAGAAGCGCAGCCAGAATGCGCGAGTGGGCGGAGCGCGGTTCGTAGAGGAGGCCGGCAGCGGCATCATCATCGAACACGGTGAGCGGTATTACGTGGTCACCAACCGCCACGTGATCAAGGATGCCGATCTGGAACGCATCCTGATCCGGTTGGACGACGGCCGCGAATTGACGCCGCAGACCGTGACCTCCGATCCCGATACCGACATCGCCGTGCTGCAACTGGCCGCGGGGCGGTTGACTTCGGCCCGGATTGGCAACAGCGATAACGTGCAAATCGGCGACTTCGTGCTGGCGATTGGCAGCCCCTTTGGGTTGAGCCGCTCCGTGACCTTGGGCATTGTCAGCGCCAAGGGACGCCGCGACCTGGAACTGGGCGGCGATGAAATCCGTTTCCAGGACTTCATTCAGACCGATGCGGCCATCAATCCCGGCAATAGCGGCGGGCCGCTGATCAACATGCGGGGCGAAGTCGTCGGCGTCAACACGGCCATCGCCAGCAGTTCTGGAGGGAACGAGGGCATTGGCTTCTCCATCCCGATTAACATGGTCATGTTTGTCGCTCGCCAGTTGATTACCACGGGCGAGGTCAACCGGGCCTTCCTGGGTGTGAATCTCGATTCCCGCTTTGGTGCCGCCGCCGCCGCGCAACTGGGGCTGCCCCGGCAGCAGGGGGCCCGCATCTCCGGCGTGACACAAAACAGCCCTGCCGCTGCCGCCGGCCTGCGCGTGGGCGACGTAGTGCTGGCATTCAACGGCATTCCCGTCGAAAGCGACGTTCACCTGGTGAACCTGGTGGGCATGAACCTGCCCGGCGAAGAAGTCATCATGACGGTGCTCCGCGATGGCCAACGGCAAGACGTGAACGTGCGGTTGGGCAACCGCAAACTGCTCCAGCAAAGCAGCCAGCTTGAACAACTCCGCGACCCGCGCTGGGAACTGCCCGAACTGGGCCTGGCCGTGATCGGCCTTACGCCCGATGTCGCCCGCGAACTGCAACTGGAGAACGGTGTCCGAGGACTGATCGTGACCGACGTCGACCCTCGCGGACCTGCTGCCGGCCGGCTCCGCCGCGGCGACATTATCAGCGGTATCGAACGCAGTTCGATCGGTCGGATCGACGACCTCAAACGGGTACTCAGCAGCGTCGATCCGCGGTTCGGTGTGCGGCTGCACGTTGTTCCCAGCGGTTCGGGCACCGATAACCTGCGCACCGTCGTGCTGCGGCCGGAACAAGCCCCCGCGCAGCGATAGCGGTACCGCGGGTATCTGCTGCTGGCTGCGTGGGCGGTGCACCATGGACCGCAAGCGCCGCAGATGCTTACTCGGCGGCGAGGCGACCGCGGATGTAGACATCGGGCCCAAGCTGCTTGACTTCCACGCTTTGAAAGCCCTGGGCGGTCGGCATATCGGCCCGGCCCACCCCGGCCAGCGGTGAAACGGCCGTTCCGCCCCCGATCAGCTTGGGGGCGATGAAGACGTGAACTTCGTCGATCTGCTTCAGGTCGAATAACCCGCCCAGCAGTTGTCCGCCGCCCTCGACCAGCAGGTTGGTGTGCTGGCGGTTTCCCAGTTCATCGAGTAGGGCCAGCAGGCGCTCGCTGGGATTCTCGCCCGGCAACCGCAGCAGCTCGCAACCGGCGGCTTCCAGTTCGGCGCAGCGCGCCGGAGGCGCGTCGGCCGCCACGGCAACCAGCACCGGCGTTTCCCTGGCCGTGGTGACCAGCCGGCTGCTGGTGGCGAGGACCGCTTGGCTATCGAACACCACGCGCAGCGGCGTGCGCAGGCCGGGCGGCCGTACGGTCAATAGCGGATCGTCGGCCGCGGCGGTACGGCTGCCGATCAGGATGGCATCCATCCGGCCCCGCAGCGTGTGGACCTCGCTCCGGCTGGCTTCGCTGCTGATCCAGCGACTGCTTCCGGTGCGGCTGGCGATCTTGCCATCGAGTGTCATGGCCCACTTGGCGATCACCCAGGGCCGCCCCGTCGCCAACCGCTTGAGGTACGGGGCGTTCAGCTCGCGGGCTTTCTCCTCCAATAATCCGCAAGCGACTTCGATGCCGGCCGCCTCCAGCCGCTGGAGGCCTTGTCCGCTAACCTCCGGGAATGGGTCGGCCATGGCAGTCACCACGCGGCGAATGCCGGCGGCGACGATGGCATCGGTGCAGGGCGGCGTCTTGCCCTGATGGCAGCACGGCTCCAGGGTTACATACAGCGTGGCCCCGGCCGCGCGCGGCCCGGCCACTTGCAGGGCTTCGATTTCCGCGTGCGGTCCGCCGAACCGCCGGTGCCAGCCTTCCCCAATGGCCTCCGCCCCGTGCGCGACCACGCAGCCCACCATGGGGTTGGGTTCCACCGCTCCCTGGCCGCGCGCGGCGAGTTCCAACGCCCGGCGCATGTGCCAGCGGTCCAGTGTGCTCAACTTGGAAGTTGGGTCGGGGTGAGGCATGTCTTGGCGCGTTTACTTGCCGGAGACGATCTGCACCTGTGCCGGCGAATCGGCCACGTCCACCAGTTCGCACCGCAGCGGGTCCTTCCGCTGCTCCATGTTAACGGCCAGCACCAGGCGGCGATGCCCCCGGGCGAAGTCGATGGTGGTTTCGTCGTCCAGGTCCAGCGGGACACCGTCCAGCCAAGCCGTCAGACCGGCCGTGCTGTTCCACTTGAGGGTTGCCTTGCCGGGTGTCGAGACGTTGAACTCCATCCGGACGAAGCCAAACGTGCCGGCTCGGCTGGGAATCTTGGCCGCCGGAACATCTTCCAGCGGCAAATCTCCGGAAACTTTGCTGTACCGCGACACCCACAGAAACTCGCCGTGGTTGTCCGTCAGGCTTTGAAAGCTGGTACGGCGAAGAACGTAGAGGGCTTCGGGGGTGGGCTCCAGCACTTCAAATCGCCGCACGTACCGCGCCTGCGAAATGGAGTAATCGCTATCGACCTTGCCCAACTCCGAAAGGAACCGCACCAGGTCGACCAGTTCGCTCCGCGTGAGGTTGTCGGACAACCCAGAGGGCATCAGCGAGCCACCGGGCGCCTGCTGCTCGATGCTATCCAGCGGAATGGCGATGTCGCGGTCTTCCGCATCGCGGAGAATCAACTCGCGGTCGGTCTGGCGGACCTTGATGCCCGTGTAGATGCGGCCGTCGTCGGTGGCGACGACCAGCGAATGGTAGTTCTCCTTGACCGCCTTGTTGGGTTGCAGCAGCGAGTCGATCAGGTAGTCGATCTGCGCGCTGGCGCCCAGGCTCACCAGGTCGGGACCAACCCGTCCACCCGCCCCGCCGATGGCGTGGCACTTGAAACAGTGCTGGTCCTTGCGGCGGAAGACGGCCTCGCCCCGGGCCGGGTCGCCCTGGGTGAGCACGGCGTCGACCATGGCCTGCATTTCCGCGGGCGTTAGTTGGATGGGGCCGGAGGTAATGTTGCCCGCCGCCTTGAGCGCTTCGACCAACGGTTCGTGCGCCTGGCCGGTACTGCGCACCAGGCGCAAGCCCAGCTTGGCCACGTCGGCCGGGAGCCGCTGCCCTGCCAGCGCCTGCTGGAGCGCTTCGGGCCCTGCCCGCTTGGTCAGGAACGCGGCAAAGATCTGGTCGACCGCTTGTTCTTCCGGGTTACCGGCCAGGACTTCTACGGCGCTTGGGGCCGCTGTCTGCGGGGTCAGTTCCGCCCAGGCTGCCACGGCCAGCGCTTGGACCTCAGCGGGGAAGTCGTCGCTTTCCACGATCGAGCGGCAGATGCTGGCCGCTTGCTGCGGATCGAGCCGCAGGAGGCTTTCCAGCGCCACCTGCCGTAGCCTGGGCGAAGTCGCCATGCCGGTTGCCAATTGCGCCAGCACGTCGGAAGCTTCACGCACCTTCCAGGCGCCGGCAGCCCGGGCTGCCGCGGCGCGGAGCGGCTCAGGCTGCTGCTGGTCTTCCAGCAGCGTGACGACCTCGGTCAGCATACGAAGCGGTTTGACCTTGCGGCGGAGGGCCGCTTCAGCCAGCGCATCGAACAATTGCGCCCGCGTGTCCAGGGGCAGTTCGTCCTCCAATGCCAGTTCAAACACGGTTTGCAATTCGCGCCCGCTGCCCAGCGCCGCCACCAGCGACAGAACCCCGGCCTGCTGCTGTTGGGGAATCTGGTCTTCGCGCAGCAGACGCATCAGCGGTTCAATCACGCCGGGCGAACCGGCAGCTTCCAGGGCGAACGTCAGGTGTGCGGTTCGGCCTTCAAAAGAGAGCTCGCCACGCTTCAAGGCGGCAACCCAAATCGGTTCCAGCGCCCGGGCCGTATTCCAGAGCGCATAGTCGAGGAACCGGTCCACCGGATGATCCAGGGCCTGCATCGCCAGTTCCACGGCCTTGGGGTCGCGGCTGCCCGCCAGCGCCGTGACCGCTTCCAGCCGCACGCGCGGATGTTCGTCATGAACCAGCAGCGCAAATAACTCGTGGCTCCGCCGCAGTTGATGTTGCCAGTCGCCCAGAATCCGGGCAGCGGCGGCGCGGACCTGCGGGTTGGGGCTGCGCGCCAAGTCGGCCAGCAGGTCCGGTTCGATACGGCGCAAAGCCCGGTACAGCCAGAGCGCTTCTAACCGGCAGGCATCGTAGTTGGGGGCGCGACGATCGAGGTCGGCCAGCCACTGCTGCACGTCCGGCAGAATTTCCGGGCCGCGTTCCCTGAGCAGCCGCCGTGCCTGCTGCCGCGTCCATTCCTCGGGAGCGGCCAGCGCGTTGAGCAATTGGATGGTCGGCACGCCCTGGAGCCTGGGAGGCTCCACCAGCGGCCGCCCCCTGTAGGTGACGCGCCAGATGCGGCCGTGCTGGCGGTCGCGACGCTCATCGCGAAAATCGACTTCCCCGTGTTGGATGATGGGGTTGTACCAATCGGCGATGTACAGCGCGCCATCGGGGCCCATCTTAATATCCACGGGGCGAAACGCCACGTGGGTCGATTTGATCAGTTCAAGCTGCTCCCGCGAGGCAAAGCCCGAACCGTCTTCGCTGAGTACAAACCGGCAGACACGGTGCCCGCGAAAATCGGCCGTGATCGCGTTGCCTTGCCAATCGTCGGGAAAGTGGCGGCCGCTGATGATCTCCAGCCCACAATGCTTGGGCGAGCCGGGATTGAGCCCTTTGACGATCCGCCGAGCGCCTGGGGAGGAAACATAGGTGGCCCCGGGGAACAAGTAATTGATGCCCTCGCCGTACGCACCGTCGGTGGCAAACTGGGCTCCGTAGCGGCCGAAGTGATGGCCCCAGGGATTGACGAAGCCTTTCACCAGAACATCGAGCTTCAGCGAATCGGGCTCGAACCGCCAGATGCCGCCGCCGCCCAGCCGCCGGACGCCGTGCGGTGTCTCAATGTGACTGTGAATGTAGATCGACTGGTTGAAGTACAGGCAGCCATCGGGCCCCCAGCGGAAGGTATGCAAGATGTGATGGGTGTCCTCGGTACCAAAGCCCGAGAGCACCACTTTGCGCACGTCGGCCTTCAGGTCGCCGTCGGTATCCTTCAGGTGCAGCAGTTCGGTGCTGCCGGCCACGTAGGCACCGCCATCGCCCACCTCGATACCGGTGGGGATCAGCAACCCATCGGCGAACACGTGTGAGCGGTCGGCCCGGCCGTCGCCATTGCGGTCTTCCAGCACGATGATCTTGTCGTTGGCCGGTATGCCGGGTTCGATTTGGGGGTAGGTTTCGCTGCATGCCACCCAAAGCCGGCCTTCGGCGTCCCAGTTCATCTGGATCGGCTTGGCCAACAGTGGATCGGCCGCGAACAAGTTGACTTCGAAACCTTCGGCAACCTGAAACGATTGGAGTTCCCTGTCCGGGTTGGGCTCGGGGATGTCGGTGAGATTGCGTTGCGCATGGGCCGTGGATTGCCCCAAGAGCAACACACCCGCCGAAAGGACGTACCGCCACAACGGCTGACACGTGCGATGGCGTAAAGGCATGGCGCTGACGTGCGGTTAGAACGTAGGGTGGGCGCAGCCGGCGAGGCGTTGGTAGCGCTGCTGGCCAGGCCCGTGTTGGATGGTCCCCCCATGATAGTCCCCGCGGACCGGCTGGAGAAGCCAGTGATTGGGTCGCCCGCACCCCCCGGCGAAAGGCGCTCCAACCGTGCACGCGGCCGTAACCCGCGATCGACCACCATCGGCCATCAAGCGTTCGTGTGGCGAAGCGTGCGCAGCAAAAAGGGCGCGCTGCCCAGGCAGCGCGCCCCTGGCCTGTGGCTGGCAGGTTGTGTGGCGGCGGCACGGAATGACGCCGTTCTCCAATAAGCGCCGTGCGCCTAAAGTGCTGGGCGCTATGGATGTCCCCAGCGGCGTTCAGGCACCGTGCGAGACCAGTTCCATGCCTGCCGACTTCCACTCGTCGGCCCCGCCTTCAAAGTCCATCACGTTGCGGAATCCGGCCGCTTCCAACTTCTCAGCGGCCTGCAGCGACGAGGTGCAATCCTTCTTGGCGCAGTACACCACGATGGGCTTGTCCTTCGAGCCCGCACGCTGTTCCACACGCTGAACGAAGTCATCGCTCTGCTGCGGAATGTTGATGGCGCCCGGGATGTGGGTTTCGTCGAACGCATCTTCTGAAAGCGTGTTGATCAACAAGAAGTCCTCGCCGCGTTCCTGCTTTTGTTTCAGTTCCTCGGCCGTAATCTTCTGCATCACTCATCTCCTGGGTACGGGGCAAATTGTGTTACACGCTCCTGACTTCTAAGCGACTCAACGGGGGCAAACACTGTGCCAACGTGGCCGGGGGGTAACCGGGGGCACGGATCGAGGCGGTTGCCGCCTTGTGCCCGCGGCTTCGCGTGAGGGCTACTTGCCCGGTATGACACGGCTTGCCGAACGATCACACCGACGGTGAGACGGCGACTCCGCATTCCCCTGGGGCCGTATTCCCCTGCGGTCGTGGTGCGGAGGGCGACGAAATGGCACATACCTGCGACGGGAAACGGCCGATTCGGGACGCTTCACAACCGGTTGGCACAGCACCTGCACAACCACTTTCGGGTGCTTGGGCCGCCCAGGGCCTCATGCCACGGCGTGCGCTTGCCGCACTTCCCCCCGGTGAAGGAAGAGACACCATGCTGGAGCGAATCAAGTCACAGCTACGGCGGATAGCAGCTTCGGAATTTTCAGTCCGCGAGGACCGTAGCTTTGAACCGGCCGTCGAGGACCTGGTTCATGTTCAATACGACCAGGCGGAATGGCACTTGATAGCGCCGCAGTTTGCGAAACTGCTGGAAGAAGTTCCCACTGGCGCCGGGGCCGAAGCCGTCCGCCATGCCATCGAGCAGCATGCCAACATCGTTTGGCATGGTCCGCAGCCCGAACGCAGCCGCGATCACTAGGTCCATGCGTAACGTGGCATGCGCCTGCTGGTGCGACCTGTCCCAAAAACCTGCGATGGGCCGGCCACCAACCAACCATTCGGACCTGTTTGAAAGGATTGCCTCCCGTGACGACTGAAACCCAGATGAAACAGATTAGCGCCGGCATCTACGTGGGGCCGCAGCCCAAGGCCGAGGAGTTTGAACAGCTCGCCAGCCAGGGCATCCGGACCGTCATCAACCTCCGCGTCAGCAACGAGGAAGACGAATCGCTGGCTCCGGAGAACGAAGCGAAGCTGGTGCGCAACCAGGGCATGGAATACGTCCACCTGCCCGTGCTGACCGATCAAATGCGGCCCGAGCAGGTGGACGATTTCCGCCAGTTTCTGGCCGCGCTCGAGCGGCCCGTCTTCGTCCATTGCGCCAAGGGTACCAGGGCGGGCGCGTTTGCCATGATGCATTGCGCGGTGGAGCAAGGGTGGTCCGGCAAGGAAACCCTGCAGCAGGCCAAGCAGGCCGGCTTCGAATGCAATCACCCGGAGATTCAGAAATTTGTCGAGCAGTATGTCGACAGCCATTAAGGCATGGATGCTTTGAGCCGGCGGCGCCAGAACCGATCCGTTGTTCCAGACCTGTCCGCTATAGCGGAGCGAGGGGCCAAATGTGGCCCCCGGGCGCGGGGAGCGCTGGATCACCTGGCGAACCAACCACTGCGTGCCTCCGCCTTACGGCGGTTGAGCAAACGCTCCAGGCCCCCCCACGAACGAAGATGATGAAATCCATTGATGGCATTCAGGAAGACTCACCATGAAAACGGCCCAGTTCGACCAGCTCCGTGATCGCCTGTTGGCAATGCAAGCCCGGTTGGAGATCGAGATTGAGCGAAACGAAGAAGCCACGGCTCAACAGGTCAACATCCCCGGCGAATTGTCCAACGTTCCCAACCACACAGGCGATCACGCGAGCGAGGGTTTTGATGCCTCGGTGGCCGTGAGCCAGACCTTGCGGCAAGAATTGGACGAGGTGAATGGCGCCTTGGAGCGGATTCGCACCGGCAGCTACGGCATCTGCGTGCGGTGCGAGAAGGAAATCGGCGAAGCTCGCCTGGATGCCCTACCCCAAACGCCCGTTTGCATTCAATGCGCCCGCGAAACCGAGGCCCAAGGAGGCGAAGGATAACGGTCAAACTTCGAAGCCGCCATGGCCCTGGAAACGTACCGACGCAAACGGGATTTCTCCAAGACGGCCGAACCGTCGGGCGGCGCACAACGTGCAATCGGCCATTGGCAGTTCGTGGTGCAGAAGCATGCCGCACGGCAGATGCACTACGACTTCCGCCTGGAACTCGACGGTGTGCTATTGAGCTGGGCCGTGCCCAAGGGCCCCAGCCTCGATCCGGCGGTCAAATCGCTGGCCATACAGGTTGAAGATCACCCGCTGGAGTACGCCACCTTTGAAGGCATCATTCCGCAGGGCGAGTACGGCGGCGGCACCGTGATGGTGTGGGATCGCGGCATCTGGCAGCCCGAGGGCGATCCCCGGGCCGGCTATCGCCGCGGCAACCTCAAGTTTCGCTTAGCGGGAGAGAAGCTGCGCGGGCGCTGGGCCCTGGTGCGGATGCGGGGCGAGGAAGGCCAGAACTGGTTGCTGATGAAGAAGCGCGATGGCGATGCCGTTCCCGGCGACAAGTACCGCCTGACGCGCCGCCAGCCCGACAGCGTGCTGACCGGCCGCACGCTCGATGAAATCGCCGCCGATGCCGACCGCCGCTGGGATGTCAGCCGCCCGGCGGGACAGGCACGCCGCCCGGGGCCGGGCCACGGTAAGCAGCAGGCCAAACCGTCGGCCACGCGGCCAGACATCCAGGCCCTGGTCAAGACTTTGAAGGGGCTTGCTGGCGCGGTCGCGGCCACGCTTCCCGATGATCTGGTACCCCAACTGGCCACGCTCACCGCGGAGGCGCCCAGCGGCGACGACTGGCTGCACGAGCTTAAGTTCGATGGTTACCGCCTCTTGGCCTGGATCGACGGCGACCGAGTTCGCCTGGTCACCCGGCGTGGCCTGGATTGGACCGACCGCTTTGCGGCCACGGCCGAGGCCATCGCCCAGTTGAACCTGCCGGGAAGCATTCTGGATGGCGAATTGGTCGCCCTCGATGAACACGGTGTCCCGCACTTTCAGAAGCTGCAGAACTCGCTGCGTCAGGGCCGCAACGGCCACTTGGTGTATTACGTATTCGATGCCCCGTTCCTGTTAGGGCATGATCTCCGGCAAACGCCGCTGCTCAACCGCAAGCAGGTGTTGGCCAAGCTCCTGCTGGCTCACGACCCCGGCAATGCCGGCGCGGTACGCTACAGCGACCATGTCACCGGCCAAGGGGCCGCGTTCCGCAGCCAGGCGTGCGAGCATGGGCTGGAAGGCGTCGTATCGAAGCGGGCCACGGCTCCGTACCGGCAGGGACGGTCGTCGGATTGGCGGAAGCTCAAATGCCAGGGCCGGCAAGAATTTGTCATCGCCGGCTATACACAGCCGCAAGGTTCACGGACCGATTTCGGCTCGCTGCTGCTGGGCTACTGCAATGGCCCAAGGCTTGTCTACTGCGGCCGCGTGGGCACCGGTTTCACCCAGCAATCGCTCCGCCAGTTGGGTCACCGTCTCAAAACCCTGCGGCGCGACGAGTGTCCCTTTGAGCCGCCTCCGCCGCGCGCCGCCGCCCGTGGGGCCACGTGGGTGGAACCGGTGCTGGTGGCCGAAGTGGCATTCGGCGGCTGGACCAGCGACGGCGTGCTCCGCCACGCTTCCTTCCAAGGCTTGCGCGAAGATAAGGAGGCTCCAGAGGTGGTGCTCGAACGACCTGTAAACTCTTCCAGCAACGGTCATCCTTCGCCTACGAAACGGGAATCGCAGCGAGGCCGCGGCGCGGCTTCCAAAGCGGCCAAGAAGACCGGAGGCGGCGATGGCCGCGCTTCATCACCCCAGGGCAAACGCCGTTCTGCGAAGCCGCAAGAGGTTACCGTGGCCGGGGTACGCCTGACGAACCCCGATCGCGTGCTCTATCCAACGGTAGGCATTACCAAGGCGGACTTGGCCCAGTTCTACGAGTCAATCGCCGATTGGGTGCTGCCTTACGTGGTGGACCGGCCCCTCACGCTGGTGCGCTGCCCCGAAGGTGCCGACCAAGCGTGCTTCTATCAAAAGCACTGGACCCCGTCGCTGCCCGAGGCGGTAAAACACGTCGAGGTGCGCGAGAAAAAAGGCTCCGGCCTCTACGTGCTGATCGACGATCTGCCGGGCCTGATCTCGCTGGTGCAGATGGGAGTGTTGGAAATGCATCCCTGGAGCGCCAGGGCCGATCGGTTGGAGCGGCCCGAGATGGTGGTCTTCGACCTGGATCCCGGCGAAGGGGTGCCGTGGCAACAGGTCAAACAAGCCGCCCGGGATGTGCGAACCGTTCTGGAAGAACTGGGATTGAAGTCGTTCCTGCGGACCACTGGCGGCAAGGGCCTGCATGTGGTGGTGCCCATCGACCGCCGCACCTCTTGGGACGACACAAGCCGTTTCGCCCAGCAGGTGGCGCAGGGGCTGGTCCGGGCGGCTCCCAAGCAGTACGTGGCGACGATGCGCAAGCAACTGCGGTCGGGCAAAGTGTTTATCGACTACTTTCGCAACACGCGCGGGGCGACTTCGATTGCCTCCTACTCGACGCGAAGCCGGCCGCGAGCCCCCGTCGCCACGCCGTTAAATTGGGATGAATTGGAGGCCTTGGAGAGTTCCGGCCAGTACCACGTGGGCAATCTCAGGCAGCGTTTGCAGCAGTTTGGCGATCCCTGGGAAACCTTCCATGGCACGCGCCAACGTCTGACCAAGGCCGTGCGCCAAAAGGTGGAATCGCTCGTCCGATAGCACGGGGGCGACAGGCTGACAATGGGCCACGATCCAGGCCTGCCACCGATGGGCAGCCGTTGACTTAAGTTGCTGAATGTTCTATTGTTACGGTGCGGCGTCGAGGTTGAAATCCGCCCGGCGCAACATGGGTCTGAAGGAAGCATCCGCCGGGGGAATACGCTATGAGTGTCGGGCAAGGTTCGGGCACCGATTTCTCTACCATGCGGGGACGGAATTGGCCCTGTTTGCGGCAGTTCACTGTCTTTCTTGAGAACCGGGTCGGGCAACTGCTCGACGTGGTGCGGCGGTTTGAAGGCAGCCAGGTTCGCGTGGTGGCCTTATCCATCCACGAAGCCACCGAGTGTGCTTTTCTCCGCCTGGTACTGAGCCATCCCGAGCAGGGACGCGAAATCCTGGAACGGGCTGGCCTGGCGCTGATCGAAACCGATCTGATCGGAGTTGAACTGCCAGAGAGTCCGCAACCGTTGCTCCGGGTTTGCACGGCTTTGTTGCAGGCCGAGGTGAATATCCAGCAGACGTATCCACTGCTTGCGCGAAGCAATGGCCGGCCAGTGGTTGCTCTGAAGGTGGATAATCCCGATGTCGCCATGGAGACGCTCGCCGCCAAGGGATTCGCGATCGTGAGCGAGCAGGACCTGAACGACGAATAGCGACCACTGCGGTCAAGTCCTTGGCAAGAATCCCTGTCAACTTGCCCACCGCGAAGGACGCCTGTCGCAGGGACCATCTCGTAATGCGGATTGTCCGCCCCCGTTCAGGGCGGATTCTTGGCCCCACTGCGGCATGCGCCGCCACCCGATCGGGGCGTCGGCCGCGGTAAACCCCGCGATTCGTACGATTTTACTGTAGCTTTGCGGGCTGTGCGGCCGAACCAAACACTCGCCCCATCGTATGGTTTGGTCGGGGCGCACGTGTGCCCGAGGCGGCTTAGGCCGGTAGGGAACGGAGGCAGCCCAGGGATTCGGCCAAATCTTGCTCGACCCTGTTGACGCCAAGGCGTCATCGTGGTTGAATGAGTGGCTCGCGACTCATCGGTCAGCCGACTGGTGAGTCGCCGTAGTTTGCCCCTGAAGTTGAGGCCCTTGCAGGTTGAAGCTTTGTCGGGCAAACTTACGAAGAGGTGTTCGGCTCCCCTGTGGGGCCGCGCGTCTGAGGGGGCCAGAAGCGTCGTGATTTACGGGGTTTCTGAGCTGTCGAAGGATTTTAAAAAATTCCCTTCGAGGCCCTTTGACACGCGAAACGGACATCTATATACTTCCCTGTCTCGCGTGTGAGCGAGGCCAGTCAGGAGGCCAAAGGCCAGCGGTAATTGCCGCCGTGCAAAGAGGTTTTTCTGGTTGGTGTCTGCGGAAGACCGCAGGCGATTTTGATCTTTGGCAATTTGGTTGTGGTAGAGTGGCATCTTACGGCAAGTGCCGCGTTAAGCGGTGTTTGCCGGTGGACCAATGAGAGCGCCGCGGCCACGGTTGTTGTTTCCGCTTTCGGGCGGGCTTCTTTCTTTCGGGAGGGTGGCCTGGTCGGAGCGGCGGCAGCGAGTTGTGGTCGTTGGAAATGGATCAATCGTTACTCACCTGTCGGTGTGAGCCGGCGGGTGGGAGTTTGCCGCGGGATCAAGCTGTCTCTGTTTTGGAGAGGGCTGGATTACCGTTGGTCAAGCTACCAAGGGCGCATGGGGGATGTCTTGGCGTCAGAAGACGTTGAAGGGCGTGGAAGACTGCGAAAAGCCTGGGGGAGTTGTCAAACGAGCGTTGATCCCAAGATTCCCGAACAGGTGTTTGCTG